>NZ_JAIMIA010000219.1 GCF_019966495.1 Tateyamaria pelophila | reverse complement strand
TATCATAGGCACGCCGAGCCGTCTGCGGGCAATAGGTCCCGTCTTCCTGCCGACCCCGCGTAAGCTCGCGGCAGATCATGCTCGCTGGTCGATCCAAAAGATCGCCGATTGACCGTTGGCTGCTGCCTCGATTATGCTCGGCTAATATCACGCCACGTTCCTCGCTACTGAGGTGCTTGCTTCGTATGTCCATCGCAACATCCTATGCCCAACGGGCTCTTGGTGTTGCATTTGAAACTTGAGCCTAAGGAGTGCACAATGTCCGCTAAGCGTGATTCGATTGTTAAACCTGTATATGCTAGGCCAAAACTGACATTCTCATTCTACGGCGACATGGTTAGCCTGACCGCATCTGGATCTGGTAAGGCTAGTGAATCCGCTGCCGGAAAAGCGGATAATAACGAACCCCTTAAAAGGCCTTAACTTATTCTCTGGCCGTTTGAGATAACTTGAGTGAACTCAGCATACAAGACCACAGATTGCGATAGTTTTGTCGAAAACTGGACGAGGTTGCCGGATGTAAACCCGCGTGATTTGAACTATTGCATAACATTTCCGCAAAAACTGGCGTCAGGTTTGCCAAGTGTGGCTCTATTAACAGACCCAGACGAGCTGACCTATGCGCTTTGCTACGAGGTAAAGCCGTCACCCGAGACAATGAAGCATGTCTTAGCCGATCTAATAGCGCCGCGGCTCTTGGCTCATGGTGGGCACTTCGTTCTTCACTGCGGAATGGTCGGTTGTTCAGAGAAGGCGCTTGGTTTCATGGGGCCATCAGGGTTCGGCAAATCTACGATGACGGCCAGCCTACATCATCGTGGTCTAACATTGATGTCCGACGATGCAGCGCTTCTACGTGAGGGCAGCCAAACCTATCACGCCGAACGTCTCTACCCCAGCCTCAGGCTATTCCCCGATTCCATCGACCAGATGTTTCAGGATATAAAGTCGACGAGACCCG
This sequence comes from Tateyamaria pelophila, assembly GCF_019966495.1. Classification (GTDB taxonomy): domain Bacteria; phylum Pseudomonadota; class Alphaproteobacteria; order Rhodobacterales; family Rhodobacteraceae; genus Tateyamaria; species Tateyamaria pelophila. Next base: position 3,208 of record NZ_JAIMIA010000219.1, on the reverse strand, counting down.
TGGCTGATTACACTGACAAACGCCATGTGGCCTTTACTCCTGGTCCAACCAGCGCACCGCTGGCCGCCTTGTTCTGTCTGGCCGACCCGGCAGACGAGATCAGAGTCTCACGTCTCACTTATACAGAGGCGTGCATGGCCCTTATCGCCAACAGCTTTGCTCTCAATCCCGCAGACCCCCCAGAAGCAAAGCGCCGCTTCATCAAAGCAACAGAAGTTGCGAGCCGCATTCCCGTCTATAACCTACACTATCCGCGCGATTTCGATGCGCTGCCGAAAGTCCACGCCCTGATCTTTAAAACAATTGGCCTAAAACATCTTGAAGAAAGCACCGCATGAGTCCCTCCGGCTACAGTCTGAACAGTTATGGCGAAATGATCACCTGCGAACCAAGGCAAGGTGAATATGCGAAGGCCCTCAAACAGGCCATTACACCCGGATGCCGTGTCATTGATTTAGGGGCTGGGCCGGGACATTTCGCATTGCTGGCCTGCAAATATGGCGCGGGGCATGTGGTTGTGATTGAACCTGATCCGTCCATTCACATCGCCAAACTCGCTGCACAGGACAATGGGTTTGCGGACCGCATCACCTTTGTTCGTGACATGTCGCAAAACTGGTCTACGGATGAAAAGGCTGATGTGGTGATCTCTGACATCCGGGGCGTCATTCCGCTATTTGAACATCACATCCCAACGATAAAAGATGTCCGCAAACGTCTGCTGAAGCACGGCGGTGTGCAAATTCCGGGTGTCGACCATATTTACGGCGCTCTGGTTGAAGCGCCCGAGGTGTACACCAAGCATGTCGGCCCTTGGTTGGATAAACCTTACGGTCTCGATATGTCGGCCGCGCACATCTATGTCGCAAATAGGTGGTCGCGCACATACATGCAGCCCGAAGCGTTGATATCATCGACCCAACGTTTCGCAACGCTGGATTACCGCACGATCGAGGATACAAACCACCGGGCGTCCCTGACGTTTGAGGCCACGCGCACTGGCACAACACATGGCATCTTGATTTGGTTCGAAACTGAGCTTCTACCGGGCGTCGGCTATAGCAATGCCCCCGGCGCGCCAGAACAAATTTACGGTCAGGCCTTCTTTCCCTTTGAACGCCCTGTGTCGCTCGCTGAAGGCATGACAGCGACAGCTGATATCTCGGCCAACTTCATTGATGGTAGTTACGTCTGGAGTTGGAACTTTCGCGCGACCGATACCGATGGGCAGGCGCAAGCTTTCCGACAATCCAGCTTCAAGGCAGATATTATCAGTCCTGAAACTCTGGCACCCCGCGCCGCGTCTTTCTGCCCACCGCAACACATCAAGCAAAAAATTGACGTCTTTTGCCTGTCTCTGTTTGATGGCCAAACAGATCTCAATACAGTTGCAGACCAGCTGTCTGCAAAATTCCCGCAACAGTTCGAGACTAAGAGCAAAGCACTGAACCACGTGGCGAAACTGAGCGCTCGGTACAACTAATCAAAGGAGCTAGGTGGACACATGACGACCAAATTGGACACTGCAACGGCTTATGTCCCAAGCCCCGACGCGATCGAAAGCCGTATGGGAGAGGAAACAGTCATTTTGCATATCGTCAGCGGGACTTATTTCGGGCTGGACGCTGTCGGCACCGAGGTTTGGGATCAATTGGGCCAAGCCGGCGGCCAATCACCAGCTGATGTCTGTACCCATGTACGCGCGACCTTCGCCGGCGCGCCTGACAGTGTTGAGAGCGAAGTTACCGGGTTTCTCGAACAACTCGCCGAACATGACCTCATCCAACAGGCTTGACATGGCAAAAGAAGGCTCCCCCTCTTCTTTGATCGCCAAACTGTACAAACTCAGCTGTCAAGAATGGACAGACCTGTGCCGTGCCGTCTTGGCATTAGGGCATGCGCGCCGCCAATTACCGCACCTCAAAGCCGCTGAAATTCAACAAGACCCGTCGTCACGAACGGCGCCTCCTTCAGGCCTCGCTTTACCCACCAACACGGCCACACTCATCGCGCGTGTCACCTGGGCCATCCCAAGGGCCGCTAAAATGGTGCCTTGGCGATCAGACTGTTTGGTTCAGACAAAAGCAGGACAAAACTGGTTGAAGCGCCAAGGTGTCCCCTCAACAATTCGCCTCGGGTCCCGCAAATTGCCCGGCGGCAAGATGGACGCACATGCATGGCTGGTCTGTGAGGGTGAGGTTGTCACCGGCGGCGACATTTCAACGTTCGTACCATTTCGATAGTAGAGTTTGTGGCTTCGGGTGTCTGACGGGCTTTGTTGCATGAGTTGCCCAATGGAAACCGAAGACCTGCAAAACCAAGAATTGGTCCAACTACAACGGGAGTATCCGAAACTCTGTGTATGAGGCTCAGCCCATGCTGTTGAAACGGATCACTTGTCGAACCGTTCTGGGTACAGGATAGCCCTTGCTCAATTCCTCGACCGTCTTTTCATCCGATGGCGTAATACCAACCTGCATTGATCAGAACCCTTGAGCCCATTTTCGGTTTCCGATGGATCCCCCGTGAGTCAGCATTCACGCCGCTTGGTATAAGATAGAGTTTCACGCCCGCGTTGCCCTGCAGGGCGCGGCGGGTGTTCTCCCCATAGATTTCATCCAACGCCGGGATCGTCTGGGTAACGATAGCCAAATGCCCTTTGTAGGACCGCAAAGTCTCGATGCTCTCAACCACAATTGGCATTTTCCCAAGGCGGTTGAATTCATCGAGCATGATCATAACCGGCCATGGTTCGTCTGGACCTGGTTCTTTGTCCTGCAAAGACGCAAGTAGGTCGGAGAAGAAGAGCCGGATCAGGGGCGCCAGAGGTTTGACCATCAACGGCTGCACGACGAGGTAAACGCTGAACGGTTCCTTCCTGACCCTACGAAAATCAAAGTCAGAGACCTGTGTCGCCGCGTCGATCGCCGGATTCTGCCATTGATCCAGACCCGAAGTCATCAAGAGCGAGACATAAGAGGTCAACTTTCTAACAAGTGCCTTGTATTTTCCTAAAGCAATGCAATGGATAAAAGAACATTTCAAATGAATTTCGCGAAATTCGAGAGTTTAGGGTATCGGCCTACTGCTTCGAGATGTGAGGTCGAGAGTGCTTCATAGCGACACCACACGAGTTATGCCCGAAAGTTGGTGATGGTCTGCAGTAGGCGGCATATCATGGCGGTGTTTAACGACGCCGTCATTCTCA
>NZ_JAIMIA010000218.1 GCF_019966495.1 Tateyamaria pelophila | reverse complement strand
GAGGTAAAAGATACTTGATCCGCAGGCCTGATCAGGCGATCTTCGCGTCAGATGGCAGGCCACTTGGGGAATGTCGGATAAAGTGTCACGCCGTTGCGCGGCACGTGACAAATCAAGGAGAGATGACACATGAATTGGGATCAGATCGAAGGCAAATGGGAACAATTCAAGGGAGGAGCCCAAGCCCGTTGGGGGAAGTTGACCAATGATGACCTGGATGTCATCGACGGCAACCGCAAGCAACTGGTTGGCAAGATTCAAGAACAATACGGCAAATCAGAGGAAGCCGCTGAAAAAGAAGTTGACGAGTGGCTGTCCAGGCATTGATGTCAGTATGGGGCACAACAAGAATTGACTTGGTGTGCCGATATGCGCCCGACCGGTTCAATTGAGCTGAGGTTCTGGCATTCCGCATAAGCCTGCTGCGTGCGCACACTGTGCAGATCACTCACCCACTCGCACCCAGATTTGGTCTTGCTTTGACTGGCGCTTCTCCAACGCAAACCACGATGCTGTCCTACACCGCTCTGTACACGATCGCTGCTGCACTTGTCGCACGCATGGATGTCGACCCAACGGCCAGCAGCAGGCCATTTGCACGACAACCCAAAGAAAAAGCAGGCCTGTTGGCCTGCTCTGTCCGTGAAGGTCTTCTCTTGTTTAAACGCTTCGGGCCGAACTGCGCGGGCCTGCGAAGAACCAGATGACGAAACCCAGAACGGGCAACACCAGAACCAACAGTGTCCAGATGACCTTCTTACCCGTCGATGCACTGGATCCGACAATCGATACGATCGCCCAGATATCGAGAACGAGTATGATCAACCCACCGATGCCACCAATTTCCAACATATTCCAATCTCCTACACCTATTGCGAACGACAGATCGCAGTTTTCTGCGCGACCCGTTCGTACTTATGGCACCAAAACGCAAAAAGCGTGTAATCGTTCCGTGGAAGCGCGACTATATTCTGCAGACGGCGCCCCGCCCAAAGAAGCTCGTGCTGCCCTTCCTCTTGCCCGCCAGCGCAAGCGCGAAAGGTCGCATTGGCGCCGGACAAATCGCACCGATCCGCAAACGATCGGCCCATACATTTCCGACGATCCCGCAGCCTTCACTGTATCCAGACAACACTGCGCAAGCTAATGATGTAATGTGGGACTGAATGGCACCGAACAGCGCGGCAAAGCGTTGTATGATTTGCACCGGTACCAAGACGATCAAATTCCGGGCAGCACGTCGCTGCCCAGCCACAGAGGATACCAATCCGTTCAATGGGATCGCGCGCGTTTCTCTTTAAGCTGCTGCAAGACATCCGGGCCAGCTACTGGTTTTTGCCAAGTACGCTGGTGTGTCTTGCCGTTTTCCTGTCTCAGTGCAGCCTGTACCTCGATCAGAACCCAAATCTGTTGCCATTTGAGATACCGGAAGGTTTGCGCGACACCCAGGTCGATGGAGCCCGATCGCTGATGACCACCATTTCGCAATCGGTATTTGGTGTTGCGGGCGTCATGTTTTCCATGACGATCGTCGCGGTGTCCTTTGCCTCTGGAAATTTCGGGCCGCGGCTGATCGGAAATTTCATGCGCGACCGCGGCAATCAATGGAGCCTTGGGATACTGATTGCGACGTTCGTCTATGCGTTGATGATCACGCGCGCGATTCAAAGTCCGAACGGCGAAGGCACCGAACTGTTTGTGCCGCACCTGTCCATCATGATCGCCCTGGGACTGACCTTCGTGTCGATCTTCACGGTGATCTACTTCGTTCATCACATTCCCGAAACAATCAACGTTTCCAACATCACCGCATCTCTTGGCCAAAAGTTGATCGCCGACATCAAGTCCGTGATTGACGCTCAGGGCGACGAGGACCGCGAAGCCGTCGCACTGCCCGATCGTGATCCGGACAAAAGCGTCGCGCTTGAAAAAACGGGTTACATTCAGACCCTCAACACCGATCAACTCAGATCCGTTGCGCGCGAGCATGAGCTCATCATTGATGTCTGCCGCCCGGTCGGGGCGTTCGTGACAGAGTACACAACCGTAATGCAAATCTGGGGATCCGACATTTCGGACGATTGTGTCACGGAATTGCGCAACAGCTTTGCATTGGGAAAGTCGCAGACCGAAAACCACAATCTTTTGTTCATTGTCGCCCAGCTCGTGGAAATGATCGCCCGCGCCCTCTCTCCCGGCGTCAACGACCCTTTTACGGCGATCAACTGCCTGAACTGGCTTCATGCCGCAGTCACTGCCGCCTCCAATCACAACGGCGGGCTACGTGATCAGGTTTGCGACGCCGTCCACACGTCATCCCTGAGTTTCGACGATGTATTTCAGTCAAGCTTCGGGGCATCGCTGAACTATATAAAAACCGATGCGCTGTGTACGGCCCATGTCAGATACCTGATCGCCGCGCTTGACGCTCAGATCGAGGATCCCGACCACAAAAAGACGCTGGCGACCTTCTCGGCGGAACTCGACACATAAAGGGGCCCGTAGGCCCCCTGTCGACAGGCATGTGCCTGGAATCAATCCAAGTGGCTTGTCCGTGCCAGCAGCGTGTCGAGGTCAACCTTCATCGCGATGAGGTCGCCATGTTCACGCGATGCAACCGGCACCGCGTCAATTGCCTCCTTGAAGGCTGATGCGATGAACGTTTCGCCGCTGCGGATATTGTCCATCACATCCTCGTCGATCTCGTCCACCAGGGCGCGGATGCTCACGACGCCTTCATTAATCTTGGCCATGAACGATCCGTCGGTCTCCGGTTCCAAGCCACGACGTTTCAACAGGATGCTCAACCGCTCGGCGTGGGAGGTGTGCAGGGCCAAAAATTCCTCGGCGACGGGTCTGAACTCCGGTTCGGCCTTTTCCACCAACGTTTGAAATCCCGCCCTAGCATCGAGGCTGCGGATCAGGACCTTGTCCAGAGCATTGATCGCTGTGTCGTCGAATGTCGCCGTTGTGGTCGGCATCGGTTCACTCCCTTGCTTGACTGAAATCATGGAAAAACGCGCAAAGGCCACAAGAGTTCCCCGTGGGCTGCGAACCGCACAAAACGAAGGTGTGGTACGTAAAGCCAACCTCTTTCACCAATCGAATTGGGCGTCATCCATATTTCGTAAGTCGGCTCGGCACGCACCTTTTCCCTGGTCCGACCTGCGCGCGCGCATCTGCGGCGTCATCCGCCCCAAGCCCGCCTCAAAGGGCTTGAAAGGATAGACGCGGGGTCAGTCATGCGCAGGTCTGAAAAGAAAAAACGGAGAGCCGAAGCCCTCCGCCAAGTTTCGCCGTCCAGGCTCAATTTGTTAACCGCTCGGTATTTTTTTGCCTGCGGCCTGAACGTCGTCGGGGGCGAGCGCACCCGCCCCGTGTAGCAAAGGCAGATCGCTCTGCCTCTGTAGTAGGATGGGAAGGACTATAGTCGCGCCCCACCCTGTCTCGTCGGGAGCCGGATCAGTTGCCCGGCCCAGCCCCCTAACGCCCCTGATCGGGACGCGTATTGGATCAGCTACACCCGGACGTGCCGCCGCAACTATGCGTACCATTTGGTATGTCGACTGCTGCTATCATGGTTCTTTCCGTGGGCATATCGAGGAATCGGTATGACCACAAGATATAGTAGTTGATGAGTGTTCTGTCAGCATATTTCCCCTTCAAACTTCATCAGTTCTACCTTTAGGGGTTGGCGAAGACGAATGATGTTGAGGCGTTCAGAGGTGCATTCACCGATATTAGGCCTGAGGATGTAACTGACACCCTGGACTTCATCCCAGAATGCCACGCACGCGCGTCAGTAACGACAACCCGTTCTCCGAGCGGTGTTTCGCACCTGCAAGTATCGCCCGGTTTGGCCTAACAGGGGTTTTGCCACGAAGGCCGGTGCGCAGGAGAGGGTGAAACCCTTCGCAAACTGGTACAACGAGGAACACCTCTATAGCGCGATCCACTTCGTCACACCAAACATGCACCACTGTAGCGCGACAATCTGGATGCGAGGAGCGCGTCAATCAGGATGAGAATCCTTGGTCGCGACACTTGAGACGATGCCGTCGTTTTCTATCGCGATCAAGGGTTTTGTGTTTTTGATTGTCGCGGCGCGTCAATCAGCTTGGATGTTAGCCGGTGTCGCTCTTTGAGCTGGGCGCCCAGGCCCCTTTGCTTGTTCGGCGGC
>NZ_JAIMIA010000217.1 GCF_019966495.1 Tateyamaria pelophila | reverse complement strand
GAGGCGGCTGGTCTATAAGCGGGAAGTCGCGGCCGTGACGGTCATGCAGCTTACCGAAAGTGCCGCATTGCCGTGGGGGTATCAGGCGGAGGTGGTGTTTGATCAGGCCGAACAGGGCGGTGTATGAAGAACAAAACGGCCCACTGCGGACCTTCGTGCATCCTGCGGCGGACGGCGGGTCAGAGCCCATCGTGTCGCTTTCTGCGCTCCGTATGAATTGGTGCAATGCACAGTTAACAGACATAGCCCATGATCGCGATTGTCGACGCTGACTGTTTCCCGGGCGCTGCGCCGCTGCAACGCAGCTTCACCGATCCGGCCGTTCGCGCACTGTGCAGCATGACAAGACGGGCGGCCGACCGGCTTGCGGACTGTTCTGCTGGTCGACCTCGCGGTGGGAATCTATCTACAGGCCGTTAAAACTGCCGACGCCCGGTCGCGATCTATCTTTGGTGCTGTTATCCGCACAGATCCGCTGCCTTCATGATGAACGTGCACGTGCGCTGGCAAGACGCTGCCGAGGATGACCGCTTCATTGCGTGGGCCCGGGAGTTCTTCGACCGCACGGAGACGCATGCCAATGGCGCGGTTTATTCGAACTTCATGCCCGAGGATGAGACAGGCCGCGCGAAAGGCGCGTTCGGCGCTGCCTATGCGCGTCTCGCAGATATCAAGGCGCATCATGACCCGGCTGGGCTGACGCGGACCCACGCGAATGTGGTCGCGTCTGCATAGGGCGGCAGCGGGGCGGCAGGTGGTGCCTGCGGCATGCTTGATCCGGGCTTCAAGACCCGGACAAAAACGTGCTCCGTTTGGCCCGCCATGTGTTAACCTTTGACCGTCCGAATTAATGAATCACCCGGTTTTGCTATCTTCAACCCATTCATTCAGGGAGACATCGAATGGATTACTTTGATGTAGACGTGTATTCGCGCAAAATCTCGACCAGTTCGAGCGACGCGCAGCTTTGGTTCGATCGCGGTCTGGTATGGACCTATTCCTACAACCACGAACAGGCCATCGAGTGCTTCCAGAAAGCCCTGAGCCTTGATCCTGACTGCGCAATGGCGCATTGGGGCGTCGCCTATGCCATAGGTCCAAACTACAATTTCGAATGGTGGATGATGGACCCGGACACCAAGTCGACTGCCCTGGCAACTGCCTATGACAGCACGCAGGCAGCCCTTGCTCTGGTCGGCAAAGTGACGGCCCCGGAGCGTGCGCTGATCGAAGCCTTGCCTGCCCGCTATCCGCAGCGTGAGACGATTGAAGATCAGGCGCCGTGGAACGACGATTTCGCCGCCGCTATGAAGAAAGCCTACGACGCGCATGCGAACGATATCGACGTCGCAACGGTCTATGTCGAATCGATCCTGAACCAGACCCCTTGGAAAATGTGGGACATCCACAAAAACACGGTCGCCGAGGGTTCCGGGACGGTCGAGGCGCAAAAGGTTCTGGAGAGTTTCGTGGACACCCCCGAGGGGCGCGCGCATCCCGGCATTCTACACCTCTACGTGCACCTGATGGAAATGTCGCCGACCCCTGAAAAGGCGCTGATGGCAGGCGATTACCTGCGTGAGTTGGTGCCCGACGCCGGCCACCTGATCCACATGCCCACGCATATCGACATCCAGTGCGGCGAATATCGCGACGCCTTGTACTGGAACCAGAAGGGCATCGAGGCCGATCTGAAGATCGCTGAGCGGCAGGGACGTTTGAATTTCTATACGGCCTACCGGGTGCACAACTACCATTTCGCCATCTATGGCGCGATGTTCCTCGGCCAGTACGAGCCTGCCATGGCGGCCGCAGAGGAAATGATCCGGGAGATTCCGGTGGAGCTTTTGCAAATGGAAAGCCCGCCCATGGCCGACTTCCTCGAGAGCTACATCTCCATGAAGACCCATGTGCAGATCCGGTTCGGCAAATGGCGCGACATCATCGCCGAGCCGCTACCGGAGAATCAGGCACTCTATTGTCACACCACGGCTTCTCTGCACTATGCCAAAGCCGTGGCCCATGCCGCGCTGGGCGATGTGGCCGGTTCCGAGGCCGAACGCGCCAAGTTCATGGCGGCGCGGGCGCAGGTCCCGGAAAGCCGCTACCTGCACAACAACCCCTGTATCGACCTGCTCGCGGTGGCGGAGCAGATGCTCGACGGCGAGTTTGAGTACCGGAAAGGCAATCACGACAAGGCTTTCGCCCATTTGCGCAAGGCAATCGAGCTCGAGGACAATCTGGCCTATGACGAGCCTTGGGGCTGGATCCAGCCCGTGCGCCACGCGCTCGGGGCCCTGGCGCTCGAGCAGGGTCTCGTCGAGGAAGCGGAGCAGGCCTATCGCGAAGACCTCGGTCTTGCGGGCAACCTGCCGCGCGCCTGCGTTCACCCTGACAATATCTGGAGCTTGAAGGGGCTTGAGGAATGTCTGCGCCGCCGCGGCGCCGGGGACGGCGAGGAAGCGAAACTCATCCGTCAGCGGCTTGAGATGGCTGCCTCCCGGTCCGATCTGCCAGTTGGCGCGTCGTGCCATTGTGCGCAGGCGGCCATGCAAGCTGTGGCGGCAGAGTAAACACAGATCGAAAGGTGAACTGAAATTCGGCTTTAGTCAGGGTCTTGTGTCGGCATGGCGCAAGACCCTGAGTGTCTTCACGGTTGCAATCTTGTTTCGACGTTACGAAGCAAAGACTCAAACCGGTAAATACTTTGGCGAGGGTACCACGTTCTCGCAAAGTGTCCGCAGTGGGCTCTGGGCCGTCATCTGAGCATTTCAGTTGGATATCCCGTGGCTGAGCGAGCGCTTATCCTGTCTACGTCGAGTTCCGTTTGCAGCTGCAGAAAACTGAGGAAACCTATCGAAGCGATGTAGGTCCGGGTCGCGAACCGCGGACACCAGCCGTTTTTGAGTGGAAGCCGAATGGCGGCACTGTCCGCACTGCCGCCGCTCGTATCCCGGCTCGGCGTTGATTTTGTGTGCAAGCGCAGCGAAAGTCGGCACTGAGCCCAAACTGTGAACTTGATTTTTTCGCTGCGCGCGCTCGCAGCACCAGAAATGCCGCAGAGGCGTAAGATTCCGCGCCGCCACGCAGCGCAGAGATCGGCCATTCGTCGACCGTGCAGCATTTCCCAGACGGCGAATTTACAGGTCGCGGACTATACGGCCGTTGGCCGTAGCGCGGCACCCGAGGGCACGTTAAACGTCTGCTCTGCCGACAAAGTCGCCGCCGCTCAACTCGAATGATCCGGTTTCAGCTGATAGTAGTGAACGGGTAGCCTGAGGCCTTTAAGAAGCCGGGGTTCTTTTTCAACAAATGAGAACCTGTCCTGAATTTCCTGAGCCACGTTTTTGCTCACGAGCACCTCAGTATCCAGTGCCAGATCGCACAGCCTCGATGCAACATTTGAAACAGTACCGATTGCCGCATAATCCAGCCGTCCCTCAAATCCGATCTGTCCCAAGCTGGCAACGCCTTTCGATATACCGATACCAAGGCCAAGCTGGTGATCTGTATCTTGAAACTTTTCCATATTTGGTCTGAACCCGGACTGAATATCCAGTGCCAGCCGGACTGCCCGCGCCTCCGGGTCAGGGCTTTTGTCCAGCGCGTTAAACAAAACGACAAGCCCATCGCCAAGAAATCGCTCAAGCGTGCCTTGATGACGTTCAATCAAAGGCCCGGCGTAGCTGTGAAAGGCATTCAGAGCACCAGTAACAACTCCCGCCTCATTCGTGTCGGCGAAAGCTGTGAAACCACGCAGGTCGGCAAACAGCACCACAATTTCAGCACGTTGCGGAGCAAGCAACTTAGTTTCGTCTCCGGAGGCGATAATTAGGCAGCACACCCATTAATTCTTTTTTAAGGGCATAGGTTTGTGATTCATTTCGTCCAAACAACGGGCGGGAGGATGCAAGTGGCGCGATCAGACATGAGCGATTTGGAATGGGAATTCATCAAAGCTGTCTTGCCGAACAAAACGCGCGGCAAGAAGCGGGTAGATGACCGCCGCGTGATCAACGGCATTTTCTACGTCCTGCGCACCGGCACCCCTTGGGCCGATCTGCTCAGCGAATACGGCCCACCGACAACGGTCTACAACCGCTTCAACAGGTGGAGCTATGCGGGCCACTGGGACCGGATCATGGACGCCATCGCCGACGCGCATAACGTGGACACAGTGATGGTC
>NZ_JAIMIA010000216.1 GCF_019966495.1 Tateyamaria pelophila | reverse complement strand
AACGCATGATCTTCTCTCCTGAATTTTGAAACCATACCGCCACAGCGGGTTTCAAAATTCAGGAGAGAAGATCAGAGAAAGATTCGCTGAAGCGGACCGGCTAGAAGCCGGTGGCTTCGATCCATTAGGTGGAAAGTGAAGAAAGCGGACACGTGGATCATCTTCTGATTTTCGCATCACTGATTCGTAGTCCGTCATGCAGATCAGTTGCGCATCATTTCGGATAACCAAAAAGTTTCTCGTTTGAAGAAAAGCTTCGCGGAACTCATGAGCTGCACCCACCGAAGAGAAGTTTAGAACAGTCGTTGTCCCACCTGCGTTGTTCCGAAATCCGTAACATACCACCTTCTTAAGCTCGAAGGTGAAGTCGGCAAACTCGATCATGCTTTCTCTGAAATTTGACATCGAACAACCTATCGTCAGTGTGCAAATCGCCATGCACTCTAACTGTCTCGATTTCGGAGTGAGTCTGACAGTAAAATTTTTGTAAACGTCTAAGCTACAGCAATGGATGCATAAAAAACAGGCTTTTATGGCAGGGCGGTTTCAATTTTCAAGTGCAACGTTTGATTTGAAACCCGCAGTTTCGTCTGGCATGGGTACTGCGCGTGTCTTCCAGCCGAGGGTCTTTCTTAGGCGGCCCTGGCTCCACAATGACGCAAGCGCGCTTGGACTAGAAAACCGACGCAAATCGATACTTGCCCTACTAACCCCAAAGCCATGCGACTACGCTACGGTGCATCACTTGGTAATTATCCTGACCCTGACTATCCCTCACATCAACAGATTGCATGAACATTCGGATAGGGATCCAAACGCCGATCGATGAGTTGGAGGCACAGTTTAAGGCAGGCGGCATCTTCGGTCGGCAGAACGCGTGATTGTAGTTCTGACTTGCCGGGCCCAGACTTTAGAGCCAAGTCTAGTGCGATGCGTAGGTGAGAAGCACAACCCGCGAAACATGCGTTTTTTGACGCTTTGCGGCTAACCGTTGCTTGGCCGTTTCAAGTCTTTGGCGCGCGGCTTCAAGTTGAGCCAAAGCGTGTTCACGCTGCTCATATAGTCGTCGTACCATGGAGCCTGGATTTCCGATTGCCGAAGGTCCGGGTTGGCAACTTGACGGAAACCAAGTTTTGACCTCGCTTAGCGCAGCGCTCCAAGCACGATCCGCATCAAGATAGCGTTGGTAGGTTACCAATAAGACACGCCTTCTCAAAGCAAGATCACTGTGCATTTCACCCTCCCATTGTTTCGAAGCTCTTCAATAATCACCGTGTCCACTCTACAGCCTCAAGCGCGATCCACTCCAGACAACCAGTCTACGATTTGCGCCGCCTGCATCACGCCTGCTTGCCGCTTGACCTCACGCCCGCCACGAAACGCGATCAGCAAAGGGATCCCACGTATGCCGTATCGTTCGCCCGCTTGTGGAAAAGTTTCAGTGTTGAGCTTTGCAAAGCGCGCGCGCCCCTTTTGCATCCTGGACGCCTTTGCGAACTCGGGTCCCATCATCTTACAAGGTCCGCACCAAGCAGCCCAGAAATCCACGATCAGCGGCAGGTCGTCGATCCGAGCAGCCTTTTGAAGGACGTCGAACGAAACTTCAGTCGGCTGATCCTGCAACAATTCGACTCCGCACTTTCCACATTTGGGACCAGCCGCAAGTTTGGTTTCTGGAACCCGGTTTACCTGACCACACGCAAGGCATACGATTTTAACGCCCATCTGACGCTCCAAATAATAGTTCAGCTTCTCCCTATCACGTGAAGATCCGTCCTCCCTTGCGCTGAATCAAAATGATGAAGTTCTTGGTAGGCTCCTCTCGCTACGACACTTTTCATAAATGAAAATTTCGCAGGTTCGCTCGCCATCCCGCGCCTCCCCCTTCCCTCCTGATCTTGAATACTCCTCACATCAGGAGACCACATGAACGTACGGGACAAGATCCAGACGCGTCTGGATACTTTGGAAGAGGGAGCATCAGCGTCGAGAGCAGTTTGGAGGCCACATCAGTGAACAAATACAGTGAAAGTCCAACCGCGAAAGATCAATTCGGCGGGTAACCACATCGCCCGCAAGCTGAACGAAGCCAAACTGCGCGGCTGCCCGCTGCTTTTCACCCACGAGGACATGATTATAGCGCGACAATCTGAGTGAGACCTGCGCGTCAATCTGGATGAGATTCTACGTCGCGGTGTCTGGGATCGTATCAGTGTTATTGTCGCTGGCAAGTTCTGTTTCGGGTGTTGATTGACGCTCCGCGACAATCTGGGGCGTGTTGTTGATTGTCGCGTAGGCTGTCGGCCGTCCGCGGGTTCGCTTTGCCTCCATTGCGCTGCGCCGCCGGAAGCTTTCGACGTTCATTTCGAAGATCGTGGCGTGGTGGACCAGCCTGTCGACTGCGGCGAGCGTCATAGCGGGGTCCGGAAAGATCCTGTTCCATTCACCGAAGGGCTGGTTCGCAGTGATCAGGATGGATCGGCGCTCGTATCGGGCCGAGATCAGTTCGAACAGGACGCTGGTCTCGGCCTGATCCTTGGTGACATAGGCGAGGTCATCGAGGATGAGCAGGTCGTACTTGTCGAGCTTGGCGAGGGCAGCCTCGAGTTGCAATTCGCGCCGCGCGACCTGCAGTTTCTGGACCAGATCGGTCGTTCTGGAGAACAGGACGCGCCAGCCGTTCTCGATCAGGGCGAGGCCGATAGCGGCCGCGAGATGACTCTTGCCGCCACCTGGCGGGCCAAACATCAGGACGTTGGCGCCCTGGGCTAACCAGCTGTCGCCTGCAGCCATGGCCATGACCTGCGCCTTGGAAATCATCGGCACAGCTTCGAAGTCGAAGGTGTCGAGCGTCTTGCCCGGCGGCAGATGCGCTTCGGCGAGATGACGTCCGATCCGGCGGTTGGCGCGCTCGGCCAACTCGTGCTCGGCGATGGCCGCAAGGAAGCGCGCAGCAGGCCAGCCCTCGCGATCGGCCACTTCTGCGAACTGGGGCCAGAGGGTCTTGATCGTGGGCAGGCGCAACTCGGTCAGCATGATGCCGAGACGTGCCTCGTCGATGGGATATGCCGTCTTCATGCCGTTTCTCCCATCCAGGCTGTCGGCGCGACAAGCGCGTCATAGCTGTCGAGGCCAACCTGCTGCACCGTGACGGTGGGAAAAGCTGATGGGTCTGGTCCAAATCGCCGTCGCAAGGCGACAGGATCGGGCAGTTGCCCGGCATCCAGAACCCCGTCCAGTTCCTCGGCCAATTCGCGTTCGCATCCGCGGTCATGCGCCAGCGCGAGCAGTTCGACGGTAACCTTGCAGGCCATCTTCTCGGGCAGATGGGCAATCAGCGCCTCGAAGGCACGCCGATAGGCCAGACGCGGAAAGAGCTTATCACGGTAGATGAGGTTCAGCAGCGCCATCGGCTTGCGGCGCAGGGAATGGATGACATGGTGGTAATTGACCACCTGGTCATGGCGCCCGTCTGGATGCGCCCGTCCTCTGGGAAGTATCATCAGTTGCGTGCCGCCCATGAGGAGCTCCAGCCGGTCGTCGTAGAGCCGGACCCGCAACCGATGACCGATCAGGCGCGATGGCACAGTGTAGAACACCTTGCGCAGGGTGAATCCGCCGGTGCTGGAGACGGTGACGATGACCTCCTCGAAGTCTGTCGTGCGGTGGGCAGGCAAAGCTTGCAGGTAGGTTCGCTCTGCCGCGATACGCTTGCCTTGGGCTGCATTCCGGCGCCCGACGATCTCATCAATGAAGGCACGATAGGCTTCGAGGTCCGCAAACTCTGCGCTGCCCCGCATCAGCAGCGCGTCACGGATTGCCGCCTTGAGATGCCCATGGGCGCTCTCGATCGAACCATTCTAATGTGCCACGCCGCGGTTGTTGCGCGTTGGCGCCATCCGGTAATGGGCACAGAGAGCCTCGTAGCGTTTGGTCAAATCCAGCTTCGCGTCCTGGTCAAGATTGCGGAAGGCGGCCGAGAGACTGTCGCTGCGGTGCTGGTGGGGCGCACCGCCCGCCGACCACAGGGCGTTCTGAAGTCCTTCGGCCAGAGCCACGTAACTCTCGCCGCCCAGGATGACATGGGCATGCGCAAAGCCTGACCACAGCAAGCGGAAGTGATACAGCATGTGTGCCAGTGGCTGACCGGCAACCGTGATGCCAAGTCCCGACATGTCCGTGAAGTCCGACAGGCCCAGCCGACCCGGTTCATGTACCTGCCGGAAGATCACGTCCTGCTCCGCGCCATGCAGCGCGCGC
>NZ_JAIMIA010000215.1 GCF_019966495.1 Tateyamaria pelophila | reverse complement strand
TCCTCCCGCCCGTTGTTTGAACGAAACTGAATCACAAAACTATGCAATCAAACAAGAATTAATGGGTGTGCTGCCTAGGTGTACGGTTCTGGGTTGCCTTTGTTGAATGTATGTAACGAGTGGCAAGATGGCAGGGTCCAGAAAGGTTCTTCCTGGCCTTAACTCTGGACCCTGTTTGCCATTTATCTAAAGTTGTCATCAACGCCTCGAACGCGATCCCTGTTCATGTGCGCCGAATAGTTTACGAGATTCTGAGGCAGACAGACTTTCTGGCTATGGGCGCCATCGCGCTCCGTTGCCGATCAGAACTTGGAAGAAACCTCATCACATCTAGGAACTTGCTTGACCGCAGGGTGAAGCCTGAATACACGCACCCATCGGCATCGCCCCGGATTCGTCCGGGGCTTTGTCTTTGTTCGTGGCCGGAGCACAGCTTCCGGCCCGTGAACATACCAAGTCGGGCACCTACGGGGGCCTATAACCAAAAGCGGCCTTCGGGTCGCAGACAGCAAAACGGAAGACAGCAATCATGGCACTCAAGTCGTATAAGCCGACGACGCCGGGCCAGCGTGGGCTGGTACTGATCGACCGTTCGGAGCTTTGGAAAGGCCGCCCGGTCAAATCCCTTACACAGGGTTTGACCAAATCTGGCGGACGGAACAACACCGGACGGATCACGATGCGCCGCACAGGCGGGGGCGCGAAACGCCTCTATCGGATCGTCGATTTTCGTCGGAACAAAATGGATGTGGCGGCAACCGTCGAACGCATCGAATATGACCCCAACCGGACCGCGTTTATCGCCCTCGTGAAATACGAAGATGGCGAACAGTCCTATGTACTGGCCCCTCAGCGTCTCGCGGTTGGTGATCAAATCATCTCGTCGATGAAAGCAGACATCAAACCCGGCAATGCCATGCCTTTTTCGGGCATGCCGATCGGAACGATCGTTCACAACATCGAACTGAAGCCCGGCAAGGGTGGTCAGATCGCGCGTGCCGCTGGCACATATGCCCAGTTCGTGGGCCGCGATGGTGGCTATGCCCAGATCCGCCTGTCTTCAGGTGAACTGCGTCTGGTGCGCCAGGAATGCAAGGCCACCGTTGGCGCCGTCAGCAACCCTGACAACAGCAACCAGAACTACGGTAAAGCGGGCCGCATGCGTCACAAGGGCATCCGCCCAAGTGTTCGTGGTGTCGTCATGAACCCGATCGATCACCCGCACGGTGGTGGTGAAGGCCGGACATCGGGTGGTCGTCACCCTGTGTCCCCATGGGGCAAACCGACAAAGGGTGCTCGGACCCGGAACAAGAACAAAGCGTCGCAAAAGCTGATCATCCGCTCGCGTCACGCCAAGAAGAAAGGGCGCTAAGATATGTCTCGCTCTGTTTGGAAAGGCCCGTTTGTCGACAGCTATGTGCTGAAGAAAGCGGAAGCGTCGCGCGAAAGCGGTCGCAACGAAGTCATCAAAATCTGGTCGCGTCGCTCGACGATCCTGCCCCAGTTCGTGGGTCTGACGTTTGGCGTATATAACGGCCACAAGCATATTCCCGTGAACGTGTCCGAAGAGATGATCGGCCAGAAGTTTGGGGAATATTCGCCCACGCGGACCTATTACGGTCACGCCGCTGACAAGAAGGCGAAACGCAAATGAGCAAGGATAAGAATCCACGCCGCGTTGCGGACAATGAAGCAATGGCGAAAACGCGCATGCTTCGCACGTCCCCTCAAAAGCTGAACCTCGTCGCCGCAATGATCCGTGGCAAGAAAGTGGACAAGGCCCTGACGGACCTCACCTTCTCGAAAAAGCGGATCGCACAGGACGTGAAAAAGTGTCTGCAATCGGCCATCGCCAACGCAGAAAACAATCACAACCTGGATGTGGACGAACTGGTTGTCGCCGAAGCATGGGTCGGCAAGAACATGACCCTGAAACGCGGACGCCCGCGCGCCCGTGGTCGTTTCGGCAAGATCATGAAGCCCTTTGCGGAAATCACGATCAAAGTGCGTCAAGTTGAGGAGCAAGCCTGATGGGTAACAAAGTCAATCCGATCGGCATGCGCCTGCAGGTGAACCGCACCTGGGACAGCCGCTGGTATGCCGACACCAAGGATTACGGTGATCTTCTGCTGGAAGACCTGAAAATCCGTGAGTTCATCAAGAAAGAGTGCCACCAGGCCGGTGTTGCCCGTGTGATCATCGAACGTCCGCACAAGAAGTGCCGCGTTACGATCCACACAGCCCGTCCCGGTGTCATCATCGGCAAGAAAGGTGCAGACATCGAAGGTCTGCGAAAGAAGCTGGCGAACCTGACAGACAGCGAGCTGCACCTCAACATCGTTGAAGTGCGCAAGCCCGAGCTGGACGCCGCTTTGGTTGGTGAAAGCATCGCACAACAGCTGGAGCGCCGGGTGTCTTTCCGTCGCGCCATGAAGCGTGCGGTACAGAACGCCATGCGTATGGGTGCCTTGGGCATCCGCGTAAACGTCGCGGGCCGCCTTGGTGGTGCCGAGATCGCGCGGACCGAATGGTATCGTGAGGGCCGCGTGCCCCTGCACACCCTGCGGGCCGACATCGATTACGCACACGTCGAGGCAACAACTGCCTATGGTATCATCGGGATCAAGACTTGGATCTTCAAAGGTGAAATCATGGAGCACGACCCTCAGGCGCGTGACCGTAAAGCACAGGAACTCCAGGACGGCCCAGCACCTCGCGGTGCAGGCGGTCGTCGTTGATCGGAGGGCATTTAGATGCTTCAACCAAAGCGTACCAAATTCCGTAAGCAGTTTAAGGGCTCGATCAAGGGTCTGGCAAAGGGCGGGTCTGACCTGAACTTTGGCACTTACGGTTTGAAAGCAACCGAGCCAGAGCGTGTGACTGCACGTCAAATCGAGGCGGCGCGTCGTGCCATGACCCGTCACATGAAACGTCAGGGCCGGGTCTGGATCCGGATCTTCCCCGATGTGCCAGTGACAGCCAAACCCATCGAAGTGCGTATGGGTAAAGGTAAGGGCTCTGTCGACCGGTGGGCAGCCAAGGTGAAACCTGGACGCGTGATGTTCGAGATTGACGGCGTGAACGACGATGTCGCCCGCGAGGCCCTGCGCCTTGCCGCGATGAAGCTGCCGATCAAGACACGGGTTGTAGTGAGAGAAGATTGGTAAGTCTTCCCTAAACAATGCGCGGCAGGGCATTTGCAAAGCAAATGCAGGAGAGCGTCACCCCGTAGAAGTTGAAGAGCCCCCGGCGCGAGAGTGTCGGGGGCTTTTTGTTGGAACGGCACTGAAGAATGTAATTGGAAGTTGGTTGAGTCGAGTGTGCGCTGCGTCGGGTGCGTTGAAACGCTTTGCACGAAGCGCACAATACTTATTTTGCAGTCCAATCGGTTAGCACATCTGGCATCAAGCACAGCCGTCCATCGCGGTTTTTCATTCGTACCAGGAAGCCCGCAGTAAGTACTTCGGGATAGTCGGCCGCCCAATCCCGGAAACGATCATTGGTGACGATCCTTGCCTTGTAGTCGCGGGCAGCTGTCAGAATGAACGGATCGGCTGGGGTCCCTTTCGGCACAACCATCACTCGCTCTTCGGGCAAGCCAAGCTTTTTGGCAAAGTACGCGTCGTGACGATACTTGTTAGACACCAGGTAACCAGCATTGGCGTCAAAAACTACGCCGACCGACCAACCTGAACCGATCAGTTTTTTGACAATCTCTCGCACGGTTTCGAGTTGAGGCTTGTCTGTCTTCCAGTACATTACGTTAGAGCCATCAATGATAATCCATCGGGTATTTGATTGCCCTATGCGGTGCCAGAGGCGGGTGAGAAGTGCTTTAATCAAAAAGACGGCACTCCCTGAGATCAGGGCTACGAATGCGATCTGGTATGACGTAAACTGCGTAAGACTGTCGATCCAACCTTCGATCAATGTTGAGCGCTCCCGCGAGAGGGCACACAGGCAGTACAAGTCTGATCTGCGATCATCTTTTGCGGTCCTCCTCCAATCATAAACTCACGAAACCCATTTATTTTTGGTAAAGCTAGTCGTCCCGTTTTGGCATCCAGTTCGTTCGTATGCGTAAATGCCAATTTGCAGATCACAGCATGCTCAATGCAACATCCGTCGATTACACATGCCTGGTCTGCGGTTCCAGTTTCTGGTGCTAGAATAAGTTCAGTGCAAATATGCGATTGAGCAACCCCACGTCTGGAAATTCGGATTTGGCATGATCACGCATCCTGGCATTCCCATTTGATATAGGCCTT
>NZ_JAIMIA010000214.1 GCF_019966495.1 Tateyamaria pelophila | reverse complement strand
GGGCAGGGGACTTGTTGATTGAAACCGACCGAATGATCCGTGGCGTTGCTTCCAGCTGTACCGCGAGTCTCTCTTCGTCTGCAGTGATCATCTCGGATGGGTCAGCTGCGTCGAGATCGAAGAAGAAAGCCTGATTGGGATTGCTGCTCGAATATCCGCATAAACACCCCATAGTGGCTTGCGGCAGACCTCCACCAAAGCGACCTACCAGTTCAAGCGGCTCAAAACTTTCCAGTAAGGACTGAACATGCGTCTTGTTCCTGTTGGACAGAAGCTCCGCCCAGAGATCAGGATCCTGATCGGCGATCTTGCGCGCAATAAAGATCGTGGCCTCGACGTCTCCGAGTGCGTCATGAGCGTTGTGGCCCTCGAAGTCATTGAGCGGTGCGAGGCGATCCAAATTGAAGCGGACCTTGCCAGCCTCATCGACTGGCCACTCAAACAGATCAGGTCGACGACACCAGACAGCGTAAACAGCGGTCATGATGTCAAAGCGTGTATTGCCGTTGAACTGGGTTGCGAAGATGTCCGGCTGCAGGTTTTGATAAAATGCCTGTCGAAGCATCTCTTCGTCGAACCGAATGCTGTTGAACCCAGCCCAGATCGCTGGTGACCAGCGCTTTACCAGCTCCGCCAGCGCCTGCGTGAACTCAAAGAAATTGGGTAGGTTCGAGTTAAGCAGTTGCGCAGGGCGCAAGCCGGTGACGGCCAAAGCTTGCGGAGATGGGATGACATGGGGTGCTAAGCGGCAGCGCAAATTTACCCGCTCGATCTCTTTGAATTCCGCGTCCGTGAGGATTGCTGCGAATTGCAAAGGGTGATCGAACGCGGGCGATATACCTGTCGTTTCGAGGTCGTAAAATGCGAAATTCATAAGCCTTCTTACGCCTCACAAGGGAAGACGTCACGCGAAGATACTGTCCCTTCATATAGGGAACGTCCGAATGTGACGTGTCTTAATGTTATATCTGGTTCGACAATACGGAGGTTGCATGACGAACAGATACGAACAGAGATATTTGATTGACCTGGCTCACAGGCTTGCCACGCGCTTCACGGCACGCAGCGTCATGGCGCTGGAGCTTTCGAATTGGACTGAGGATCAAGATTTTGGATTCTTTTGGGATCCAGAATTCGACAGTTTCAAGCGCAAAGGTGTTCCGGTCGCGATCTGGCACGATCTGCGTGAACGTCTTGCGCACCAGTTTGCGCGGGCACCGCGTGTCCGACCAGATGCTCTTGCCCGAAACATCTCGGCGTTGGCCGGGCATATGGGACTTGGAAAGAATGAAGAGGAAGTCTTCGCGCTTGCGATCCGCGCTGCTCGAAGTGGACCGGTCAAATCTCTGTGCAGCGCACTAACAGATGAGGCCCGAATTCCAGTCGAAGACGCTGTTGTTCACCTGACTGAGCTCTCACCAGCGCAGGCGCGAAAGGCATTGTCTTCCTCAGGGCGATTGATGGTTTCTGGCCTGCTGCAATTTGAAAGACCCCCATTCACCGGGCTTGGTCTTTTGCCTTCTGATCGCTTGCTGGTGGCACTTGAGCCGCCCTCCCGTGGGCTCGATGATATTTTGGGTGCGCTATTTGCCACGACCGAACCCGCCTCGGTCACCTGGGAAGACTTTGACCATTTGGGACCGAGCCGGGACTTCGCGTTCCGGTTGCTGCAGGGGGCAACGCAGCGGCAGGAAAAGGGTGTGAACATTCTGTTGCACGGCGCGCCGGGGACGGGAAAAACCGAGTTTTGCAAAGTGCTCGCTGAAAGACTTGGCGCAAGCCTCCACGCTGTTGGTGAAACAGACGATGATGGCGACGAACCGGCACGCTTTGAGAGGTTACAGCAACTGCGTCTCGGTCAACGGCTACTTGCCGATCAAGGCAACAGCATCATCCTGTTCGACGAGATGGAAGACCTGTTCCCTGGGATCGACAATGGGCTCTTTGGCTTCTCGCTGCGTCGTTCTGGCTCAAAGGTCCATATGAACCGCCTCATTGAGGGCAACCCAGTGCCGACCCTCTGGACGACAAACAACATCAGTGACTGCGATCCAGCGTTTCTGCGTCGGATCAGCTTTACGCTTGAGTTGCGTACACCCCCGGTCGCTGATCGTGCCCGGGTATGGCAAAAGCTCGCCAAGCAGCATCAGGTGCCACTGCCCCAAGACTTGTGTTTGGAATTGGCACACAGCATGGAGGATGCACCGGCACTGGCCAACAGCGCCCTTCGCGCGGTGCGCATCGCTCGCGGTGGAACAGATGACGTGAGACTGGCTGCAACAGCCATTTCTCGCGCTGTACGTGGTGGCCATATTCCCTTGATCTCGCATAGCGCTGTTCATTTTGATCCGGAACTAGCAAATGCAGACCATGACCTCAGCCTGATCACGCAGCGGTTCGTCACTTGCGGTCCGGCCAATACAGGTGGGCTTTGCCTCAGTGGACCGCCGGGCACCGGCAAGAGCGCCTTCGCACGCTATCTTGCAGAATGTCTGCACATGCCTGTCCTGGAACGGCGTGCCTCTGATCTGCTCGATCGGTATGTCGGGGGAAGCGAACGTAACATTGCAGATGCCTTTGCAGAAGCGCGCGACACCAGTGCTTTTCTTGTATTCGACGAAGCTGACTCGCTGCTTGGATCTCGAGATGGAGCCTCTCATCGATGGGAAATTTCGCAAGTGAATGAAATGCTCACCTGGATGGAAAACCACCCTCTACCCTTTGCCTGCACAACGAACCTTGTCGATCAACTTGACCCTGCAACAGCACGGCGCTTCAGCCTGCGGATCGGGTTTCTACCGCTGAATCTCACACAACGCCAAGCTTGCTTTCGACGGTTTTTCAATACTGACTCCCCTGTGGATCTCCATTTCCTCGACCAGTTGACGCCGGGGGATTTTGCGGTCGTAAACAAACGTTGCACGTTACTTGGCATCACGGAGCCCGCAGCTATCGTTAAAGAGCTGACCCGAGAACAAACGTCTAAACCAAACGCAAACCACCCAATCGGATTCCGAGCAGTGAGTTGATGGAGCGGGGACCAACACGACAAAGCGGTCTCTCACGGCGGCTGTTCGCTTGAAGCCTTGATCGGATTGCGCAAGACTACGTGCAACGGAGGTTCCCCAATGCGGTATGGCCGACTTACAGACCTGGTTCGGCTGGCGCTGCAGATGCAGGGCAGGGCAGATGGCCTGTCACTCGATGACATTGGGGAATCCTATGAGGTCTCGCGCAGAACAGCTGAACGAATGCGTGATGCGATTAGAGACGCCTTTCCGCAAATCGAAGAGATCAGCGAGCCAGGTGGGCGCAAACGTTGGCGTCTTCCAC
Source organism: Tateyamaria pelophila (assembly GCF_019966495.1). Lineage (GTDB taxonomy): Bacteria > Pseudomonadota > Alphaproteobacteria > Rhodobacterales > Rhodobacteraceae > Tateyamaria > Tateyamaria pelophila. The sequence goes on along the minus strand of NZ_JAIMIA010000214.1, from coordinate 975 downwards.
CTGGAACCGCTGGACGGTTTGCGGACCCAACCCTTGAGGACATCGCTACGCTGCATCGAGGTGCTGAACTGGCCCGTCAAAGCGGCGATACTGTAACCGCAGATAACCTCGACACATTGTCTGACCGGCTGCGCGCTCGGTTGTCAGGACCCAAACGCACCCGGCTTGAGCCGGATATTGCCGCACTCCTCGAGGCAGATGGTGTTGCCCTGCGCCCAGGTCCTCGAGAGCGTATCCCGGAGGAAACACTCAACGACCTCCGTCAAGCCATACTGGCAGGGGTCTGGATCAAGGTGGATCACCGTGCCCGCGCATCGGGACTCTTGAGCCGAAACGCTCGGCTCGGCCCTTTGGCGATGCTGCTCGGCGAAGGACGACAGTATCTAATCGCCTATAGCGACTGGGCCAAAGATGTTCGTCTGTTTGCCCTCGCAGGGTTTGAGCGGATCGAATTGTCCAATGAGGGTTTCGAGCGCCCTGAAGGTTTTGATCTGCAAGCCTGGATGCAACGGTCGTTTGGGGTCTGGCAGGAAGACATCTATGACGTGGTCTGGCGGTTCACGCCCGCTGCGGCACCAGATGCCCGCACATATCTTTTCCATGCCACCCAAGAGATGATCGACGAGCCCGATGGTAGCCTGACGGTGCGGTTTCGGGCGGGGGGGCTACGGGAGATGTGCTGGCATTTGTTTCGATGGGGGGATCAGGTTCAGGTGCTTGAGCCTCAAACCCTCCGGGAATTAGTAGCTGAACAAGTGGAACGATTTAGAGAAGTCTATACCGAAGCCGACTTGGTTGAAGCTGAGAAATAATGATTCCTTACGAAGGAGAAAAACCTTGAACGATCTATCTGAAATTGAAAAGAAGCTAAATTCTAACCCAATCTTCGCTCTTTCACTAGGCAGCGGACTCATAAAACTCGATCCACAGCCTGACGGATGCCAGTTTGATCATCGACAGGAAATTGCGTGATGT
>NZ_JAIMIA010000213.1 GCF_019966495.1 Tateyamaria pelophila | reverse complement strand
ACAATACATGAACATGGCCGATTATCAAGCCTTGAAGGACAACATCATGTGCTCCCGGATCAAACGGGATAAGCCTTACCGCATTCACTGACTGGAGCTTTTTGTGTCTGTTCTTTGGTTTCTTTGTCTGCGGCTTCCACGTCGCATTCATCGGCACACACTTGCCAGCCTATATCGCCGATCTTGGTTTGCCGATCATTGTTGGAGGATGGTCGCTTGCATTGATCGGACTTTTCAATATTGCAGGCTCATTCCTGGCCGGATGGAGCGGAGAAAACTTCTCTAAGAAAAATATGCTGGTGGGCATCTATCTTTCCCGCGCTGTTGTCATCACGATCTTTGTTCTGTCTCCAGTGTCAGCGGCGAATATCTATATCTTTTCAGCGGTCATGGGGATTTTATGGCTATCGACAGTTCCTCTTACCATGGGATTAGTCGCGCAAACTCAAGGTCTCACCTACTTATCGACCTTGGCTGGCCTCGTGTTTTTTAGCCATCAAGCGGGGAGTTTCGCCGGAGCATGGTTAGGTGGACGAATTTTTGATATCTATCAAAGCTACATTCCGATGTGGTGGGTCGCCATCCTGTTTGGAGTGCTTGCCGCGATCATCCACGCCCCAATCCGAGAGAACCGACAGCCGAAATATGCTTGATTTGATCCTTTGGGAGGTTTCCAGCTCAGCGAATTGCAAGTGCTGTTCAAATTTGGTCGGCGTGCCGCCACAGGCTCCGAAAATAGGCCGTCGCGCGGAGGTCGATTTCTCTGCAGCGGCGACAAGCAGACAAGTCCGCATAGAAGACCTTGGCGCAGCACGCGGCGAATGTAGGCTCTCCGCCGATTCTGTGGAAAAACTAACGTTTGCAAACGCAGAAATTGCTGTTCCAAATCCGGCGCGCGCGCCTTTCCTATCAGGCTTTGCGCGTTTGCTGCGGCGCAGGAAAGATCTTAGCCAGTTTGCGGAGGTTTTGGGCGGTGGCGGCGAGGAGGAATTCGTCATTTGCACCGCATGGGCCGCGTAATCGCAATCGTCCCAGCCCAAGGATGCGTTTGAGGTGCGCGAAGAGCATCTTAACTTTCTTTCTGAGCTTCATCGCGATCTGGTACTCTTCGGTCTTGGCCAGATCTCTTGCGACCTGGCGCGCATCTTCGTGCTCCTCGCGGGTGATCTTGCGCGCATCAGCGTTGGGGCAGCATTTTTGCTTGGACGGGCAGACCTGGCATCCGTCCTTCAAGGCGCGATCCCTCCAACAATACCGGGATTGAATCCGCAGTTCAGGCCGCAATCAAGGAAGAGTTTTTCAACAAAATAGAGCCCAAAGGGGACAATTGGATTGGCGGTTTCGATGTCTGCCCAGTGAGCTGTTGGCTTTGAATCCCAAGTCGGAAAGTAATTCCGAATATTAGATTTCATTTCTTGCAAAATAGTGTCAGGGAAGGACCTGCAAAGTGCGTCAGCAGATCAACGGCCATTGGAAAGAGCGAAAATCTGTTCGACCTTTTGTATTCCCTTCAGAGTCTTCGTACCCATTGGTTCAGCTTCCTCACCAAGCAATGCCGCCACAGGTGCGGTCAGTAGGATATCGCGTTTCAACAGCTTGCAAAGTCTTTCAACACGCGTGGCGATGTTTACGGCTTCACCAATTACGGTGAAGTCAAGACGTTTCGCTGATCCGATATTACCGAAAAACACGTCGCCCAGGTGGAGGCCGATTCCGGTCCGCAAAGCCCGCCATTGAGCTTGCTGACGCATGTTTTGATTGAGAGCTTCCAATCCCTCCACTGCCTCGCGTGCTGCTTTTGCGGCTGCCAGAGCGGCAGTTTCCGGGGAAGAAAAACCCCCAAGTGGAAAGACGGCGAGCATTCCGTCGCCGACAAACTTGAGCACATCCCCACCATTGCGAAGAACCGCGTCGGCCAACACTGAGAAATAGCTGTTCAACATATCGGCTACCGATTTATTGTCCCGTTTTTCGGATAAGCCAGAAAAGTCACGCATGTCGGAACTCCATACGATTGCACGAATAGAAATTCCTGTTCCCCGCTTGATCGTGCCCTTTACAACCCTTTCACCAGCCATGAGCCCCAGGTAGGTATGCGATATGTTCTGCGCGATACGGTTGGCAATATGTCGTTCAACCTGAAGAGCAAAAAAAACAAGCAATCGTGTTAAGGAATCTAACTGCGATTGAGTAAATCCGTTGGCTTGCAGGGTTGCCAGAGTAACCGCGTTGTGTTTCTCACCGCTGGCAGATAAAGGAATGGCGATATATTCGGAAAATCCCGCCGCAGCGAGTTCTGCCATTAAGTTGCTTTGTTTTTTGGTGGGTTTCTGTCGCAGCTGCACACGGACTGTTTCACCAAATTCAATGACCCGGAATATGGGATTTTTACGGAATTGATCGGATAGAAGTGTATCTTCTCCAATCTGAATTTCATCACAAAGCCCATCGAGGATGTTCCAGTGCCAAGCATAGCCGTAAGCTTGGGGGTGAACGGTGCCCACATTAAGAATCATACGGTCAACACCAAGTCCGGCGCGAGCGAGCCTACAGGCGAAACCTTCCACCAATACGTGAGCGCTGGCCGTTTTGCTAGCCGCCCCTAACAGCCAATGCTCGACTTCGTGTATTTTCAGGCTTTCCTGTTGATTCAACTCAAAAGTACGCCGATGAAGAAGCCTTACTCCAGGTGCGTAATTGCGTGGCGAAGGATCAATGTTGTGCCAAGTTCCTGGAACCGTAATTTCACCATCATCGACCATGGATACTCCTCAGTATCATTCGAGCAGTGTGTTTACCTTCCTCCAGCATTACAAGCAGACATAGCGGCAGGCAAGTTTGGCGACAGTCGAAGACTGACGCCATACGACAGCTGGATGCTCGCTATGAATGGCCGTGATCTATAATGGAGACGGAAGTCACGAAACGTGGTTTCCATTATTGCGGTCGTCAGTCTTATGTAACCACTTATATTCCAAATTCGGCGAGCCCGCAGCTCAGTCAAATGGCAGCTTTGTCCGCACTGCCGCCGCTCGTCTTCCGGCTCGGCGTTGATTTCGTGTGCAAACGCAGCGAAGGTCGGCAGTGAGCCCAATGTGCAAGATGCTGCGGGGAGCACGAATGTCTGCTATGCTGATTAAAACAGGGATAGAGTTTCATGGAAGCAAACAGAGCGCAGGCTGATTATTGGGCTTCTCCAGCAGGTCTGAAGTGGATTGAGCACGAACATGCGCTGGATACCGCGATGGCCGGTATGTTGCACATGATGCTCGATACGGCTGACATTGCCACAACAGACCGCATCATCGACATAGGGTGTGGAACCGGAGCAAGCACCCTTGAGGCCGCCCAACGCACCAGAAATGGCAAGGTTCTCGGAGTGGACATTTCTGATCCTCTTCTCGCACGCGCTGCCAGCAGGGCGAAGGCCATGGGTTTGCAGAACGCGTCGTTCCTTTTGGCCGATGCCCAAACACATGATTTTTCAGCCCAACCCTTCGATCTTCTGGTATCGCGATTGGGTATGAGTTTCTTTTCCGACACCGTTGCGGCGCTAAATAACCTGTCCAATGCACTGAACGATCATGGTAAAATGATCTTTGTTTGTTGGGCTTCGGTAGTAAAGAACCCTTGGTTTGATATCCCCAAAAAAGCGGCGGAGGAAAGATTGGGAGCTCAGCCGAAAGGGAACCCCGATGCACCCGGCCCAACCGCATTTCAAGACTGTGATCGAGTGGCTGATCTGATGACGCGGGCGGGCCTTTCGAATATCGAAGCACGTCCGGTAGACATTTTGCTCACACCTCCCGGAGGGGTGGCAGGTGCTGCGCGCGCTGCCAGTAAGGTCGGTCCTGCGGCTCGCATCATGAAAGCCTATTCAGGGACAGAAGCTGATGAGGCTGCGATTGAAAGCGCCGTTATGCTGGCCTTCGAGAAGTTTTCGGGGGGCGATACAATACAGGTTCCGGCTGTGGTGAACCTCTTCTCTTGCTCACGATGAAATGGTCATCGAAACCCTGAAGCTCGAAAGCTGTCCTTCAAAATCTTGTACTTTATGGCAGCTATGTCCGCTGTGTGTGAATTCGCCTCGCTCCTGATTTCACCGATGCAGCGAACGGCAGGTTTGACGGGCCGCATCGCAGCATACAACATGGTTTGCGAGCGGCAGCTTTGGGCCGATAATGTTCTTCAGACACCACCTTGTTCGGCCTCATCAAAGACCACCGCCGCCTGATCCACCCACGGCAATGCGGCACTTTCGGTAAGCTGCATGACCGTCACGGCCGCGACTTCCCGCTTATAGACCAGCCGCCTC
>NZ_JAIMIA010000212.1 GCF_019966495.1 Tateyamaria pelophila | reverse complement strand
CCCAGCCAGATCGTTCCCAGACTGGCCGATCAGGGGCAATATCTGGCCTCGGAATCCAGCTTTTACCGCATCCTGCGTAGCAATGGGCAGCAGCATCACCGTGGCCGGGCAAGGCGAGGCGTCCGGCGCAAACCGCCGACAAGCTATAAGGCCTGCGGCCCCTGTGAGGTCTGGACTTGGGACATCACCTGGATGCCGGGGCCGGTCGCAGGCATGTTCTTCTACCTGTATCTGATTGTGGACATCTTCAGCCGCAAGATTGTCGGCTGGGAGGTCCATGAACGCGAGGCTGCGGAACTGGCCGCAACGCTGATCCAAAAAGCTGTTTGGGCGGAGGCCTGTGTCTCGCGCCCATCAGTACTTCACGCCGACAATGGCAGCCCAATGAAGGGGGCGACGATGAAAACAACGCTGGAAAAGCTGGGCATCATGGCGTCCTACAGTCGCCCCCGCGTCAGTAACGACAACCCGTTTTCCGAGGCGCTGTTTCGCACCTGCAAGTATCGCCCGGACTGGCCGAGCAAAGGCTTTGCCACGAAGGCCGATGCGCAGGCGTGGGTGAAATCTTTCGCCACCTGGTACAACACCGAACACCTCCACAGCGCGATCCGCTTCGTCACCCCCAACACGCGCCACGGTGGACAAGAACGTGATGCCCTCGCAAACCGTACCATTCTCTATGCAAATGCACGTGCGCAAAAACCAGAACGTTGGTCAGGAAAGACGCGCAACTGGCAGCCCGCAGGACCCGTCTGGCTCAACCCAGAAAACGAAATCAGCGCGCCTGAAATCAGAGACGCCGCATGAAATCAGCGGACAACTTGTTTGACAAACACCGGTGCCGACCGATCAGTTGATCGATGCAGCCGCATGTCTGAAGGACCTCGAGTTGATCTGAGTTGCCTGGCCTCGGCCATCAGCGTGCGGCTCCAGTGCGTGGCGTTGGGCGGGGTTTCCTGTACAGTCTTGGCAATCACTTTCAGCCTTGTTTCCAGAGGCAACGGCGGCACGCGCGAGGGTCGTGTCTTGTCGCGCTTGAGACCTGCCACGCCTTCATCAAGATACCGCTCCTGCCATCGCCACACCGTCGGCTTTGACATCCCAGTCCAGCGCATGATTGCAACAGTGCCATGACCGCCTGCCGTCGCCAGCACAATCTTGGCACGCCAGACGAGCTTACGTGGGGTGTTCCGGTTTGTGATCAGGGATTGAAGCTCCAAGCGATCAGTGGGGCCAAGGTAAAGGCAGATGTCATCACGTCTCATACGCCCAATATCGCACATCGAGCCGCAAATGGGAATCTTGTGTCAGACGGCGAACACTAGCAGCCATGGCCGACCGGCTCCTGGATCGAAATACAACAAAGATCGATCCATCTTTGCCTATATAATACTCGCCATTTTTCGAATACCTGCCATTCTCAAGAACTCTAGGCTTCCGCATCGGCTTACTTCAGTTGCCAAAAGCCAGTTTTTGCAACTTGGCGATCCGCAAGCGAAGCGCCTGAACCAGCTGATCATGGACCCGCAACGTGGCAGAGATCTTGACGTTTTCAGCCTGCAAAGTCGTGATCATCGCCTTTAATATGGCGTCAACTTGGAAGCAATCAAAAGTATTCGGCAGATATTCGCGTGATTAGCCTGATGCGACTGGCCTCGGCGTAAAACTCGGCGGCCTTAAGACGAACAGCTTTTGCAAGATCAGGCGGAACTGGTTCCTTGCCTCTTACATCCAGATTGAGTTGGTAGCCAAGCTCGTCGTAAGCGATCGTTATATCTTCAAGCGCGTAATTTGGTCCCAAGATCTGCTCGATGGCTTGCTCGATTCCGGCGGGTATGTCCTTTGCTATGTCGACGTCGTAGGTGTTGGTACTGCTCCAGAAAAGCAACGCCGTGAAAGCCGCGATCAACACAGCGATGACACGAACAGGCCAGCGCAGTTTTTTTCTATTGCGAATACCCACAGCATAAAGAGCCACCATCGAAGCCAGCACAATCGCCACCATGTTTATGGTGAACAGCACAAATGCGCCAAGCGCGAGTTCAAATTCCGCCAACGATAGAAAAAGGCCAGAGGCCACGATTGGCGGGACCAGCGCTGCGGCGATCGCAACGCCGGGCAAGGCGGCGATCAAGTTGGATCTCGTTTGCGCGTAGGCGGCGGCCAAGCCTGACAAAAAGGCCACGGCAATATCAAGACGGCCAGGTCGCGCACGCGCAAACAATTCGCGGGTAGGTTCGTTAAAATTCCAGCTCAGCAACCCGATGACCAAACCAGCGAGTACGGCAACTAGCACACCACGTAAAAGAGCATGCGCGGACATCTTTGTCAGCATCAGGTTGCCCTGCACAAGCGCAAGGCCAAACCCGACGATTGGGGTCATCAGGGGTGCTACCAGCATGGCCCCGATAACAACCGCAGCAGAGTTTTGTATCAGACCCAAAGCGGCAATACTGGCCGACAGGACCATCAGGGCGACAAAATCAAAATTCCACTCCGCGTTGGACTGAACCCTTTCAACAAGCTCAACTCTTTCTGCATGGGCGATCTGTGGCACTCTCTGGCGCAGGGTATCCTTGACGATTTGACGTGTCTGGCTTGAAAACGGAGATGCCGACACTGTGATGGCCACCGGAATATTGAGACCAAGTCTCAAGCCAACGCTATGTTCCGGTCTTAAGGATGTGGCTGGAATCACGAGAAGATCATACGCACTTTCTTTCCAGAGCTGTCGTATCGCCTGCTGCAAATTGTCATCAACCGAGACGCAACGTTTGATACTTTGTTTTTTCAGACGAGGCAGTTTGGCAAGAAACTTATCCAATCTGCGTTCGCCGACTGGATATGCGTCGATGCCAATATCCGGATTGACCTGAAAAGCGGTCAAACCATTATTGTCGTCGGCCAGATCAGCAGCCAACCGCAGCGCAGCCTGTTGATTGCCGCCCGTGCGTTCGAGGACAGCAACCCGAGAGAAAGCCATATCTTCCGTAAAACCCTGGCAAATAATCACTTCGCACGGCAAAAATTCCAAGAGCCGCGACCGCTCAACGACAAGCTCGCGGGATTGGTCACTCAAGACATTACCCCTAACAGCGGTGAAAACATTGGCCCCATATGTATTAACAAGACCAATAATCATTTTACGGATCGAGGCGTAATTGTCAGCGTAGATTGCCTTGGCCAATACACGTATTTCTGCCGGGTTGTCGCCAGGGTCTGAGTGCTCTCCCTTGTCGCATTCTTCTTTGCGCAAGGTTGTGCCCGTCACATCGGGCGCCTTGTCTTTCAAGACTTCGATCGCACCGACTGACAAATCTGGATGCGCATGTATCGCTTGCTTTAATTCTGTGGTTGATGGGTGGTCATCGACAGTGGCCATAGCTGCCAGATCTATGTCAACCACGCGCTGTGGAACGACCTCAAATCGTTGAACAAAAACGATATCCATGTCGCGCAACTTGGCAAGATGTGCTGCCCATCGTACTTGCACAGAAATGGCAATGTCATGTGTAATCAGCGATATACAAACCGGCCGTCCCAAGTCTGAATATCCTAAATTACTAATCATAAAATGCTAGCCCGAATTATTCATGAGAGTGTTGTGAGGGTAGCGTAAGCGTTTGAAACTGGTTATTTTCTGTTTTCACAGTCAGAAAGCTCCGTTTCAAGGACCGACATTCCCTAGGTGGCATGCCTCTTGATGCCAAGATCACCTGATTTCTCTTACTGATCAAGCGTTTTGGGCCCTGGGCGGCGCGTGCATGGGCCAGAACGCTCGAATGCGGGCACGTCGGGCCGCAAACTCGCATCATCCTGGCCCTGCGTCGCCGCTCTTCAGTGCGGTGGACAGACCGGTTCTGCCGTTTCCGTTCAGTCTCTGTCAGGTCAAACGTCATACTTTACCCCACGTCCTACGGCGCACAGCACAGCGATGTCGAATGGCTGATTGGGTCAGGGCGTGTCCTTGACCCAACCGATTGGTTCATCGTCATTCCCAATATGTTCGCCAATGGTATGTCGTCGTCGCCCTCCAGCCGTGACGTCGTGGTGAATGCAATCCACAGTCTGGGCAGATGCCGTTTGGTGTCAGACTGCCGGATACAATCCACCCGCCGGATTCACTACTTTGACTCAAGTTTCAAGTGCAACACCAAGAGCCCGTTGGGCATAGGATGTTGCGATGGACAGACGAAGCAAGCACCTCAGCAGCGAGGAACGTGGCGTGATATTAGCCGAGCATAATAGAGGCAGCAGCCAGCGGTTGATCGGACAGCTTTTGCATCGACCAGCGAGCACGATCTGCCGCGAGCTTACGCGGGGTCGGCAGGAAGACGGGACCTATTGCCCGCAGACGGCTCGGCGTGCCTATGATA
>NZ_JAIMIA010000211.1 GCF_019966495.1 Tateyamaria pelophila | reverse complement strand
AGACGATGTCATCAAGCAGTACCTGGAATTACATTCCGACAAATGATGCCTCCGGCGTCAGCCGGTGGTCCTTCACTTGATGACGCTCAAACAGAGTATCGTCCATAGGCTCACGGTCTGCATTGATCTGAGACAAGCTGGCGCAATGAGCACATCGCGTATTCCAAAACCGAAACTGATGCCAAGGTCGTGCAGGCTGCCGCCCCCCCTTGTTCAAAGGCTCATGAAATCCGAAGGCCCAGACGCAATTTGCCTTAGCCGACGCGAAGAACGGTCCGATCAACCGAAAGATTGCGGCAAATCAAGGCCAGTCTGTTGCAACCGGGTTATCATTGAGGGGTTACTATGGGAGGACTGAAAATGATTTCTCTGGAAGACGTCGAGGACATGAGCGCGTTGACGCGCGCGGAGATAGAAGCACTCGCAGAGCATGACCGTATCTCGACTTTCGATGCGGCATTGATGGGCGATTACATGATGCACGAACATCACGGGCCACAAAGAGTCCACGAGATGATTTGCGATGATATTCGCATTGCCTTGCACAAGGATGACTTGAAGCATGCGCGCGAGTTGTTTGCCGTATTGCGCGGGTTCCTGGCCGAGCACCCCGAGGCTGCGCGCGGTATGGATTGAGGCTGCCGACAGCAGGCCCAGCGACACGGCAGCATTCAAGTGCAATCCGACGAAAGCCACGCCGGCACTATGACCCAAGGTGAGGATCACAGACAGTGCGTACAATGCCGCGAAACATATCCGATCCTTTGCGTCGGTGGCACGAGTGATCGCAGGTAACAGTATCTGGCGCGAGACGCATGGCAACAAACCCGCGCGCACGCTTCAGATGATACGACCCGCAGAAAAACGGGGAAGCGTGGGCTTGAGCTGCAAGAGGGCGATTGAGCCGCAACATTTATTGTCGTCCGACCGAAAACGGGCACGCATGAGCAGGAAATGGACTGAAATGATGCGCTGGCGGGGTTTCCCTCCAAACTGCAATCGTCAGCCACGGAAAGCAATTTGCTGAATATCGTTCACAGGCAAATTTCTATTGCGCCGAAGACGGATGGAACGGGTAGTTCGACATTTGTGAATGCTTTTCAGTGCTTTGCAGCAGTACGCTGAGTGATGTTGTAAAATATGTTGTGACTTTCGGACATCTCTCTTTGAGCCTGCTACTCAGCGCAAGTTTGCGAGAGCTTTCGCCACAACGGCCCTTCGTTACTTGGTCGCTGACGACAGCGAGGATAGCGGCTACCTGTCGTAACTGACGAGACCCGGAGCACGGTGTATTCCGGGTGTGTTCCCGGCGAGAAGGCACTGGATTTCTGCTTACCTGCCATGTGTGCATCTTGCGGCGCACACGGACTCTGAGCCCGTTTTGACCGATGCTCCGCGCAGCACCGATGTCTGTCCTGACTAGGGAATGGAACCTGCACCGGACCGATGGACATCTGGCATAAGCGTGCATAGTACCTTTGCCGCTCTCAGGGACTCGTCCCCGCGCAGGGGCCAGCTTTGCATCAGACCCTCGATGATGATCGAGATTTCGCCTTCGCTTCCCTTCAAGCTGGACATGCTGGCAGCGCGGTTGGCCATTTCCGCCTTGTGACGGTCCAAAAGCGCGCGCAGTTCTCCATCTTGCGGTGACGATGCGACAGCCGCGTGAAACAGGCAGCCATGTGTTGTCTCTGCCCTCATCCATTGCGCAACGCGATCAACGATGGTTGCTAAAGGCAATGGATCCGCCGTCTCAGCTTCGGGAAAGACGTGCTCCATATAGCGACGATGCCGATGCTCCAACGCCCGAAGGATCATCTTGTCGCGCGAGGGAACGTATTTGTAGAGCGTCCGAAGACTTACTCCGGTCGCCTTGCGAAGGGTTTCGATATTGGGTTCGGAAAAGCCGTGTTTTGCGAAAGCCTGCTCCAGCCCGGCATCAATCTGGTTCTGAATATCCGTCATTCTTGACTCACTAGAGTGATCCCTCTACCTCGGCAAGTAGAGACATCATTCTACCCAAGGGAGACCCTCTGAATGCCTTTGCCTTCTGAAATGACCGGCGTCGTGTTGACCGGACACGGCGGACCCGAAAAACTGAAATGGCGTGACGATCTGACCGTCCCGACGCCCGGTGCGCGGGACGTGGTGGTCAAGGTCAGCGCCGCCGGGGTCAACAATACCGACATCAACACCCGAACGGCCTGGTATTCGAAAGGCGACGCCGAGAGCGACGATGCGAGCTGGTCAGGAAAGCCTTTGTCCTTCCCCCGCATCCAGGGTGCTGACGTGTGCGGGTACATCGTCGCCGTTGGCGATAAAGTTGACCCCGCCCGCGTCGGCGAACGGGTGTTGATCGAACCGTGTATTCGCGAGGCTGATGGTGAGACTTTGGAAACGCCGTGGTATTTTGGTTCGGAATGCGATGGAGGCTTTGCCGAGTATACGCGGGTCGCGGCGCGTCATGCCCATCGGGTCGAAAGCGACCTGAACGATATCGAATTGGCTTCATTTCCCTGCTCCTATTCGACGGCCGAAAACATGCTGACACGCGCCGCCGTGAAGCCAGGTGAAACCGTGCTCGTGACAGGGGCTTCCGGTGGGGTAGGATCGGCAGCGGTGCAATTGGCATCCGCGCGCGGTGCAAGGGTCATCGCGGTCACGAGCGCCAGCAAGGCCGACAAGCTGAAAGCCCTCGGCGCGGATGAAATCCTCGACCGAGACGCGGATTATGTCGCGGCCCTCGGGGCGGGGCAAGTCGATGCGGTGGTTGATCTTGTCGCCGGTCCGAAATGGCCGTCGCTGTTGGACGTCTTGCGCCCGGGGGGCCGCTACGCCGTCGCTGGCGCGATTGCAGGGCCGCTTGTCGAGCTGGACGTGCGCACGCTCTATCTCAAGGATCTCAGCTTTTTCGGGTGCACCGTGCTGGAGCCAGAAGTCTTTGGGAACCTTGTCGCGCGGATCGAGCGCGGCGACATTGCCCCGCTGGTCGCTGAAACCTATCCACTCCGCGAAATCGGTGCTGCTCAACAAGCCTTTGGCGAGAAGGGCTATATCGGTAAGATCGTTCTGAATTTGATTTGACAGTTTGTCAGGATCACAAAAGCTCTGGCAGGAAGGATACAACATGACCCGTACCTCCGAGATCGATAAGGCAAACGTCATCGCGTTCTACGAGATGATGTTCAACGACTGCGAACCGGCGAAAGCCATCGCGGCCTATGTCGGGGATGACTACATCCAGCACAATCCACATGTCAGAGACGGCAAAGACGGGTTCATCGACTATTTCAAACGCATGGCCGGCGAGCACCCCGGCAAGCGCGTGGAAGTGAAACGTGCCATCGCCGAAGGCAACCACGTCGTGCTTCACTGCCATCAGGTTTGGCCGGGCGGTTTGGAATACGCTGGCATCGACATCTTCCGGCTCGATGATGCCGGAAAGGTCGTTGAGCATTGGGATGTGTTGCAGGAGTTGCCTGACCACAGCGAAAACGAAAACGGGATGTTCTAGTCCAGGTGAGGGATAGCGAACATCCACGGACGGACGTGAATTGACGGCTCCCTCAGGATTGTGGCTGCTGGATGCTTGGCATCCTGGGGCGATAAACCTGACAAAGATGAAACCGCCAATTATCAGCTCGGTTCTGTGGTGCCGTTGAAACCCTCAAACCGACTTCCGGGCTACACCGTCGAGAACGCCTTGGGCGTCGAGGGAAGGGCCTGAGAAGTTGAACCTGCTGATAAACTGGCGCTAAGCTTGGATGTGCTGCATGAGCCGCATCGCAAGACAAGTACGCAAGCAGAGGAGGTTCCTTGAAACTGGAAATCTGGTTCGAGTTCGCGAGCACCTACTCCTACCTGACGGTTTGTCGGGCGGAACCTTTGCTGCAACGAGCGCAAATCGCGTATGAATGGCGGCCGTTCCTGCTGGGTCCGATCTTTGCAGACCGAGGCATGGACACCTCACCCTTCGTGACAGACCCGGTCAAAGGCGCTTATATGTGGCGCGACATGGCGCGGCGCGCAAGGAACTACGGCCTGCCGTTTACTCGCCCTGATATCTTTCCCATGAACGGTCTGCGCGCAGCCCGCGTCATGACCGCTGCCTTGGGGGAACCGTGGTGCGGGGTTTTCGCCAAGGCGGTGTTTGCGGCCCAATTTGAACATGGGGCCGATATATCAGACGAGGCTGTTCTGCAGGGCGCGCTACGTGCCTGTGGCGTCCCTCCAAAAGACTGGCTCGAGCGAGCGCACGAGGACACGACCAAGGCAGAACTGCTCGCCTTGACCGATCAGGCGCGGGCACTTGGTCTTTTCGGCGCCCCCAGCTTCGTGGTAGGTAACGAGGTTTTTTGGGGGGACGACAGACTGGAAGACGCAATCAATTGGGCGGTTACTGCGGATGAAGGTATCCGTCCGGTGTCGCCGCTCTGACGGGATGATGGAGTGCCTGCTAGATGTCCACCATCGGTAGTGGACATCTTG
>NZ_JAIMIA010000210.1 GCF_019966495.1 Tateyamaria pelophila | reverse complement strand
ACAATACATGAACATGGCCGATTATCAAGCCTTGAAGGACAACATCATGTGCTCCCGGATCAAACGGGATAAGCCTTTTTGTTGAAAATGGCACATTCGTCAATAGGAAGCCGCAGTTGAGGCAAAATCCCACCGATTTGCTCGTTGGCATAGGGGCCAGACTTGCAATCACGCGCAATGAAATCGGACTGTCCCAGTCGGACATGGCCAAGGAAATCGGCGTGTCTCTGCGAGCCTATCATAGCTATGAGAAGGGCGAGCGGGGGTTGCCGATTGAGGCCCTGGTCATGCTCGATGAGAAATTTGGGGCCGACGTGACCTGGATTCTTCTGGGCACGAAAGCTGCGCGCGTGCAGCACGATATCGATGCGCTGGAAGAGTTTGAAACCTCTCTGGATCGCTTCCTGACCGAACAAGGCATTCGGATCAAAAGCGAGAAACGCGGAGCAATCGTAGCGCGGTGGTATCGGTCTCTTATCGTTGGGCCGGAGATCAAGATGGAAGACGTTCACACCTGGATTGAATTGTTGAGGGAGTAACAGATGCAAATCACGAACCTGCCACATTGGCAAAGACAGAAACTGGTTTTGATCGAGCGGATTCACAATGATCTCGCCCGCTATACGGACCCAATCTTTCACATCGTCCTGTTCGCCGCGGTCATCTATCTGCCGTGCTTTGCGCTGGTGATGGTTGGTGGCGCGGTCCCGGTGGGCGCGCTCGCGGCGCTTCTCGGGGTCTCGACAATCGCGCTGGTCATCATGTCGCCAGCACTTGCGCTTGCCGCCGGAATCCAGGCCTATTTTCAACGTAAGATTGCAAAACTTCGCCGACCCTCGCTGCAGGGTTCCAAGTAGGTTCAAAGGTTCATTTCATGACGTCCGATCTTTCCAATCTCATTCTTTCGCTTACCCCCGAAGATGGCTCTTCCATCGGCAATGGGTCCATGTTGGCACTGCTGCGCGACCATATCCCGACCCTGACGGACGAGGCTTATGCCAAGGCGCGGGATGCGTTGATCGACGATGGCACGCTGGGCCGGGGCAAGGGGCGTGGTGGGTCGATCTATCGGGCGGATGTGGCTGATCTGGAGCTGACCGCGCCCGTGGCCAAGGAACCCAAGGCCGCCACCGGCACGCGCAAGAAGACCACCCGCAAATCCGATGATCCGACGGAGGTGCTGTCTTATCGCCACGGCGAAACGCGCGTGAACAACCCCGAGGTGGGGATGGTGCATGCGGACACCGATCCCGATGGGGAGAAGACGCGCTGGCAGTACGATCCGCATCTGGACCCGGTGCTGAACTTTGATAGCGCACGCGGTGCGATTGAGACGTTGATTGATGATGCGCTGACCAGCGATGATCCGGTGCGGATGAAAGGCGCGTTGACGGAACTCAAACGCCTGCAGGCCCCTTACCTGAACTGGACAGGCAAGGCGGAGAAGACCTCGTTCGAGGTCGATACCGTCTCGCTCCATGTCCATGAACGGGTAGACCCGGCGACGATCCTGGCCAATGCGGCCAAGCGGCTGAAAGGGCAGGACGCGAGCGCGCAGTGGCGGCAGGCGGACCTGTTCGCGGCTCCGTTCGAGAACCTGCCCCTGCGCCAAGCGCTGGATTTCTACAGCCATGAAAAGGGCTGGTCGAACCGGCTGGTGGCGGGGGACAGCTTGCTGGTGATGAACTCGCTGCTGACCAAGGAGAGCATGGGCGGCAAGGTGCAAATGATCTACATCGACCCGCCTTATGGCATCAAATATGGGTCGAACTTTCAGCCGTTCACCAACAAGCGCGACGTGAAGGACCGTTCAGACGCCGACCTGACGCAAGAGCCCGAGATGATCAAAGCGTTCCGGGACACCTGGGAACTGGGCATCCATTCCTACCTCACCTATCTGCGCGACCGGCTGATGCTGGCGCGGGAATTGCTGACCGAGAGCGGGTCGGTGTTCGTGCAGATTTCAGATGAGAATGTGCATCGAGTACGAGCAATCATGGATGAGGTCTTCGGATACAAGAACTTTGTCAACTCTTTGATTTTTAAGAAGAAGAGTGCAACTCTCGTGACCGAAACTGTCTACGATGAGATTTTGTGGTTCGCAAAAGATCGCAAGGAACTGACGGTAAACCCGCTCTTTGACAAACGCGCGAACCCCGAGGGCGAAAGCAAGTTTAATACCATCTTCGATAAATCCGGGCGACCGATTGGCACGGCCAAACTTTCAGATGAGAGAATTGAAGCGCTGCTTGCCGAAGGTGGAAGGTGGGCGCGCGTTAACTATCCAATTGTAAGTCAGCATCCCAGTGACACGCGAAGCGATGACTTTGAATTTCGTGGCAATTCAAAGACGTGCGGGAACAACAAGCAATGGAGGTTCAGCTTAGATGAAGGGCTTCCTCGGCTTGTAAAAGCAGGAAGAATCTTTGACGGAGGGGGAGCGTCTCTTGGTGGCGTCTCATTTTGGGACGATTGGGATCGAGTAGGTAGGTCCAACATGTGGACTGACATGCATGGCGAGAAGTTTCCCGTTTATGTTGTTCAGACCGCGGAGCGGGCGATAGAGCGATGCCTTTTGATGACCACCAACCCGGGCGATTTGGTGCTCGATCCCACGTGCGGCTCGGGCACCACCGCTGTCATGGCCGAAAAATGGGGACGGCGGTGGATCACCTGCGACACTTCTCGCGTTGCGATCACGCTGGCCAAGCAGCGGCTGATGACCGCCAGTTTCGATTACTATGCCCTGCGTTATCCGCATGAGGGACTAAAGGGCGGTTTTGACTACGAAACCGCTCCTCGCGTGAAGTTAAAAAATATCGCGGACAACCCCGACATCGACACGATTTATGACGAGGATCAACCAAAGATCGCGGAGGCGCTGGAAGCTCTGAACGCCGCGCTCAAATCCGCACCCCCGTTGCCGATCAAACCCACCCAAGGCTATCGCAAGGGCAAACAAGTCTCGTTCCGCGATGGTGACGTGCTTGAGGAATGGGAGGTGCCCTTTGACCTCCCCGAGGATTGGCCCGAGGCGGCCAAGGCTCCGTTTGAGGCGTTCCACAAAGCCCGCCAAGCCATGCAGCGCCGCATGGATCAAAGCATCGCCGATCACGCCGATCAGGAAACGCTTTATGACAAGCCCCGGATCGACCGCAACAAGCTGCGCATCACCGGCCCGTTCAGCGTCGAGGCTGTGCCCGCGCCCACTGTGCTCTCGTTAGACGAAACCCTGCCAGCGGAAGAGGCCGACAGCACCGTTGCCCGCTCTGGCGAAACCTCCCGCCAATCTCTCTGGCGCGACGAACTGTTGAAAACCGGCGTGCGCGGCAAGGGCGGCAACATGATGAAATTCGCCGAATTCGAAGTGATTCCCGGCACCCGCTTCCTGCATGCCAGCGGCTCGGTCGCTGATACGGGCGAGCGCGTGGTAGTCAGTTTCGGCCCCGAACACGCAGCACTGGAGCAGCGCCAGGTCGAAGAGGCGATGAACGAAGCCTACACACTGATGCCCAAGCCGAAATTCCTGCTGTTCTGCGCCTTCACCTTTGACCCCGAGGCCGCCAAGGACATCGACGAGATGAACGTGCCCGGCATGACCTTCCTCAAGGTTCAGATGAACACGGACCTGCTGACCGAAGATCTGAAAAAGGCGCGCTCCTCGAACCAGTCTTTTTGGCTGATGGGCCAGCCCGAGGTCGATGTGCGCAAGCATGAGGATGGGCTGTGGCAGGTCGAGGTGCATGGCTTTGACTATTTCAACCCCAAGACCGGCGAGATCGAGGGCGGCGGCACCAAGCAGATCGCCATGTGGTCGCTGGATACGGATTACGATCAACGTTCGCTGATGCCGCATCAGGTGTTCTTTCCCATGGCCGATGCCAAGGGCGGCTGGAACCGGTTGAAAAAGACGATCCGCGCGGAGTTGGACGAGGACCTGCTGGAGCAGTTCCATGGGACGGTGTCGTTGCCTTTTGAGGCAGGCGATAACAAGCGGATCGCGGTGAAGATTGTGGATGATCGGGGCATCGAGTCCCTCAAGATAGTGTCTTTGGAGGCCTAACGATGCCAATCAAGAAGAGAAAGAAACGCGCTTCGATACGTCTTGAGAACGTTGGACCAATTTCTGAAGCAAAAGTGGATTTGGGCGACCTGACGGTTTTGGTTGGGCCGCAAGCCAGCGGCAAGAGCGTTTTCTTGCAGACGCTAAAGCTCGCGGCAGACCGAAACCATGTACTCGGGGTTTTTGAGCAGCAAAACGTTGTTTTCAACGGCGATCCCGCAGCTGTCATCAACGGCTTTTATGGACGCGGTATGGCAGGCATGTTGAACGGCAGCCCGCACGTTACATGGGAAGGACAGCGCTACGAGCTCCAGGCGCTTACCAAGTTCAAGAAGCCCAAATCTTCGCAGATCGAGAGGCTTTTCTATATTCCGGCACAACGAGTTGTTAGGCAGCACACCCATTAATTCTTGTTTGATTGCATAGTTTTGTGATTCAGTTTCGTTCAAACAACGGGCGGGAGG
>NZ_JAIMIA010000020.1 GCF_019966495.1 Tateyamaria pelophila | reverse complement strand
AGGACTGCTCAACTCCGTCCCGCGGCTGGATCAAAGCCGCTCAGAGCCGCTGCGCCCGATCATGGGAAATCCGGCCGCTGGACGCTTTACCGCTTCGCAGACCCGCTCTCACCCTGCGTGTCATGCGCGAAGATCAGTCAACCGTC
This sequence comes from Tateyamaria pelophila, assembly GCF_019966495.1. Classification (GTDB taxonomy): domain Bacteria; phylum Pseudomonadota; class Alphaproteobacteria; order Rhodobacterales; family Rhodobacteraceae; genus Tateyamaria; species Tateyamaria pelophila. The sequence goes on along the minus strand of NZ_JAIMIA010000020.1, from coordinate 65,248 downwards.
ATCACCTCTCCATGCCATTCCACACGACTGGACGGGCCCGAATTGGTTTTGGGAAATAATTCGGAACCTCTGCAGAACTCGCTTCCTCGAATTGTAACCTATTCATTAGACGCGCAGAATTTTTAAAGCCATCGCGCTGCTCACGCGCGGAGTTTGTATAGAGATTGCGGAATGAACTGCGCGCAATGCCAACTGGTTGGAGATTAATCGCTCTGGCGCGCAACCTCAGCTTCGACTGAAGAGATGAAAACTCATAATTGCAATTTCTAAACGGCGGCAAATTTCGCAGACGGCTGTTGACCGTCGTCCGGTCATCGCCTGGTGCCCGTAGCTGCTTCTTTTCATGAGCGATACCCAAGGTCCGCTTGATCACCCCGCGGGCGCGCTCTCGATGATCGCGATACCAGGGTCGCGCCCTGTGGCGACGATGGAGCGGCGACCACCGCCGAAGCGGCGTCGAGACCAAGATGGCCTGGATCAACCGCTTGGGCCAGTCCCTGATGGCCATAGATTTTGATCGTCTGGTCGCGGAAATGCAATTCGCGTCGCTATGCTTCACCGCGACACAGCCCTTGGCATTGCCGTCACAACGTCCGTAGGGTTAAGTCTGTTCGGGGAGAGGGGAAGTCTGCCCATTACCCGATTTACATAACAAAGCCCCGGCGTATCCTGACTGACGTCGGCATAGATCCACCCGAGTACTTCTTGGGTTGACCAGCTGAAACAGGGGCCTGTGCCGAACAGCGCCGCCGTCTTGGACTTTCCGTGGCAGTAAGCTGTGACATAAAGCGCCGCATCCAGCACATTGCATTGTCCGGAGCGCGAATCGATTTTGAGGTGCGTTTGCGGTTCTGTCCTTGCGGTCAGGCCAGCAAGGCTGCAATGTGTACTCTGGCGCAGATATGGCGATATGCGTGACCGTCTTGATGATGGCCGAGGACATGGTTTGAACCCGGTCAATTCCCGATTGGGCAAACTGTCCTATTGACCCTTCTGGCGTCTTTCGGCCATCTGCGGCCCACAACAATGACCCGGAGAGTGCATGGCCGATCCATCACAGGTGACACCACCACCCAAATCAGCCTCCGAAGAGCGCGAAAAATCCAAAAAGATCGGCGCTCTCAGGGCGCTGTGGCCCTTTGTGCTGCCCTATTGGAAGCTGATGATTGCGGCGATTGCGGCGCTGGTGGGCACTGCGATCATTTCGCTGACGCTGCCCATGGCTGTGCGCCGCGTGGTCGACAATTTCCAGACCGAAGACGCGGCCTTGCTGGACTATTACTTCGTAGCGGCCATCGGCATTGCGGGCTTGCTGGCCGTGGGCACCGCCCTGCGCTATGCCCTTGTCACCCGACTTGGGGAGCGGGTCGTGGCCGATATTCGCAAAGCGGTCTTCAACCGCGTGATCGGGATGTCGCCCAGCTTTTATGAAACCATCATGACGGGCGAGGTGCTCAGCCGGATCACGACGGATACGACGCTGATCCTCAGCGTTCTGGGATCTTCGGTGTCGATCGCCCTGCGCAATGCCCTGATTTTTGTGGGTGGCCTGATCCTGATGCTTTTGACATCGGCCAAATTGTCGGCGCTTGTCTTGCTGATCGTGCCTGTCGTGATCGTGCCCATCCTCGTTCTGGGGCGTAAGGTCCGCGCGTTGGGGCGGGACAATCAGGACTGGATCGCTGCTTCCTCGGGCCGTGCGTCAGAACAGCTGAGCGCAGTCCAGACCGTACAGGCCTTTACCCATGAGACGGCCAGTCGCGCCATGTTTTCGGACGTGACCGAAGCCAGCTATGCCTCCGCCAAGCGTCGGATCAATATGCGCGCCCTGATGACGGTCATCGTGATCTTTCTGGTCTTTGCGGGCATTGTCGGTGTTCTGTGGATTGGGGCGAATGATGTCCGTGCCGGCGTAATGACGGTCGGATCGTTGATCCAGTTCGTGATCTATGCCGTTATGGTGGCCGGCGGTGTTGCGGCTCTGTCCGAGATCATCGGTGAGTTACAGCGTGCTGCGGGCGCGACCGAACGTCTGGTGGAGTTGCTGCATACGGTTGACAGCGTTCGGGATGCGGACGAACCGGTTGCCGTGCCGTCCCCTGTCCGCGGGCATATCGCCTTTGAGGACGTTAAGTTTTCCTATCCCAGCCGGTCCGGGATCGTCGCGCTTGACGGGGTTTCTCTCGATATCCAGCCGGGCGAAACGGTAGCCTTTGTGGGTCCCTCCGGGGCGGGCAAGACAACGATCATCCAACTCATACAGCGGTTTTACGACCCTCAATCGGGGCGGATCACCCTGGACGGTGTCGACGTGTCGCTGATGGAGCGTGAAGCCTTCCGCAAGCATATCGCGCTGGTTCCGCAGGATCCGATGATCTTTGCCGCCACGGCAGCCGAGAATATCGGCTTTGGTCGGCCGGGCGCCGCGCAGTCGGAAATCGAGGCCGCCGCGCAAGCGGCTGCAGCACATGAGTTTATCATGGCGCTTCCGGAAGGCTACGCGACCCAATTGGGCGAACGTGGCCTGATGCTGTCAGGGGGGCAAAAGCAGCGGATCGCCATCGCACGTGCCATTCTGCGCGACGCGCCTGTGCTCCTGCTCGACGAGGCGACCAGCGCGCTGGATGCCGAGAGTGAACGGTCTGTCCAGAATGCGGTCGATATGCTGGCGGAAGGGCGCACGACGTTGATCGTGGCGCACCGGTTGGCGACGGTCAAAAAGGCGGACCGGATTGTTGTCATGGATCATGGCCGTATCGTGGCCCAAGGCGCGCATGACAAACTGGTGGCCGAAGGGGGCCTTTATGCCCGACTGGCGCGGTTGCAGTTTACGGATGGGATTGCGGCGGAATAATCCGTCCTGCCGACAAGCGATATGGAACAGAACCGTGGTCATGTTGTGACCCAAGGTCACAGCTTTTGACGCCGCGTACTGTCCGGTCGCTTGCCCGTTGCGATGCTTGAATAATGCTGCCAAGCACCGCATCTTGGCCGCAACAGAAAATGCGTCAAAAACACAAATTTAAAGGGCGCCGCAGGGAGGAATACGATGTCTTTTGCCGGAATCGCGGATCGCGACGCTATTGAGAATGAGATGCCATGGGCCGAGCGTGACGTTGCCAAAACGTTATACGGTATGCTCAGCAGCACAGCCGAAAAATTCCCGACCCATAACGCCATCAGCTACCAGATTTTTTCTGATCCGAAGTCGAAGGCCGAGACTTTGACCTGGTCGGCGCTCAAAGATCGTTCGACCCAATGTGCGAACATGCTGCGCAGTATGGGGATCGGGCCGACGGATGTCGTGGCGTACGTGCTGCCGAATTGCACCGAAACGGTTGTTGCCCTGCTGGGCGGTGCCGTGGCCGGGATTGTCGCACCGATCAATCCGCTTCTGGAAGCAGATCAGATTGCCTCTATCCTGCGCGAGATCGATGCCAAAGCAGTGATAACCCTGCGCGCCTTTCCGAAAACGGATGTGGCAGAAAAGACCGCCAAGGCCGTGAGCCTTGCCCCGAACGTCAAAACCGTTCTTGAGGTTGATCTGCTGACCCATGTCTCGGGGCTGAAATCCTTCATCATTCCGCTGATCCGCCCCAAGATGAAAAAGGCACCGGGTGTGGCTTACAAAGACTTCAACAGTGAAGTGGCCAAGCACCCCAAGACCCTGACATTCGAAGATGTACAGGAAGACCGTGTCGCCTGCTTTTTTCACACCGGTGGCACGACGGGCATGCCGAAGGTCGCGCAGCACAAATATTCCGGCCTGATCTACAATGGCTGGTCAGCACACAGGCTGCTGTACTCTGAAAATGACAACATCATCTGCCCGCTGCCCCTGTTTCACGTCTTTGCCTGTCATCCGGTCCTGATGGGGGCCATCGCTTCTGGCGCGCATGTGATATTTCCGACGCCGCAGGGATACCGGGGTGACGGGGTCTTCGACAATTTCTGGAAGCTGGTGGAGCGGTGGAAAGTCACATTCATCTTTACCGTACCCACGGCCATTTCCGCCAAGATGCAGCGCCCGATCGACGCCGATATCAGCACGATCAAGACAGCGTTCTCCGGCTCGGCCCCGCTGCCGCAGGAACTCTTCAAACGGTTCGAGAAAGCGACGGGTGTGACACTGATCGAAGGCTATGGCATGACCGAGGCGACCTGTATCGTATCGGTCAATCCGCCGGAGGGTGAAAAGAAAATCGGATCGGTTGGCGTCACCTTCCCTTATACGGATGTCAAGGTGTTCAAGAATACCCCCAACGGGCCGATCGAGGCGGACGTGGACGAGGTTGGCGAAATCTGCGTTTCCAACCCGGGGGTCTATCCGGGCAACACCTACACGGAAACGCCAAAGAACCAGGACCTGTATTACAACGAGGTATATCTGCGGACCGGTGACCTTGGCCGGTATGACGCCGACCAGTATTTGTGGATCACAGGCAGGGCCAAGGATCTGATCATTCGCGGAGGCCACAATATCGATCCCGCCGAGATCGAAGAGGCGCTGCTGGGTCACGAGGCCGTTGCCTTTGCCGGCGCAATTGGCCAGCCGGATGAGCATGCGGGCGAGGTACCCTGCGCCTATGTCGAACTGGTCGAAGGGGCGTCTGTCACACCAGACGTCTTGATGGCCTTCTGCAAAGAGCATGTGCACGAGCGCGCGGCGCAACCCAAACATATGACGATCATGAATGAGCTTCCAAAGACCGCCGTCGGCAAAGTCTTCAAACCTGATCTGCGCAAGGAAGCGATCACCCGTGTATACAATAGTGCTCTGGAAGCGAAAGGGCTCGAGGCCCGTGTCGTGTCGGTGATTGATGACAAAAAACGCGGGCTTGTGGCGCAAGTCGACGCCAATGGTGCGGACGAACACGCAATCCAGGCCATCTTGGGGGTGTTTGTGCGGCCTTGGGAAATGATGCCAGACGCGGTCGCTGCGGAATAGCCACGCCTTTTGGCAAAGCGGATCAAACGCGCAGCAGTTCAGCGCACGCGATATCCGTGCACAAGGTCGCGATGGTTCAGGCCAGGAACGGGCTGGCGCGCATCGTGTCCGGGATGTTCGCGCCAAGGCGGCTGAGGATCGTCGGAGCCAGTTGCAACTGATCCAGAATGGTGTCTTCGGGGGGGCCGTCTGCCGCTCCGAAATAGTAAAGGGCTGCCTCTTGTTGCAGCACACCGCGCCCGCCGTGGTGACCGCGTTCATCCTGCCCGTGATCTGCCGTGACGATCACATCATAGCCCATGGCGCGCCATCGTGGGATGAAAGGGGCTAACATTTCATCCATGACAGCGCAGGCATGGTCCATTTCCTGACAATCGTGAAAAAACCGATGCCCCATGCTGTCGAGCGTACAGGTGTGGAGCATCCCGTAATTCAAATCGAAACGCTGGCACAGATTGGTCAGCGTGCCGAACAGATCGACGTCCGAGGGCGTCATCTGGTTGGATTGGCCGTAGCCCGTCATGGTGTGAAACCGCCCATGGTTGATGGTGGGGCTGTCTGCTTCATCATATTCGATGTCCCGAACGAAATCGAAGGGATGACGGTTGAAAAATTCAGACCAGAAGGAATGTGCGACAGCGCCCGTGACCCCACCTGAAAGCCGGGTCTGAGAAAACACGTCGGGGTGTTTCAGGCGGAAAACGTTGCCATTGCCCGTGCTGCCATGTTCGGCTGGTGAGACGCCGGTATGGATCGAGGCATAACATGAGGCAGAGATTGAAGGCAGCACCGAATGGATTTTCCAGACCCGCGCATCGCCGCTGTCGACCCAACCTTCGAGATTTCCGAAGAGTCTGCGCCAATTGCGGTAAGGTACGCCGTCAAGGATGATCAGCAGTAGTTTGTTTTGCATGAACCTGCTCCGATGAATGGTCATATTGGTGACCAAATCCTAGAGTTTGTATATCTTTAACTTCAACGGAATGCTGGCCTGCTGCGAGGCGCGTCGAGCTGCACGTATGTAAGCCATTTCCGGTTTCCAAATCCCGCGCTGCTGCTTTCCGTATCGGAAAGCAGCCGGACTTCGCGTCGAAGTCCGTTTGCGTCAGTTGCCCGCACTTTCCATTTTGCGATTTGCAATCACATCTTCGAGCCAGCCCAGTTGCATCTCCGGCACGGAACTCAGCAGCAGATCCGTATAGTCGTCGAAGGGAGGCGTCAGCACTTCGGATTTGGTTCCGTAGCGTTGCACCTTGCCCTGGTACATGACGGCAATGCTGTCGGCGATGGCACGGACAGTGGCCAGATCGTGCGTAATGAAAAGATACGCAACATCTTCGACTTTTTGCAGGTTCAGCAGCAGTTTCAGGATGCCGTCCGCGACCAGCGGATCAAGGGCAGAGGTTACTTCGTCACAGATGATCAGCTTGGGCTTGGCGGCAAGGGCTCTTGCAATACAAACCCGTTGTTTTTGCCCCCCGGAAAGTTCGGCCGGGTAGCGATCCTGAAAGCCATCGCCCAGTTCGATTTCGTCCAGCAGTTCTTGAATCCGCTTTTGCTTTTCTGCGCCTTTGAGCCCGAAATAAAATTCAAGCGGACGACCAATGATGGTGCCTACGGTCTGGCGTGGATTCATCGCCGTATCAGCCATCTGATAGATCATTTGCAATTCGCGCAGGTCTTCGATGCTGCGCGACGGCTGGTCCGGCGTCAGGGTGCGACCGGCGAAGGTGATTGTTCCGTCACGTGGCGGCAGCAGACCGGTGATCACCCGGGCAAGGGTTGATTTTCCCGAACCGGATTCTCCGACAACCGCCAGCGTTTGTCCGGGGCTGAGATCGACAGACACGTTATGCAGGACATCAAAATTTGTGCCCTTGTAGCGGGCGGTGATGTTCTCGACCCGCAGGACCGGTTCGGTCGGTTGCTTTTCCTTGTGGTCGATGGAGCGGACGGAAACCAGCGCCTTGGTATAATCTTCGCGGGGGCTGTTGATAATCTGGTCCGTCGTGCCGTATTCGACCATTTCGCCCTGCCGCAGCACCATGATGTGATCTGCGACCTGTGCAACGACAGCCAGGTCGTGAGTGATATAGAGAGCGGCCACGCCCGTGTCGCGGATTGCGTCCTTGATCGCCTTGAGCACGTCAATCTGAGTGGTGACGTCAAGGGCCGTTGTCGGTTCATCGAAAACAACCAGATCGGGTTGGGGGCAAAGGGCGAGTGCGGTCATGCAACGCTGCAGCTGTCCGCCCGAGACCTGATGCGGGTAGCGGTTGCCGATGTTCTCAGGGTCCGGAAGTCCGAGTTTCTTGAAGAGTTCGACGCCGCGCTGCTCTGCGTCCGCCTTCGAGAATTTGCCCTGACCGACGGCGGCTTCGATCACTTGCTCCAGAATCCGTTTTGCGGGATTGAAGGAGGCAGCCGCAGACTGGCTGACATAGGTGACTTCGGCTCCGCGCAACTTACGTACGTCGCTGAGGCTGGCTTGGAGGACGTCACGCCCGTTGACCATGACGGAACCGCCCGTCAGTTCAACACCGCCCCGGCCATAGGCCATGGCCGCGAGGCCGATTGTGGATTTGCCGGCACCGGATTCGCCGATGAGGCCAAGGACTTTGCCCGCTTCGACGTCGAAGTCGACGCCGTGGACGATTTCGATGTCGTGGGGTTTTTCACCTGGAGGATAGACGGTGGCGCCGATCTTGAGGCCGCGGACCTGGAGAAGCGGTGTGCTCATGTGCGTTGCCTTTGAGTTATGCGGTCGGGGGTGGCTCTGTTTGGCCTGTCGGCCAAAGACGCCCACCCGCCGACCCTGAAGCCATTGCGGAATTCTCGAACGTTGCGAGGCTGGTTGTTCATCCTCGCCCCCCTTTTAGGGAGGTTGTTCGCGTCAGGATCCAGTCGGCGATCAGGTTCACGCTGATGGCGAGCGTTGCAATCGCAACGGCGGGATAGAGCGCCGCGCCGATGCCGAAGTTGATCCCTTCCTTGTTCTCTTTCACGATGCCACCCCAGTCCGCGAGTGGGGGTTGGACGCCGATACCAAGGAAGCTGAGCGTGGAGATGAAAAGCACCATGAAGATGAACCGGAGGCCCATTTCTGCAACCAGAGGAGACAGGGCATTGGGCAGGATTTCACGGAAGATGATCCATTGCAGTTTTTCACCACGCAGGCGTGCGGCTTCGACATAGTCCATGACTGTGATGTCCACCGCGACGGCCCGCGCCAGACGGTAGACCCGTGTGCTGTCGAGCAGGCCCATGATGACCACCAATGTGACCACTGTTGCCTCGATCGAGGACAGGATCACCAGCGCGAGGATCAGCGAGGGGATCGACATGAAGAGATCGACGAGGCGGCTCATCAATTGATCAATCCAGCCGCCGGAGACAGCAGCGATAAAGCCGAGGACCGAGCCTGTTACAAAGCTGAGGATGGTGGCCAGCGTGGCAATCAGGATTGTCGTTTGGCCTCCATAGATCATGCGTGTGAGCAGGTCGCGGCCGATTTGGTCGGTGCCAAGCCAGTGTGCCGCAGAAGATGGCTCCCAGACATCGCCAACGGCTTCGGCCATGCCGTAAGGTGCAATCCAGCTGGCGAAGATAGCGGCCAAGAAGTAGGTGGCTGTGATGATCAGTCCGATAGCGGCGGAGAGGGGAATGTTTTTCAGCATTGTTTTCCGCCTTGGTTCTGGCATGTCTGGACGCCCGGACGTGCCACCGGATGCCTGCCTGCGCGCGCTATTGCATGCGCTTGGTCGCACCAAACGAGTTTTTTCAGGGGAAAACTCATTTTGGGTGCCTCAGTCTTGGATTGGCCAAGATCGAGACCACGTCGGCGACGATGTTCAGGATGATGTAGACGGCTGAAAAGATCACACCGCAGGCCAGCACGACCGGCACGTCTCGTTTGACCACGGCGTCCACGAGGTATTGTCCCATGCCGGGATAAGCGAAGACCACTTCGACGACCACCACACCGACCACAAGGTAGGCAAGGTTGATCATGACCACGTTCACGATGGGCGCGATCGCGTTGGGGAAGGCGTGTTTGCGGATGACTTCAAAGGTCCGCAGTCCTTTGAGCTCAGCCGTTTCGATATAGGCTGACTGCATCACGTTGAGGATGGCCGCGCGGGTCATCCGCATCATGTGCGCCAAGACGACAAGGGTCAGCACAGCAACGGGAAGCGATATCGCGTGCAGTTGAGCCAGCAGCGGCATGCCCGGGGAAACGCTTGCAAAGGACGGTGCCCAAGCCAGTTGCACCGCAAATACGAACACCAGAATATAGGCGATCATGAATTCGGGCAGGGAAATAGACGCCAGCGTGATGCCGGAGATCAGTTTGTCGGGCCAGCGGTTTTGATAGCGCACAGCGATCAGGCCCAGCAAAATCGCCAGCGGGACGGAAATAATGGCGGCCCAGAAGGCCAGAAACAGTGTCGCGCCCATCCGGCGGGATACTTGTTCAGCGATCGGCAGCTTGTTTGTCAGCGCATTGCCCATGTCGCCCGTGACGATACCGCCAAGCCACTCAAAATATCGAGTGTATGCAGGGCGGTCCAAGCCCATCTCCGCGCGCAAATTCGCCAGATTTTCGGCCGTGGCGGCTTGACCAAGAATGGCTTGGGCTGCATCGCCGGGCAGCACCTCGGTCAGGCCAAAGATCAGCGCAGATGCGGCGAGGAGCAGAAGGACGCCCAGCGATATCCGCTGGGCGACAAGTGTAAGGACTGGGTGCATAATACCGACTTAAGCCTTCCAGGTGTACTTGACGGTTTGCCAGTACATCTGTGGACCATTCGGGTTGGCTTCCCAGCCGTTGATATTGGTCGAAAGCGCATCCACAAAGTCGTTGAACATGGGCACGATCACGCCCCCCTCTTCGTTCAACATCCGACCCATGTTCGAATAGATTTCTTTGCGTTTGACTTCGTCAATCTCGGCGCGTGCCTCAAGCAGCATGTCATCGAACGCGGGGCGCTTCCATCGGGTATCGTTCCAGTCTGCGGTCGACAGATAGGCAGTCGTATACATCTGATCCTGAACCGGACGTCCGCCCCAATAGGACGCGCAGAATGGTTGCACATTCCAAACTTCGGACCAGTACCCATCGTTTGGTTCACGCTTGATTTCCAGCGGGATACCTGCGGCTTGGGCCGATTGCTGGAACAGGGCTGCGGCATCGACAGCACCGGGAAAGGCGCCGTCGGCGGTCCGAAGAACGATGGGAGAGCCATCATGACCGGATTTCGCGTAATGTTCGCGGGCTTTTTCCAGATCAAATTCCCGTTGTGGAATAGTCTCGTCATACAGCGGATAGGCTGCGTTGATCGGAATATCGTTTCCGACCGAGCCATAGCCTTGCAGGATCTTGTCCACCATCTCCTGACGGTTCAGCGCGTATTTCAAAGCCAGACGCAATTCCAAACTGTCGAAGGGTGCCGTGTCCACATGTGCGATGAAGACATAGTGACCGCGTCCTTTCGTAGACAGAACTTCGATTGTCGGCGCACGGGCCAGCAGTTTGGCGATTTTTGGTTCGACCCGGTTGATTGAGTCCACCTGACCGGACTGCAAGGCCGCGACACGGGCTGTTGCATCGTTCAATACGATGACTTCGACGGTATCGTAATGTGCGACCTCTGTCTGGTCACCGCCCCAGTAATCTGAACGGCGCTGGAACACCATGCGCACACCGGGCTCGTCGCTCTCGAGAACATAGGCACCGGTGCCGATGGCTGCCGTCGGGTCGTCAAAACCGCCATTGGGCTGAATGATAAGGTGATAATCGGCCATCAGATAGGGCAGATCGGCATTGCCGACGCCCAGTGTCACTTCGAAGACATCTCCGTCCGTGCGCATCGATTCGATCCCCTGAACGATACCCAGAGCGCCTGATTTGGAATCTTCGTTGGAATGGCGCGCCATCGTTTGCATCACGTCCTCGGATGTGACTTCCTGACCGTTGGAGAACATGACGCCCGGGCGGATTTTGAAACGCCAGACCGTTGCGTCATCCGAGCCTTCCCAGCTCTCCGCGACCAGCCCCTTCAGGCTACCGTCATGCACCAGTTCAATCAGAGGCTCACCCCAGCAGAATCCGCCAGCGATCGGCACATCGGAGGCCCAGGATGCGGGATCCTGACTGTTGGTCGACTCGCCGCCCTGGATTCCCATTTTGAAGGTGCCGCCCGCAATGGGCGTGGCCTGAGCAGGGCGCGCCAGCATCGATGATGCGACGGCGGCGGTCACACCCAATGCCGCGGCACGGCTCATGAATTCGCGACGTGTCATTGTTCCAGCCGTCACCTTTGACGACAGAAGTTCAAGTTCTTTAGACATTTTGGTCTCCCGGTTGCGTGCTCCGCGTCTCATGCGCGGATGTTTTTGTTTGCTGCCTAAAGCCTACCCATTTGTCCTTGGGTCGCAAGGGGTAATCCATCGGGTTGATATTGTTGTGTAGGTTACTCCTCTGGGGCGCTCCTACATATTGTCCCTCGGAATTTGGTCCGTCAGGCTTCGATCATAGATCCGCGCGTCGTTTTCAAACGCTTCGATGCGCGCGCTCAGATAGAAGCTGTTTGCGTCACTCCACATGGCGCAACGGGCCTCTGTGCGCAGGCGAATTCCGTCACGCTCAAGTTCATCGGTCCAGTGGCAAGTGCCTTTGGCAGAGAGCGGATCGTCGGGGTGAATTTGCCAATGTTCGCGGGCAATTGAGCCGGAAATCAACCCGTGCTCCGTGTCGCGGACCTTGCCGAAGTCGTCCTCAATTATCAGCGACGTGATCCCGGTGACCTGATCTACCTCTTGGCGGCGGACATGGGTTTCGGCGCGCAGCGATTCGGTTTCCCATGGGCGCGCGGCGACTGGCGGTGCAAAACTCGGTTGGCCGACCGCAATATCCGGGTGAGGCAGCGTGAGGGTTCCCTGCCTGATAAAAAGCTGGGTCGGAGAGGGCGACGGCCAAAGCAGTGGCCAGTACGCTGTGCTGATCGCGATCCGAATGCGATGCCCGGCAGGTACGGTATAGCCGACGTGATCCAGCATCAGGGTGATCTCTTCCGCCAGATCAGGGATCATCGGTTCAGGATGCGCGGCCGATTTGCGATGGCTGAGGTTAAGCACGCCATAGGTGATCCGTGTGCTGGCGCCATCCGGATGCACATGGTTCAACCGCACCGCGATTTGCCCCTGTGGCTGGTTGCAGGCGAGGGTCAGGCGCAGCTTTGGCGCGCCAAGAATCTCTGTGTCGGCATCCAGCGGAGCGCTTGTCCAACAGACAGACAGCGCGTCGTCGCTGCGTTGATCGCCCGGCAGCTCGGGGCCCAGCCAGATCGCACAGTATTCGCCGGATTGCGCGCCCGTGTGGGCCGGCGACGCGACGGTCCGATTGGCGCTGGTAAAGGTCGCGGTCAGCACGTCATCGCCTAGCCAAAATGTGCTGTGCGCCCTGCCGTCGTGCAATGCGCCTGCGGCTTGTCCCACCCAATGGCCGGGGCGCTCTGCGTACCAGGTGGCGGGGCGCACGCCGTCCATCACATAGGCCCGTAAATCCGGGTCTTTTTCGACGTTCGTATCGATCCCCTTAAGCCATCGATCCCACCAGCGCAGTGCCTCCTGAAGGAAACCGATGCGGGGCTCGGGCACCGCGAAATGCGGATATTTGTGCACCCAGGGGCCGATGATGCCCTTGGCTCCGGGCAACGCATCAACAAGCTGCGGGACCGCGTTTTTATACGCATCGCCCCAGCCTCCGACGGCAAGCACCTTGGCCTTGATCCTGCCGTATCCCTCGATCACCGAGCCATGGCGCCAATAGTCGTCCCGGCGTTGGTGGCGCAGCCAGACGGAAGGCAGGAACGGCTCTTTCTCAAGGCGATCCAGCCACATTTCGCGCCAGTTGGGGCGCAGGTCCGGATCAGGCGCGCGGGAGGAATAGGACCACATGGTGGCGCCCCATCCGAGGTTTTCATTCAGCAAGCACCCGCCCTTGTAATGGATGTCATCGGCAAAGCGGTCCACGGTCGAACACAGGGTGATTACTGCCTTCAAGGGTGTGGGCGCCAGTGCCGCGACCTGCAAGCCGTTGAATCCGCCCCAGCTGATCCCCATCATGCCGACGGTGCCGCAGCACCAAGGCTGCGCGGCCACCCAGTTGATCACCTCGACCGCGTCATCGAGTTCCTGTTGAGTGTATTCATCTTCCATCACCCCGTCGCTGTCGCCATTGCCGCGCATATCCACACGCAGACAGGCATAGCCCCGCTCCGCGAAATAGGGGTGAGTGAGCGCATCACGGGCACAGGTTCCATCGCGTTTGCGGTAGGGCAGGTAATCCAGAATGACCGGCACCGGATCGGCAAGCGCATCGACCGGGCACCAGATCCGCGCCGACAGGCGGGTGCCGTCGCTGAGGGCGATCCCCAGATCAGGCTGTTCTTCTATCTCGCGGAGCGTGTTTTTCATAAGCGTACGGTTGATGCTGTGTTATAAGCTGTCAAGCGCGCATGGGGGCCGGCGCCCCTGCCTGCGGCCTCCCCCCGGGATATTCCGGAACAGAGAAAGGGGACCCATGCGGTGCGCTTTGATCTGCCCGGTGCTTCATCTTGCTGGATAAACTCCGGGGGTGCGCGTAGCGCGAGGGGGCTGGCCCCCTTCTTAGTCCTTATGCGCGATCAGGATGTCCATGACATTGGTGCCTGTCGGGCCGGTCGTAACCAATGCGTCATGCGCTTTGAGCCAAGGGTAGGCGTCTGCCGAGTCCAGCGCGATCTGCGCGTCCGGCTGCCAGGTTTGCCCGTCTACGATGGCCCCTGCCGCGTCCGTGGGGCCATCGGTGCCGTCGGTGCCCGCCACCAATATGCGCAGATTATGCGTTTCAGCGATTTCGCGTGCCAATGTCAGCGCCAAGGCCATGTTGCGCCCACCGAGCCCCGGGTTTTCCGGCAGGTGAACGACGGGTTCCCCACCCATGATGTGAATGCCGGGGGCTGCGGCCCGGAGGTCGGCAGCAATCTTTGGACCAAGCTCTGCCACATCTGCATACAGGGTTTCGCTGTTTGATTTGACAGGAAGCTCGCTGGCGGCAGCCACAGCGGCACGGGCGATCGCGTTGCTGCCAACGATATGGGCCATAAATGCGAAGTTTGAATTCTTGGGCGCATCCGCGATGCCTGAACCGATTGTCGCAAGCGCATCGCCTTCGACATCCGACAGGGCCAACGTCGTGACCCGCGCCCCGTCAAAGCCTGACAGCAGTTTGCCCCCCTTTATTTGTGAGTTCTGCGTCCGCTGGGCGTTCATCGTGCCGATATCAGCGCCTGTTGCGAGCAATTCGTTGGTTTGATCCCTCAGCCCATCCAGATCAAGGCCATCCACAGGCCGTTCGGCCAGCGCCGACGCACCGCCGGAAACCAGTACAAGCAGGTGATCCCGAGATCCGCAGGCCGCCACCGCCTGTTGCAGCGCCCGACCCGCAGCCAGAGAGGCGGTGTCGGGGACCGGGTGGGCCGCCTCAAGCAGAGTGGCTGCACGCGGCGCGCCTTGCCCATGGCCGTATTTCGTCACGATCAGGCAGGGCACGTCCGGCCATTTGGCACAGGCGGCCTGCGCCATGGCGGCGGCCGCCTTGCCGATGGCAATGATGCGATCAGGACGCGGAACGTCATGCTGTTGCAGCGCTGTGTTTACGGCCTCCGCTCCGCCCACGGCACGCACACCCGCCTGCCACAGATCCAAAAGGTCATCACTGGTCATCATGTTGTTGATCCCGTTTCGACTACCTTCTTGTGGTACTTTGGACATCGTTCCCGCGCAACGGATGAAAACCGTGTAATTCCCATAAGGTCTCTTCGCCACGCCATTATCGACGACTGATCGACATCAAGACGGTAATCGGGGACTTGTGCTATGATGAACAGGTCTGAACACGGAGGACAAAACCATGTTTCATATCACGAAAACTGCGGAAAACCGTCTCGATATCGCATTGAGCGGCAGTGTGGATGCTGACGAGATGGGGCGGGCTCTGGATGATCTGATCGACCAATCCGAAGAGGTTTCACAAGGCTTAATGCTCTATACGATCACGGATTTCGCGATGCCGAGCATGGCTGCGATTGGGGTGGAGATGAGCCGCCTGCCAAAATTGTTCAGCCTTTTGGGCAAGTTCAACCGCTGTGCCGTGGTCTGCGAGACGCAATGGATCAGGACCGTGGCCGAAGTCGAAGGCGCGCTATTGCCGGGGCTGGAGATCAAGGCGTTTGAAACCGCCGAAGCGGCGGAGACATGGCTTTCTGCCGGGGCATCCTAGGTATTTTCAGTGTCTAGCCAAAGCGTTACGGGGCCATCGTTGGTCAGGCTGACCGCCATGTCAGCGCCGAACTCTCCGGTTTCCACTGCGATCCCGAGGGCTCGCAGCGCTTGCGCAAAGTGCAGATACAGCGCCTGTGCCTGATCCGGTTTGGCCGCGCCCGAAAATCCCGGGCGATTGCCGCGCGATGTGTCCGCGGCAAGTGTGAATTGGCTGACGACCAACGCACTTCCGCCGGTCTGCACGATGCTGAGATTCATTTTGCCTGCGTCGTCCTTGAACAGGCGCAGCTTGGAAATCTTGAGCGCCAGCGCATCTGCCGTCTGTTCGGTATCGTCCGGCATCGCGCAGACAAGGATCAACAGGCCCGGCCCGCAAGCTCCGATGACCTTGCCGTCGACCGCGACAGACGCGTCTGTCACCCGTTGCAGCAGCGCCTTCATTCCCGCCACACGATAACGTCGGAGACCGGGGCGCGTTCGGTGCGGAAACTGTTGGCCGGGTGGTCGGCATCTGCATAGCCAAAGGAGATCGCGCACAGGATGAGCCGATCGTCGGGGATGTCGAAATAGGTACGTACGAATGGCGCTTGGGCAGCGATGGCGGCTTGCGGGATGGTTGCCACGCCTTCGGCCTGCGCTGCAAGGCAGAAGGCGGTGACGAACCCGCCCGTGTCCATCGCGCCATATGGTCCGAGGTCGCGGGGGGAGGTTACGATGGCCACATGCGGCGCGCCGAACAGGCGGTAGTTTTCCATCATTTGCGCGGCGCCTGCCGCACGGTCGCCTTTAGTCACGCCCACCGCGTCATAAAGCTGAAATCCGCAGGCGCGGCGGCGGTCGCCGTAGACGCCGGGATAGCCTGTGGGCCAGTCCAGATCGGGGGCCGGTGGGGTTGTGCTGGCGGCTGCAAACAGGGCATCGCGAAAGCGGTTTGTTTCGGCCCCGGCGGTAACCACCAATTGCCAGGGTTGGGCATTGCACCAGCTGGGCACTTTTTGTGCCGTGCGCACAATCGTCTCGACGGTGACCTGAGGCACCGGGCGGGACGTAAAAGCCCGGCACGAGAAGCGGGCGTCAAGCAACAGGTTGAAATTATCGATCTGGGTCATTGCTGCGTCGCCATGACATAGCCGAAAACGGCTGCCACGATCAGGCCCGCAAGCACGGCCAATGCGATCTTGCCCTTGGACCAGGGCCGTTCGCCCTGCACACGGCCCGTGCGGCCGTTCACCACGAAGCGGTAGGTTTCACCACGATATTTATAGGCCGCCAACCAAACCGGCAGCAGAACATGTTTGAAGGTGATATCGCTCAGGCGCGTGTCGACGGTGTGGATGCGTTGGCGATCCCCCCCGATGTCGAACTTGATATCGCGCGCGATGACCCGATCCATATAGCTGCGCGCCTCGACAAAGCCGTCTTCGAGACCGATGGCGTAGCCCTCGGCGCGAAAGCCTGCAAGAAATTCAGGGGCGTAGGGTTCCATTTCGCTCAGGTCCCATGGCTCCAACGCATCGGTGAACCGCTTGGGCAGCGAGGTCGAAGCCAGTACAAGCACATCGTCAAAAAACCGCGCCACAGTGCCACGGGCGCGCCGCCAGCGGACTTTGGGAACTTGCACCGTTTCGCGTTTGCCGTCGCGCATTACAGTCCGGGTTTCGTAATACACCGTGCCGCGTTCGCCGGTATACGCGCTGCGCGTGTCGGCGTCGAACGTCCAGTATGGCACATAGATGCCCTGCATGCTGCGCCCCTTGCGCGCGTAGTCCTGCAAGCCGCCCGGCGCGAACCAAAGACTGCCCAGCCATGAGTTCATCGCGTCCCGCGCATGCGGTTCGGTCAGAGCAAAGGGCAGAACACCGCGCGGTTTAATGTGGCGGTGCGACCCTGTGTCCGTGACCACGGGCGTTGCGCAGAACGGACATTCGGTGGCGTGAATGTCGCCGTCGAACTCGACTTCCGCCGCGCAGTTGGGGCATTTGGAGACGCGGGTTTCCTCGATCTCGATATCGGGAAGATTGGCGTTGAGGGCGGCGTGGTAATCCAATTCGGTGATATGTGTGGCAGCGTTATCGCCTGCGCCCTCAATCGTGCCCGTGTTGCCGCAATGGTCACAGATCAATCTGCCTTTGGCCGGATCGAACCTGAAATCCGCCCCGCAATTGTCGCAAGGAAACCGATGGTCCGATGTCGGCTGGGCGGGGGTCAGGGGGGGCATTCCGCTCATGGCATTCCGTGCATTGCTCTGAGATTAATATTGTGCAGACTACTGTTTTCTCATCCGTCGGCAAGCGCCACGGCGCATCGCAGTGCGCAGGTGGGGGGGGACAGCGCGCCCTTTGCAGAAATTGCACAGCGTTTGTTGGCTTGGCGAACGGCACCGGAGCCCGCCAACAAAAGGTATCAAAAACGTCTGCCGGATCGGCAAGGGCCGTAACAGGCATACATCCAACGCTTTGGTCATCATGATCCACTGCGCATTCTCTGGCACCAGACAATATCGCCAAAAGTGGAAAAAAGAGAATGTCGGCCTGCGATCCCTCGTAGCGCATCGATCTGAATGAGATGGATATGTCCGACAATGACGTGGACGTTTCGCAAGCCGATGCTCCGGGCCGCGGCACGTCTACAAACCTGGACGATGACAGCGACACAAAATCAGCACAAGGATCAACAGCGCTTGACACGTGCATGGACCAAACGTTGTCACGATTTTGGTCCGGACCGGCAGAACCCAGACAAGAAGCGGTGCCAGAATCCAGTGCAACCCGTTTAGCGCGCTGTGTCGCGTGGCCGTTTCCTGCCGTAGAGGGGCATAAGTGCGGTTCATGTCGACAGGGCGCCATCGCCAGATCGAGGCAATAGGCTCCTGAACACGCCCTCCAGAAGTGTCACGTCGGACGTTGCAATTGGCAAGGCGTAACAGCCCGTAGGCCTTCCATGTCAAAGGGTGTGAAAGATTTGTAGATTACGAGCGCGGTTTTTTACTTTCTTATGGTCTCTCACGTCCGCTTGCGATGTCAGGGCTGCGGGCCATCGCTCGCAGAAAAATGGAGAAGTTTTTAGTACAATTGTCCGATCTCGTGGAACCCTTGCCCCGTCGGGGCATGATGATATCCTGATCGATGACGGCATTTAGAACGGTTCAGTGAATCTGGGAGAGATATCAGCGCGGCTTGTTGTTCGTGTTCACGATGGTTCCTTTCCTGCAGGGCACTTACCGATCACACATCTGCGTCGATCCTGCAGGAAAAGAACCGTTGTCAGGATGAGTACTCTGTCCAAAGAGTATCGATTGGCAGGCTTTAGCGGGCAAGGGGGCCATACCGATGATCTTGCGACCCGATAGGGCAGGCGTGGCTGCGGCCAATTCCGAGCGCATCTGCTTGTATGCGCGGAACCGGGCGATGGCGATTACGAAGGAGCGTAGTCGTGATCTCCCGCAAAGCTCGTTGAACGGACTTTGCGACCCGCATTTTCGAATTTTGACCCACCATCTGCATGAATCCCGCAACAAGGATCGTCTTTTGAATGCAGGCCGAAAGGCACTGATGCGTCCGATCAGATGATCGTCAAAGCCCCTCCGTTTTGCGCGGACACGGTGTGGTGTCTCGGCGCTAATATGATTTTATCACAAAGCCGAGGACATTTGATCGTCGTGCATAAAGCATGTTGCGCGCGGGCGACGTCAGTGCGGCGCGCGCGCTTGGCAAAACGAGATCAGTTTCGGTCTGACAAAACCCTAGCCGTGTTTCCACGCAATTCACCGCGCGCAGCAGTGTAGGCGAATTGGGCACCGTCAACCAAATCCGGGAACAGTTCAAGCAACTCTGCACGTTGGTCGGACTTGAGCCCCGCCACTGTACGGGCAGCAGGATGGAAGCTTTCTGCTTCGACCCCATCCGCATAAACAACTTCGTGGTTGTCAAAGACCATATGGATGTAAGTCACATCCTGTGTCGGACGAACTTCGACAATGGTGCTGTCGTTACACAACGCAAATGCCGGGACGAGAACCCCATCAGGCGCACCAAACATCACATCGGCGCGCCAATCCCGTACCAGAAACCGGTGTTGACGCGAGACGCGCATATCGCGCTCGGGTTGATCCGGGCCGAAGGCGTCCTTGCGGATCAGGATGGGGCGCAGACGCTTGTTTGCCGCCGCATATGGTCCGGACATGGTCGTGGCTCCGATCCAGCGGATCGTTTGGATTCCATGGTCACGGGTGATTACCCTATCGCCGGCCGTCAGGTCTTCAATCCGCGTCGCGCCCTGCGGGGTCAGAATGTATGTGCCCGGCGTAAAGCAGACGACAATCGCAAGGTCATGCGATGTTGTAATCACTTGGTTCGGCCCCGGTGACGGAACGGCACCCGGGTCGGGTTCGAATACGGATGTCACGGTGACGGTTACATCTGTCCCGGGGTCAAAAGCCGGATCGATGGGCAGTTGGTTAACGCTGTATCCCGTCGGTGTCAGAATGATCCTCGGATCACCTGCCAAAAGCGTTATTGTCTGGGTCAGCGGATCGCCGTTTGTATCGAGACCTTCGATTTCAAAGTTGATTTCCACCAGTTCGGCATCGGTCAAAGGTGCGACGATTTCTGCCAGCAGTTCGTCTGTGGTGAGAACTTGATTTGCACCGCCCGTGTTGTCCAACTGGTTCAGGGCATTGAGGCTGCTGTTCGCGCCAACTCCGATTCCGTTGATGGACGCACCAAAACTGTTTTCAAGATTGGTCGCTGCGGTTTCGATCGGTGAGGGGTTCCCGCTTGCCTGTGAACTCGGCACCGGAAAACCATCTGACATGAACACAACAAGGTTTCCGGGATAACCGGGGTCACCGGGACTGCCAGTATTGACGCCGCCAAGCACGTTGGCGGTTTCGTTGAGCGCGCCCACATAATTGGTCGTTCCGCCCGGTCCTTCATTTCCGATTGCTGTCAGTGCGTTGGTAAAACCAGTCGGGTCATCAAGTTGAAACGTGCCGCGATCTTGTGCGGAGGAATTGTAGCTTACGACCGAAACTGTGACGGTACTGGGATCGTATCCGGCGGCGACATATCCATCAAAAAGCTGCTGTGCAGCGAAGAGCTCGGCCACCAATATGGAATCGTTGTTTCCGTCGCCGGTAAAATCTGTGCCCGAACTGCCCGAGGTCGAACCGGATTGGTCGATCACAACGACGATGTTCAGGGTTTCAGGAATGTCCTGTTCCGTGATCGTTACCGAAACACAAAACTCGTCTTCGGCGAGGCCGCCATTGTCTGTCGTGAACAGGGTTGATGTCTGGGTGATCGACTCCGGGTTGTTTGAATCCGGATTTATGACCTGCGTGGAGGTGTCGACATCGGTATTTGCGGTATTCGTCATCTTCTAAATCCCGTTACATTCACAGGCTCACATGAAGCCTTGTACAAACCAGTTACTAAGCCGACATAAAATTTGCCGGTAAACACGCGATTATCATTGATCCGGAAACGAACACCCGTGACTCGACGGATTGTCTCCAATTTAAGAGAAAAAAGACTCGTTTTGAGCTCCGAACCATACAAAAATCTCGTCGAATGAGAGTCCACATCCAACACGGTCTGTCAAGGACTGTCTTGCAATGAGGCCTCTACCGGAGATTGAAACTTGACAGCAATCTCAAAGATTTATGCGGCGACTTAGATGCCTTACTGTGACCTGAAACCGTTACTTAAGCGTCAACAAGCGGCAATTTATACTTGGTGTCGAGGGCGCAGGACGAGCGACCGTTTTCGGGACCTGCGAATTCCTGTCTTTTTGTGTCATGTTTCGTTTTTTTGCGAACGCAATATCTCTCAAATGCCCGGTGGTGGCGGCGGCGGCATGATCGTGAAAAGCTGGGCCAGTTCGGTGACGTCTTCGGCTTTCATCCAGCCGTCTTGGCCCGCCGTCCAGACGTAGCTTTCGCGTGACAACTCACCACTGGCGGCCATCCGACCCAGTTGCGCCTTGGAAAAGGGCCCGCTTGTGACGCCATCTTTGGCCACGTGCCAGACATGTTCGACCGGTGGCGGTGGAGGAGCTGCCGCGGCCGTGCGTTGGGCGGGCGCCGCGCCCCAAGGCCCGACGGTGCCTGCCGCCGCATGACCCATTTGCATTCCGAGCCCTGCGCCAAGGCCCGCCTGAATGGCAGCCGCGCCACCGCCGTCACGGCCAAGGGCTTCGGCAGCCTGAAACTGCATATACTGGTTGAGGTTTCCGATCACGCCCATGGAGGAGCGTTTGTCCATCACCGCCTCGACGGCAGGCGGGAGCGAGATGTTCTCGACATAAAGCTCCGGAATCGTGAGTCCGTATTCGGCGACCTGCCCGGAGATTTCCTTGGCGACGAGTTGGCCCAGCTCGCGGGTATTGGCTGCCATATCCATGACTGGAATGCCGGACTTGGCCAGACTGCGCGACATTTCCTGCACGATGATATTGCGGATCTGGAAGCTGATCTCGTCCATTGTGAATTCGCCGTCGGTCCCGACGATTTCCACGAGAAAGCGGGCAGGGTCTGATACTTTGACCGAATAGGTGCCGAACGCTCGGAGACGGACCGGGCCAAATTCGGGGTCACGACAGATGATCGGGTTCTTGGTGCCCCACTTCAGATCGTTGAAGCGCGTGGTGTTGACGAAATAGACCTCGGACTTGAACGGGCTTCTGAAGCCGTGGTCCCAATGCTGCAAGGTCGTCATGATCGGCATATTGTTGGTTTCAAGCATGTACAGACCGGGGTTGAACACGTCCGCCAGCTGGCCTTCGTGCACGAAAACCGCCGCTTGCCCTTCGCGGACGGTCAGCTTGGCACCGTATTTGATTTCATGTCCCTCGCGTTCAAAGCGCCAGACCATGGTGTCGCGGCTGTCATCGACCCAGTGGATGACGTCGATGAATTCACCGGAGAGGAAATCGAAAATACCCATTTGGGTCTCCTTTGGACGGACTTAACTTGGTTGTTGCATGGCTTCGGTGGCCAAGACACGGATCATCGGTTGGGATTCTGCCAGGGACATGCCCGGTGAAAGCCGCCGATCATAGAGCATCCCCAAGAGGACCTCGTCATGGCTGGTCAGCAGCGCGAACTCGTCGTCATCGTTGAATATCGACGGTCGTGCATCAGGGCTGTCATTGGCAAGGCCAAGCCCCTGGGCCAGCTCCTCGTGGATACACGACAGCCGCAAAAGATCCGGGTTTTCGGCCCGTATCACCGCAACGGCAGCAGTGTAGACGCTGCGATCTGCGCCGGCGGCATAGGCGGCTACCGCGCAATAGACATCGTCCGGCAGATTTCGCACCGGGCCCAAATTCACCGCGCTGACTCCGGTCAGGCGCGGTGCGACAGCAGCGATCGTATCGGCGCGTTCGTCCTCGTTCACGAAAAAGACAAGGAAATTGGGGTCATCCCCGACAGTGATCGGATGCCCGGTGGCCTGCGATAACCGTTTGGCGTACTTGGTCACGTCTTCCAGGTCGCGCTGGCGTTGGCTGGGCGGGACAGAGGCGCCGAACACCACGCCCATACGAATGGGCGCTTCCCAGCGGCGCAACTCACCGGGCACACCCGAGCGTTGCCTGCCGCTGTCATACTCATTGAAAAACACGATCTGCTCAAAGTTGCGCGCCAGCATTTCGGCGGAATAGGGCGTATCGGGCCCGCCGCCATCCTGACGCAAAAGGCCCTGGGTCAGTTGACTGGATTGCACCTGGGTCAGATAGCTGCGCAGGGCGGCACTTGTTTCGGACGTCGCCTGCGGCTGGGCGATGGTACCCGTGGCCAAGCCAGAGGGTCGGACGCGTGGCGTCAGCACTGGTTCTACAGGCGTGAAAAGCTCGCAGCCCGCAAGCAGGCACAGGGCTGCTATGCTGCCCAGATGTCCTGCCTTGCGTATGATCTGCGCGCTTTTCATGGTTCTGGTGCCTTAGCTCGGCACGGCGATGGCGGCCGTATCGCCGACGCCGTCCTTGCGGGACTTGGCCGAGGCCAGCGTATCGCGCAGATCGGCTTCCATCTTTTTCAGCTCCTCTTCGGCGGCGGCGCGCTTGGCTTTGCCTTCGTCCGCAATCTTGAGCGAGTCTTCGATGGTGCCGATCAAAGCTGCATTGGCTTTCTTCACGGCTTCGATATCGAAAACGCCGCGCTCCATCTCCTGACGGATCGTCTTGTTGCTGCTGCGCAGGTTTTCAGCGTTGGCCGTCAGCAATTCGTTGGTCAGGTCATTGGCGTCGCGCACGGCGGCGGCGGCTTCGGCGCTGCGCTGGATGGTGACGGCCTGGGCCAGTTGCGTTTCCCAAAGAGGTACGGTGTTGACCAGTGTCGAATTGATCTTGGTCACCAGCGACTTGTCGTTTTCCTGAACCAGACGGATCGACGGCAACGACTGCATCGTCACCTGCCGTGTCAGCTTCAGGTCGTGCACACGGCGTTCCAGATCGTCGCGGGCCGCGCGCAGGTCGCGCAGTTCCTGGGCTGCCATCACCTTGTCGTCTTCCGCTGCTGCCTCGACCGCCGCCTCTTTGGCAGGGATCGCCGTTGCATCCAGCTCCGCAATTTTTTCCGTGCCTGCCGAAATATAAAGCGCCAATTCATCATAGAATTGCAGCGTTTTTTCATACAGCATGTCGAGCGACTTGATGTCCTTCAACAGCGCGTGTTCATGAGTCAACAGATTATCGGTGATCTTGTCAATCTGGCCCTGAACGTCCTCGAATTTGGCGGTAAACTTGGCGAACGGTGCGGCCCGGCCCAGCAGTTTTTCCCACCATGACCTGTCGCGGCGCACATCCAGTTCGGATACCGAAAAGCCCCGGATCGTGGTCACGATATTGCGCAGACTGTCGCCAGCTGGGCCCACATCCTTGTTTCGGACATCAGATAACATCGCCTGGCTGATCTCTTGCAGCTCCGCCTGCGCGGCGGATCCGAAGGACACGATGGACTGCGTGTCGCCCATGTCGATCTCGTCCATGCGGGCACGAATTTCGGCGCTTACCGGCGCATCGGCTTCTGCCAATGGCACAATCGCATTTGCCTCCTTGGGTTCGGCAAGCACAACGGCCGTCACTTCTTCGACTTGAGCGAGGGCGCTTTCGGCCTTTTGGCGGGTCGTCTCAGACATAGTGGGTCACCTTACTGATTGAATTTACGTGTTTTTGTCAGGTGCAAGGCGCACCCCTTCGCGCTGCAAACGATCTCGCAGCACGTCGATTTCGATATTCAGATCGCTGCGGTCTTCCACCAGCAGCTTGCGTGTGCGCGCCGCGAAATTCTGATCCAGATCGTCGAGCAGGGCCGCATAGTCCGCACGCGCCTTTGCGTCGCGGGTCCGGCTGTAGATGTCCGCAAACTTGGACGTCGCATCGCGCGCACCCATCAGATAGACGCCCAGATATTTGCGTGCCGCCGTCAGATCGCGCGGATCTTCCTCGACGGTGCGGATCAGATCGCGGGCCGTGGTCTGAAACTTCTCCAGCCGCAGTTCCATCTTCCGGTCCGAGGCGCGCAACATCGCATCGGACATGTCTTTGAGATAGGCCTCGGCATTGTCGACCACGCGTGCCACGCGATCCTGTTGAAAGGTATCGACGCCTTCCAAGCCTTTGGACTTCAACGGGTCGATGCCAAAAGCCGCGATATGCAGACCTGCGGTCACGGCGCCGTAAAGAACGGGTGCGACCAAGCCGGGCTCGACCCGATATGCGGCCAGAGCGATCCCAAGCCCCGTTGCGGCACTGGAAAACAGTTTGCGTGGAATGGCAGGGCGGCGCGCGACTTTGCGGCTGTTATAGGCGGCTTCCGCCTGGAGGCCGCCGCGCAGCAGCCAGGCCCCCAACGTCAGGCAAGCCGCTGAAACCAGAGCAATCGTCAGCCCGATTGCCCCGTCATTGAGAGCCATGAAGACCATCGGAATGGCGGGGATAAACATGACATTGGCGCGGGCCCCAACGGGATCCACTTGCGCCCGTTCATACACGCCGCGCTGAGGTGTTTCGCCGGGGAGGTCATCACCTTGGGGGCTGAATTTGCCGCCGAACCGTTGCGCCATTGATCAAAGCCCTCCGAGCATGCCGGTGGTGACGCCGAACATCAGCGCAATCAGCAATGCATATGCGATCTTTTGAAAGCCTGTCGGTTGCATGTGTTTCCTCGATTGATTGACGTGACTATAAGCGCTTTGCGGATGCAGCACTAGTGCCGTAGCGGGGCATCGCACTCCGTTGGCAGAACGCTTTCAGGTCTGCGGGTGCCGTTGTCCGGACGGTCGGATTTGTGGCGCAGTTGCGTCGTTTCGTGCCGCAAAGTCGGACTGCCAGACGGGCGTGCCGAGACAGCACCTGTCCAGCGCGTGTGCCGTCTCCGGGATATCTGGTCATCGAGGCCCTTCGGTCTTTTTTGTCGCATTTGACACAATATGGGTCATCGCACCGAAGATTTGAGGGGGCATTTCAGCTTTTGCGTCCGGGCCCGCCGGGTTTGCCCGGTTTGCGCGCGAATGACCCGGCAGGCCGGGATGGTTTGGCGCCAGAGGGGGCGCGTCCCTTCGGCCCGGACGGCGTCGCCGTTTTGGGCCCTGTAGCCTTGGCTTGCCTGCGTTCCTGAGGACCGGGGCGGGGTTTGCCGGGCCTTGAGGCTGGCTTGCGTGGGCCTCGGCTGACCTTGGTGCTTTTGGCGGCGGTGCCTGTATGTTCCTGCTCGGGCTCCAGCCCAAGCTGATCGCGCATGATCCGGCGGCGGATTTCCTCGACGGCGCCCGGTTTCAGATCGCCCAGTTGGAACGGGCCATAGCTGATCCGGATCAACCTGTTCACCACCAGACCGATGCTTTCCATCGCGCGGCGGATTTCGCGGTTCTTGCCTTCGCGCAGTCCGACGGTCAGCCAGGCATTGGCGCCCTGCTGGCGGTCCAGGGTAATCTGCATCGGTTGAAACCGGTCGCCGTCGACGGTGATGCCCTTGCGCAAGGGTTCAAGCATGGCATCCGTCGGCCTGCCGTTGATCCGCACCCGGTAGCGGCGCATCCAGCCGGTTGAGGGCAATTCCAGCTTGCGTTTGATCCCGCCATCATTGGTCAGCAGCAACAACCCTTCCGAATTTATGTCGAGCCGCCCCACGGACATCACGCGGGGCATGTCCTCGGGCAATGTTTCATAGATGGTTTTGCGGTCTTTTTCATCGCGATCAGTTGTCACCAACCCGATCGGCTTGTGATAGAGCCAAAGCCGTTCGGGCTCCGGCTCGGCCAGTGGTTTGCCATCGACGATGATCCTGTCATCGTCCGTTACGTTGAGGGCCGGGCTATCGATGCGCTTGCCGTTCACGAAAACGCGGCCTGCGGCGATGATGTCTTCGGCACCGCGCCTGCTGGCGAGGCCTGCACGGGCGAGAACTTTGGCGATACGATCGCCTTTGGGGGGCTCTTGGGTCATGCACTGGCTCTAGCGGATCATGCGCCCTTGCGGAAGGGGGCGGCTGCATGGCACGTGATGTCATGGAGTTTCGTTCATTCATGCATGAGGCGATGGCCGAAGCCCGCGCTGCGGGCGAACGCGGCGAGGTGCCCGTCGGCGCAGTCATCGTGCGTGAGGGGATCGTCGTGGCCCGCGCAGGCAACCGGACCCGTGAGATGGCCGACCCGACAGCCCACGCGGAAATTCTTGCGATCCGGGCCGCCTGTGCCGCTATGGGGTCTGAACGGCTGGTGGGCCATGACCTCTACGTGACGCTGGAACCTTGCGCGATGTGTGCCGCAGCCATCGCCGCCGCGCGGATCGGACGGCTATATTACGGGGCGGCGGACCCGAAATCCGGCGGCGTGGCGCAAGGGGCGCGGGTCTTCGCGCACAGCCAAAGCCATCATGCGCCGCAAGTTTATGACGGGATCGCGGCAACCGAGGCTGAGACACTGTTGCGTGATTTCTTTGCGGCCAGACGGTGACATTTCGGGCGGTGTGCCCGTGGTGCAGATGGGGTGAGCGACAGATGCCTTGTTTGGCTCGGGTGGGTCCGACCAAAGCGGTTTTTGCGCTGTCGCGTTTGGCGTTAAGCAAAGATTGAGACCTCGCGGGTACACAGCACGAAGCCACACCATTCAGGTCAATTACATTTGCTCCAGTCGGCGAAATTTGAACTTTCCGGCAAGACCCACTATATGAAGCGTCAAAGCAAAAAAATTACTTGAGCGGTTTCCAAATGTTAAGACCAATTCAATTTGCCTGGGAGAGTTGTCTGGCGCCAATGCTTCAGCGTCCGAAAAGGCTGCAAATGGCGGCCCTTTGTCATCGCGGCGAAGGGGACAAGAAAGAATATCTTCTCGTGACTTCCAGAGATACGGCGCGTTGGATCATTCCGAAGGGGTGGCCGATCCGTGGCCTCAAATCCAGCGAGACCGCGTTGCGCGAAGCGTGGGAAGAAGCCGGGGTCAAAAACAGCCCGGTGACGTCGGCGCCGATCGGCACCTACACGTATCAAAAGAAACGCGCGAACGGATTTGAAGTGCCGGTGGAAACGCTGGTTTATTCCGTTGAGGTGAACGATCTTGCACACGATTTTCCGGAGGCGCACGAACGCGAACGCAAATGGGTGAGCGCCGATACTGCGGCTGAATTGGTCAACGAAACGCAACTGAAGTCAATTTTCCGCCAACAGCAAGCTGCCCGCCAACAATGTATGAGCGGTTGATTCCCAACCGTGGACAGCGTTAAGGCTCCCTGACGCACGGGGGAGCAAACGAATGACCGAACAGCAAAGCGATCCACGCCACCTTGAGACGCTTGATCGCGACCTGGCGCGGTTTTCCAATCTTGAGACGGCAACAAGCATCGTGGCCCGTCCAATGGTCGGAATGGGCATATCCTTTCTCTTCGTGGTGCTTGCGGGCATCGTCGCGATGCTCTTCTTCGGGCAGGAAAACAACACCTTGATCGTTGTGGTCGCCGCCTGCCTCGGGGCCTATATGGCGCTGAATATCGGGGCCAATGACGTGGCCAACAATATGGGGCCGGCGGTGGGTGCGAATGCGCTCTCCATGGGCGGGGCCATCGGCATTGCGATCATATTCGAGAGTGCAGGCGCGCTGCTGGCGGGCGGGGATGTTGTGTCGACCATCGCAAAGGGGATCATTGCGCCCGAAAGCATGGGGACCGCATCCGTGTTTGTCTGGGCCATGATGTCGGCGCTTTTGTCTGCTGCACTCTGGGTTAACCTCGCGACGTGGATCGGCGCGCCTGTCTCGACCACGCATTCCGTGGTGGGCGGTGTGATGGGGGCGGGGATCGCTGCTGCCGGATTTGCCGCTGTAAACTGGCCGACGATGGGCACGATCGCGGCCAGTTGGGTGATTTCTCCGGTGCTGGGCGGTGCCATTGCGGCCCTGTTCCTGTGGCTGATCAAGTCCCGGATCATCTACCGGGACGACAAGATCGCCGCCGCCCGGAAGTGGGTGCCGGTTCTTGTGGGGATCATGGCGGGCACTTTCGCGTCCTATCTGGCACTGAAAGGGTTGAAGAAAATCATCAAGATCGACCTTCCCACCGCCTTGATGATCGGAGCCGCAATCGGCCTGCTGGTCTGGTTGGTCATGATACCGCTGATCCGCAAACAATCCGAAGGGCTGGAAAACAGGAACAAATCATTGAAGGTTCTGTTTGGCATTCCTCTTGTTGTGTCCGCAGCTTTGCTCAGTTTTGCCCACGGTGCGAATGACGTCGCCAACGCTGTCGGTCCGCTCGCAGCCATCGTGCAAGCCTCGCAATCCGGTAATTTCACGCATGCCGTGTCGATCCCGTTTTGGGTCATGGTGATCGGCGCGTTCGGGATCTCATTCGGTCTGTTTCTGTTTGGACCCAAGCTGATCCGCATGGTCGGGGGGCAAATCACCAAACTGAACCCGATGCGGGCCTACTGCGTTGCCTTGTCTGCCGCGATCACCGTCATCATCGCGAGCTGGCTCGGCTTGCCGGTGAGTTCGACGCACATCGCTGTCGGGGCCGTCTTTGGCGTGGGGTTCTTTCGCGAATGGGACGCAGAGAGGCGAAGCCGCATGGCGCGGTTGACGATTCCAGAGCGGGCAATCTACGCACCCGAGGAGCGTCGCCGTCGCAAACTGGTGCGGCGCTCGCATTTCATGACAATCATCGCGGCCTGGATCATTACTGTTCCGGCGGCCGCGATTTTGTCAGCCTCAATCTTTTTCCTGATCAACACGTCGATTGGATAGGCTGGCGTCCCAAGGGCCAGCCGTTGGTTCATGGGATCGGCATGAGACGACTTCTTGCAGGTAATTCTGACGTGCGCTTTCCGGCGCTTCGCCCTGAATAGATTGTTTTGCCGGAGCAGCGGTTTGGAAATT
Organism: Tateyamaria pelophila; assembly: GCF_019966495.1. Classification (GTDB taxonomy): domain Bacteria; phylum Pseudomonadota; class Alphaproteobacteria; order Rhodobacterales; family Rhodobacteraceae; genus Tateyamaria; species Tateyamaria pelophila. The sequence continues at coordinate 35,608 of NZ_JAIMIA010000020.1, read as the reverse complement.
GAGTTGCCGCCCGAAACGCTTTGCGAGCGGGCAAATCGATTTTGGAAGATGATTGCGGAAGCCAATCCGGTACATCCGCACTCAGGTTAGGCGCCACGAAGCCAGCGAATTATCCCGGTTCTGGCCTAGAAAAACAGTTGGCGCGCCGCTTGGCTCCAGCTTTGGGAGCCGCCTGAATGTGGCGTCGGAGTCTGGCGCCGAAGCCGCCGCATCAGACCTTTGAGATCGTTTAGTCGCGCGCGCTCCGCGCCACCGCCTGCCCGGCTTTGGACCGACAAGATCTTTTCCTGGGTTTGCAGGGCCGTCTCGATCATTTCGAGATCCTGCTTGGTCAGGTCGACGTTATGTGTGTCGTCGGTCATTCGGAGTCTATCCTTGTTATCATTGACCATCATATGGGTATTAAACTGGTATACGCCAAACTTGGGAAATCAGATCACCGTGATAATCACGACAGATGACATTTCCTGACAGCAGGCGAGCATACTGAGTTTCAAAGAGACAAGGGGCCCGCAAGCGCATAATGCTTCAAATTGCGCAAGGCCGCTGTGCACAAAACGTATAGCTCCGAAGGAGTTGGGCGGGGCATTTATCGCCCGGCCAAGGGCTAGCCCATTCTGGGGCGCCCTGCACGGCAGGCAATTCCAATGTGATGCGCGAGATGGCTTGCACATGCCGGCCGCTTGGTCATTGATGCGCGGATGGACGCTGCTTCTTCTTCAAAACCGATTGTGGGCATTTTCTGGATGCTTGTCACCGGCCTGTGTTTTGTGGCGGTGACAGCCATGGTGAAATATATGGGCCCGCGTATGCCGCCTGCCGAAGCAGCCTTTCTGCGCTATCTGCTCGGGCTGGTGTTTCTGTTGCCGATGCTGCCAGCGGTCCGTGCGGCGCATCTGACCCGTCGGCAGTGGAAGCTGTTTACCCTGCGCGGCGTGTTTCATTCTGCGGGTGTGGTTTTGTGGTTCTATGCCATGACCCGTATCCCAATCGCCGAAGTCACCGCGATGAACTATCTCGCGCCGGTTTATGTCACCATCGGAGCCGCGTTGTTTCTGGGCGAAAAGCTGGCCGCGCGGCGCATTGCGGCGGTGGTGATTGCGTTGATGGGGGCGGCCGTGATCCTGCGGCCGGGCTTTCGCCAGGTCGAACCAGGTCATGTGGCGATGCTGATCGCGGCGGTGGTTTTTGCGGGGTCGTACCTTTTGGCCAAGATCATGGCGGGGGAGGTCAAGGCGACGGTTGTCGTGGCCATGCTGTCGATCTTTGTGACGATCGGGCTGGCGCCCTTTGCGCTTGCTGACTGGGTGACACCATCGCTGGGAGATCTGGGCCTGCTCTTTGCGGTCGCCTGTTTTGCGACGGCGGGGCATTATACGATGACGCTGGCCTTTGCGGCTGCGCCCGTGACGGTCACGCAACCCATCACGTTTTTGCAACTGGTCTGGGCGGTGTTGTTGGGGGCGATCGTTTTTGCCGAACCTGTCGACATCTGGGTCATTATGGGCGGCGCGCTGATCCTTGCATCCGTCACATTTATCACTTGGCGCGAAGCCATGTTGAAGCGCGCGCCGGTGACACCCACAACGCCGGAAACCAAGCTCTGATTTTTTATTGATTGACGAGTCAATAAAAAAAGATCACGTTGCGGCGCGTCTGCAGCGAGGGGTTTGTCGTGCCGAAATTGGGAATGGAGCCTGTGCGCCGTGCCGCATTGGTCGAGGCAACGATTGCCGAGATCGGAGCCGCCGGATCGCTTGACGTGACCGTCGGGCAGATCGCCAAACGGGCGGGCATGTCGACCGCTTTGGCGCATCACTATTTTGGCGGCAAGGATCAGATTTTTCTGGCCGCTATGCGCCAGATTTTACGCCAGTTCGGGGCCGAGGTGATTGCGGGCCTGCGGGCCGCCCATACGCCGCGCGCCCGTGCTGAGGCGCTGATTGCGGCCAGCTTTGCCCCATCCTGTTTTGATCCCGCAACAGTCAGTGCGTGGATGATGCTCTATGCGCAAGCGACCACCCAGACAGAAACGCACCGCCTGCTGCGCCTCTATCAGCGGCGGCTGCACGCCAACCTGACCCACGCCTTGCGCCCGCTCAGCAAGACGCCACGCGCTGATGCTGAACTGCTGGGTGCTTTGATCGACGGTTTGTACCTGCGCGCGGCTCTGGCCGATGACACGGATCCAGCAGCGGCACAGGCCACTGCGCTGCGCACTCTGGACACTTTGATCGGAGCAAAACAATGAGCAAACCCAATATCCTGATCTTCATGGTGGACCAGCTGAATGGAACGCTTTTTCCCGATGGGCCTTCGGACTGGCTGCATGCGCCCAACCTCAAGAAACTGGCGGCGCGGTCCACCCGCTTTGGCAATGCCTATACCGCTTCGCCCCTGTGTGCGCCGGGCCGGGCCGCCTTCATGTCCGGGCAATTGCCAAGCGCGACGGGTGTCTATGACAACGCGGCCGAATTTGCGTCGTCGATCCCGACCTATGCGCATCACCTGCGGCGCGCAGGCTATCAGACCTGCCTGTCGGGCAAGATGCATTTTGTCGGCCCCGATCAGTTGCACGGCTTCGAAGAACGGCTGACCACCGATGTCTATCCCCCCGATTTCGGCTGGACGCCGGATTACCGCAAACCCGGCGAACGGATTGATTGGTGGTACCACAATATGGGCTCCGTCACCGGGGCAGGGGTGGCCGAGATCACCAACCAGCTGGAGTATGACGACGAGGTGGCCTATCACGCCACCCGCAAAATCTATGATCTGGGGCGTGGTCATGATGCACGCCCGTGGTGCCTGACGGTCAGCTTCACGCACCCGCATGATCCTTATGTGGCACGCAAGAAGTATTGGGACCTCTACGCGGACTGCGACCACTTGATGCCAGAGGTCGGGCCGATTGCCTACGCCGATCAGGATGCCCATTCCCAACGCATTCTGGACGCCAACGACCGCGACAATTTCAACATCTCGGATGAAGATATCCGGAGATCCCGCCGCGCTTATTTTGCCAATATTTCCTATCTCGATGACAAGATCGGTGCAGTTCTGGAGGCATTGGAAGGCACGCGCCAGGAGGCAATCATTCTCTTTGTTTCGGATCACGGCGACATGCTGGGCGAGCGGGGACTGTGGTTCAAGATGTCCTTCTTCGAGGGGTCGGCGCGGGTCCCGATGATGATCGCGGCTCCGCAGATGCAACCCGGTCTGGTGACCGACCCGGTCAGCAACATCGACGTTTGTCCGACGCTTTGCGATCTGGCGGGGGTGGACATGTCCGAAGTTGGTCCCTGGACCACCGGCCAAAGCGTCGTGCCACAAGGCCAAGGCGTCAAACGGACCGAACCCGTCGCGATGGAATACGCCGCCGAGGCCTCCTACGCGCCGATGGTGTCGCTGCGCTATGGCAAATGGAAATACAATCGCTGCGTGCTGGATCCCGATCAGCTTTTTGATCTTGAGGCAGACCCACATGAATTGACCAACCTCGCGGAAGCGCCCGCCCATCAGGGCACGCGCGATCAGTTGCGCGCCAAATCCGAAGCCCGCTGGGATCTGGATCGATTCGACGCCGATGTGCGCGCGAGCCAAGCCCGGCGTTGGGTCGTCTACGAAGCATTGCGCGAGGGCGGGTACTATCCGTGGGACTATCAGCCGCTGCAAAAGGCGTCGGAACGCTACATGCGCAATCACATGGACCTCAACATCCTCGAGGAAAGCCAGCGGTTCCCGCGCGGCGAATAGCCCTGTCCCTGTTCTTAAAATACTCTCCCCGGAGGCGATCATGACCTATCCCACCCAGCCCACCGCCAGCCATTTCATCGGTGGGCAATATGTCGAAGACACCAGCGGTCCGCCCATTGACGTCATCTATCCCGCCACGGGCGAGGTGATTGCCCGCGTCCATTCCGCAACCCCTGCCATCGTGGCCCAGGCCGTCGCGGCCGCCCGTGGGGCGCAGGCCGCATGGCAAGCCATGACCGGAACAGAGCGGGGCCGTATCCTGCGCCGCGCAGCAGACATTCTGCGCGCGCGGAACCATGATCTTTCGGTGCTGGAAACCTATGACACCGGCAAACCCTATCAGGAAACCAGCGTGGCCGATGCGACGTCGGGCGCGGACGCCCTGGAGTATTTCGGCGGAATGGCGGCGACGCTCACGGGCGAACATATCCAACTGGGCGAAGACTGGGTCTATACCCGCCGCGAAGCCCTGGGCGTCTGCGTCGGCATCGGGGCCTGGAACTACCCGACGCAGATCGCATGCTGGAAAGGCGCGCCCGCGCTGGCCTGCGGTAACACGATGGTGTTCAAGCCGTCCGAGACGACGCCTTTATGCGCGTTGAAAGTGGCAGAGATTTTGCATGAGGCGGGGGCCCCCGCGGGCGTCTATAACGTCATTCAGGGGTTGGGTGACGTCGGCGCCGCGCTCGTCTCTCACGATGATGTCGACAAGGTTTCGCTGACCGGATCTGTCCCGACAGGGCGCAAAGTCTATGCCGCCGCAGCTGCGGGCGTGAAGCATGTCACGATGGAACTGGGTGGCAAATCTCCCCTGATCATCTTTGACGATGCCGATGTGGAAAACGCGGTGTCCGGCGCGATCCTTGGGAATTTCTATTCCTCCGGTCAGGTCTGTTCAAACGGGACGCGGGTGTATGTGCACAAAGACATCAAGCACGCGTTTCTGACCTGCCTGTCCGAGCGATTGGGAAAGGCTGTGATCGGTGACCCGATGGATCCTGAAACGTCCTTTGGCCCGATGGTCAGCGCAGCGCAGATGGAGATCGTTCAAGGCTATATCGCCAAGGGCAAGGCCGAGGGGGCGCGGCTTGTGTGTGGGGGCGACCGTATCGACCGCGCGGGCTATTATCTGCAACCGACCGTCTTTGCGGATGTGACCGACGACATGACTATCGCGCGCGAGGAGATTTTTGGCCCCGTCATGGCGGTGCTGGATTTCGAGGACGAAGCCGACGTGTTGGCGCGCGCCAACGATACCGAATTTGGTCTGGCGGCGGGCGTGTTCACCCGTGACCTGAGCCGGGCGCATCGCATGGCAGCAGGCTTTGAGGCGGGTACCTGTTACATCAACACCTATAACGACTCCCCGGTTGAGGCGCCCTTTGGTGGGTCCAAACAATCCGGTGTCGGGCGCGAAAATTCCAAGGCAGCCATTGAACATTACAGCCAGTTGAAATCGGTCTATGTGCGCATGGGCAATCTCGAGGCGCCATTTTGAGCGTCGGAACGCCCTTTTTCGCAGAGCGCCCACCCACCCACCCCGCTCTGCGAAAAAGGGCGTGTCGGATCGGATCGGGTCCTTGTTCGAGCCCCATGTGAGCATGATGCGCGGCGTCGTTTATTTCGCGGTACAGACGCACCGCACCTCCAGATGAAACCGCGCACAGGCGCGGGCGGGTCGGTCGGTTTCGACCCGCGTGAAAGGTGAAAGATGGAAGCAGATTATGTGATCGTTGGGGCGGGCAGCGCAGGTTGTGCCGTGGCCTACCGGCTGGCGGAGGCGGGTCAGTCTGTACTGCTCATTGAACATGGCGGTACGGACGCGGGCCCCTTTATCCAGATGCCCGCGGCCCTGAGCTATCCCATGAACATGAAGACCTATGACTGGGGCTACCGTACCGAACCTGAGCCACATTTGAGTGGGCGTCGTCTGGCCTGTCCGCGCGGCAAGGTCATTGGCGGGTCTTCGTCGATCAACGGGATGGTCTATGTACGCGGCCATGCAATGGACTACGATCACTGGGCCGAAGCTGGCGCGGATGGCTGGTCCTTTGCCGATGTGCTGCCCTATTTCAAACGGATGGAGACGTGGGACGCGGCGGGCCATGGCGGGGATCCGGCATGGCGGGGCACGGACGGGCCCCTGCATGTCAAGCGTGGTCCCCGACGGAACCCGTTGTTCTCTGCCTTTGTCGAGGCGGGCAGGCAGGCCGGTTATCAGGTGACTGACGACTATAATGGCGAAAAGCAGGAAGGTTTTGGCCCGATGGAGCAGACCGTGCACAACGGCACCCGCTGGTCTGCGGCCAATGCCTATTTGCGCCCGGCACTCAAGCGCGACAATTGCGACCTGATGCGCGGATTGGTGGAACGGGTGATCATCGAAGATGGCCGCGCTGTTGGAGTTGCATTGGCCGGGGACAAGGTGGTCCGCGCGCGGCGCGAGGTGATCTTGGCCGCCTCATCCATCAACTCGCCCAAGATCCTGATGTTGTCCGGCATCGGCCCGGCGGCGCATCTGGCCGAACACGGGATCAACGTCGTGGCAGACAGGCCGGGCGTCGGGGCGAACCTGCAAGACCATCTTGAGATGTATATCCAGATGGCCTCGAAACAGCCCATCACTCTCTACAAACATTGGAACCTTCTGTCCAAAGGGCTGATTGGCGCGCAATGGCTCTTTACCCGCACCGGGCTTGGAGCGTCGAACCAGTTCGAAAGTGCGGCCTTCATTCGTAGCAAAGCGGGGGTGCCGTATCCCGACATCCAGTACCACTTCCTGCCCATCGCGGTGCGTTATGATGGCCAGGCCTCGGCTGAGGGGCATGGGTTTCAGGCCCATACCGGCCCGATGCGGTCGCCATCGCGCGGGGACGTCACGTTGCGGTCCGCCGATCCCAAGGACGACCCGGTGATCCGCTTCAATTACATGAGTACCGAACAAGATTGGCAGGATTTCCGGACCTGTATCCGGCTCACGCGCGAAATCTTTGCCCAGAAAGCCTTTGCACCCTTCGTCAAACACGAGATTCAGCCCGGTGCCGCGGTTCAGACTGATGACGAACTGGATGATGCGATCCGCGAACATGCCGAAAGCGCGTATCACCCCTGCGGGACGTGCCGGATGGGGCGCGCGGACGATCCGAACGCCGTCGTCGATCCGGAAGGCCGTGTGATCGGGGTAGAGGCGTTGCGGGTCGTGGACAGTTCGGTCTTTCCCCGGATCACCAATGGCAATCTCAACGGTCCGTCCATTATGACGGGGGAAAAGATGAGCGACCATATCCTCGGGCGTGCCCCGCTTGCGCGCAGCAATGATGCACCTTGGGTGCATCCGAATTGGGAAACAGCTCAGCGTTAAGGATACTTCCGAAAACCCTTTGAATTCTTGACGTGCCGACCCCACGTTAAGGAAATGTTAAGAATTTGTTTCGTTTTCGTTCTGAGTTTCTTTCCGATCTGGGCTTCTGCGGAGGTCACGGGCAAAGTCCGCGTGATTGATGCGGATAGGATTGATGTTGCGGGCACGCGCGTACGTCTCCACGCGATTGATGCGCCGGAAATGGATCAAACCTGCGATACCAAAGATGGCGTCTCATTCGCCTGCGGACAGTGGGCGACGGCGCAGGTGCGTGCTCGATTTGAGGGGAAAGTCGCAGACTGCACGCCACGCGATGTGGACAAGTATGGTCGGATCGTTGCGCAATGCCGCGTAGACGGTTTGGACATGGGTGAGGTGATCGTATCCGAAGGCTGGGCCTTTGCCTTTCGCCGCTATGGGATGGAGTACGATCTGACGGAAAAGGCGGCGTTCGTGGCCGCACGGGGGCCTGCACGCTGCGCAAGTGCAATCGCCGGCACAGTTTCGCGCCGCGCAGGTCAAGGCACCCACGAATGCTGACGGGGCTTGTGCGATCAAGGGCAACATCTCCAAGAACGGCCGCATTTTTCACGTCCCGGGACAGAAGTTCTACAAAAACACCCAGATCAACCCAGCACGCGGGGAGCGCTGGTTCTGCTCTGCTGCCGAGGCACGGGCCGCCGGTTGGCGCGCGGCGCGGCGCTAGGGCGCGGATGCGTGCGTGCGTTTTCGAATTTCGGAAGTGCCCCTACCTTACAGAATAGGGCAGCACATCGCGCGTATCGGGGTCGACAGACAGCTGTCGTTCCAGCGGAGGTACCGAACGCTGATGACACGTCTTGCGCTCGCAAATGCGGCACGAAATGCCAATCGGTTCAAACGCACCGGGGCGACTGACATCCAGGCCGTCGGCAAAGACCAGATCGGGCGCGTGTTTCACCTCGCATCCCAAGGCGATGGCATAGCGGCGCACGGGCGCACCGAAACGTCCGCTCGCCTTCGACACATCCCGCGCGAGGCTGACATAACGCACGCCGTCGGGCGTTTCGGCCAACTGGCGCAGAAACTGGCCGGGTTGTTCAAAGGCGCGATGCACGTTCCAGAGCGGACAAGCCCCGCCGAAACGCGCGAATTGCAACCGCGTTGCGGAGTGGCGTTTCGTGATCGTGCCAGCCTGATCGACGCGCACGAAAAAGAACGGAATGCCCTTGGCCCCGGGCCGTTGCAGGGTCGACAAACGGTGGCAGACCTGCTCGATGGAAGCCCCAAATCCAGTGGCCAGTCGTTCCAGATCATGGCGGGTGGTTTTGGCGGCGTTCAGAAACCGGCCATAGGGCATCATCGCAGCACCTGCGAAGTAGTTGGCAAGACCGATCTTTGCGATGGCCCGCGCTTCTTCGGTCTGAAACCGGGCCAGGTCCAGGGTCGCGTCCAGTAGCGCGTTCTGTCGGATCAAAGCGACTTGCAGCAGTAACTGAAAGGTCTGGCTTTCATGCGGGGCGCGGGTCGAGATGTGCAAAACCCGCTCCTTTGCATTATGAAACCGCAGCATGTCCGTATCATCAAACGAGACTGCCACGCCGTCATTCGAGAGTGCCGAAATGGCAGTGGCGCGGATATTTCCCTGTCCTGCGTCGGCTGTGCCGAAATGCTCGGCGGCACGGTCAACCGCATCGATGTAGTTGTCGCAATAATGAAAGAAATCGCGCACTTCTTCCCAGGGACTTGGGCGGGCGCGGGCGTCTTCGCGCCCCAGTGCTTCGTCCAGAGAAGCGAGCCGTTCGTGGGTTTGTCGGTAGCTGCGGTGCAACTCAAGAAAGGCATGCGCAAGGGCCGGGGCGTTGGATGCAGCCAGCCGTAAATCCGCCAGCGGAGGAATGCCGTTCGAAAATACAGGGTCCGCCAAAGCTTCGCGCATGTCCGATACCAGCCGTTCCCCGTCACCGGAACTCAGTTCGGTGACGTCCAGCCCAAATTCCTGCGCAAGGCTCAGCACGACGGTCGTGCTGACCGGACGGTTGTTGTTTTCCATCTGGTTCAAATAGGGCAGGGACACGCCAAGCTTGGCGGCAAAGTCCTTCTGGGTCAGACCGATGCGGGTGCGCACCTCGCGCAGTTTGGCACCGGCATAGAGTTTTGGCGCGGCCATGAGGGTCTCGTTTTGCAAGTTTGCAGTAAGGCAAGGTTAGGTTTGCAAAGCAGGCAGTGCAAGCCTCAAGCAAGGCCCAGACGGCGTTCGCGCCGGAAAACCGAAATGATGGCAATCAATCCACCGGCTGCGGTTGCAACCTGTATCCACATCAGAGGGAGCGCCCCGCTCTCGAGTGTCAACAAGCTGCCTGCCAGTGCTGCTAGCGCTGCACCGCCGCCGATCATGATCGCGCCCCCGAGGCCGGAGGCTGTTCCGGCCAGATGCGGACGGACTGACAAAAGGCCAGCGGTCGCGTTCGGCATCACGAGGCCGTTGCCCAGACCCACAAAGGTCATGAACCCGAAGAAAGACAGGGGCGTGCCGGCGCCCAAAAGGAAAATTACCAAGGATACGGTCAGGCCACCGGCGTTGATGATGCTGCCTGCCATGATCATCCGGTTGATCCCGACCCGTTGGGCCAGGCGCCCGGTGACGCCGTTTCCGATCGCGTATCCAATGGCCGGGGCGCCAAGGCAGATGCCGACCCAGAAAGGAGTCAGGCCAAACAACTCCGACCCGACGAAGGGTGCGCCGCCCAGAAAGGAAAAGAACGCCCCGGCGCAAAACGCCGCGGACAGCGTATAGCCCCAAAACCGCGGCGCGCGGAGCAGCTCCGGATATTCCTTGAACTGTTCGACGAGGGTCTTGCCGCTGGACTGTGCCGTCTCGCCCAGATCGCGCCAGGTCATCAAGAAGGTCAGCAAACCGATGATCGCAAAGGCCCAGAACACCGACTTCCAGCCGAAAAGCTGGTCGAGAGCGCCACCGGCAATGGGCGCGATCATCGGTACCAGCGCCATGCCCATCGTCACAAAGCCGATCATCGACGCGGCCTGATCCTGCTCGTAAATATCCCTGATCGCCGCGCGGCTCAGCACCATACCTGTCGCAATCGCTGCCTGGCCCATGCGGCTGAACACAAAAACCTCGGCGTTGGGCGCGTACACGCAAATCAATGAAAAGAGTACGAACAGCGCGATGCCCCACAGAAGGACCGGCCTCCGCCCAAATTTATCGGACACCGGACCGATGATCACCTGGATCACGGCGCTTACGCCAAGATATAGCGGCACGGTCAACTGCATGAACGCATATGTCACGTCAAAATGCTCGGCCATCTGAGGCAGGCTCGGCAGAAACATGTTCATCGCCAATGCCGATACGCCGGCCAGGACGATCAGTGTGGATATGTGAGGTGGTGTGCTACGATCCAGAAAGAGGACCTGAGGCTTGTTTTGCATTATGTTCAGGTATTCCTGTCGATTTGAACTGTCCAGTGCGCAGATGCACAGACCGTCGTGCTTTGCATATTTGCACTTTGCAAAAATGTGTATGTATAAGATTTGCAAATATTCTGATTGATCGTTCCCGTATGGACCAAGAATATGTACTGTGCGGACAAACCACCAGCGGGGGCATCATGAAAGACATCTTGGTAGAGCTTGAAGCGCGGCGCGACGGCGCGCGTTTGGGCGGCGGGCAAAAACGGATCGACGCACAGCACGGACGCGGCAAACTGACCGCCCGCGAGCGTGTTGACTTGCTGCTAGATGAAGGCTCGTTCGAAGAGTTCGACATGTTTGTTACGCACCGCTGCACGGACTTCGGTATGGAAGAGCAAAAACCGGCGGGTGATGGCGTTGTCACCGGCTGGGGCACCATCAATGGGCGCATGGTCTATGTGTTCTCTCAGGACTTTACCGTATTGGGCGGCTCGGTCTCGGCGACACATGCGGCCAAGATCTGCAAGATTATGGACATGGCCGTGGAAAATGGCGCCCCGGTGATCGGCATCAATGATTCCGGCGGCGCGCGCATCCAGGAAGGTGTCGATAGCCTTGCGGGATATGGTGAGGTCTTCCAGCGCAATATTCAGGCATCGGGCGTGGTGCCGCAGATCAGCGTGATCATGGGCCCCTGCGCCGGCGGCGCTGTCTATAGCCCGGCGATGACCGACTTCATCTTCATGGTCAAAGACAGTTCTTACATGTTCGTGACCGGCCCCGATGTGGTCAAGACGGTCACCAACGAGCAGGTGACTGCCGAAGAATTGGGTGGGGCCACGACCCACACGCGCAAGTCATCTGTGGCCGACGCGGCCTTTGAAAACGACGTGGAGGCCTTGGCCGAAGTGCGCCGTCTGGTGGATTTCCTGCCCCTTAACAACCGTGAAAAGCCCCCGACGCGTCCGTTCTTCGACGATCCGGCACGGGTCGAAAGCAGCCTCGACACGTTGGTCCCCGACAATGCCAACACGCCATACGACATGAAAGAGCTGATCGAAAAGCTGGCCGACGAGGGCGACTTTTACGAGATGCAGGCCGAGTTCGCCAAAAACATCATCACGGGGTTCATCCGCCTCGAAGGGCGGACCGTCGGTGTCGTGGCCAATCAGCCGATGGTGCTGGCCGGTGTTCTGGATATCGACAGCGCCCGCAAGGCCGCGCGTTTTGTGCGGTTCTGCGACTGCTTTGACATCCCGATCCTGACCTTGATCGACGTGCCCGGTTTCTTGCCCGGCACCACACAGGAATATGGTGGCGTGATCAAGCACGGGGCGAAACTGCTCTTTGCCTATGGCGAAGCGACGGTGCCCAAAGTGACCGTGATCACCCGCAAAGCCTATGGCGGGGCCTATGTGGTGATGGCGTCCAAACATCTGCGGGCCGATTTCAACTATGCCTGGCCCACCGCCGAGATTGCCGTAATGGGCGCCAAAGGTGCGACAGAGATTATCCATCGCGGCGACCTTGGCGACCCGGAGAAGCTTGCCCAGCACACGGCGGATTACGAAGACCGCTTTGCCAACCCTTTCGTCGCCGCCGAGCGCGGGTTCATCGACGAGGTGATCCAGCCCCGCTCCACGCGCAAACGGGTCAGCCGGGCGTTTGCGTCGCTTCGGAACAAGTCGGTGAAAATGCCGTGGAAGAAGCACGATAACATCCCGCTGTAAGTCGGCTCGGGTCGGCTTTAACCAACCAAAAGTCAAGGTTTCTGAATGCGTTCTCTCTTAGCTGTTTTTCTCTTGGTGTTTGCACTGCCCGCTTTTGCCCAGCAGGAACCCGAATGTCGTGGGAAACAACCTTTTGATCTTGGCGGCGGTGTCACCGGCTGTCTTCTGGATGTCGGCACGACCGAGATCACGAAGACGCGCACACGCGATGACGGCGCAAGCTCTTCGACGCGCGACAACACCGCAGGTCAGATCCGGGTACTCTTGTTCGGGGCGTATGACGGGTCCAAAAGGGTCATCAGTCGCCGAATAACAGCCGTCTGCAAAGCGTTTCTTCCAAATCTCAAGGCCGAGATGGCCGGTACAAGATTTCATCAGGTCGTGGTTGTCCTGGTGTGGCCCCGTGTCGCCAATCCGGGGGATTTTGTGCCTGTGGCGAATTCCAAAGTTGCGATACAACCTGCGTTCAGCAGCGCGGCCTGTCGTGGAGTGAAATTCTTCTCATGAAGACCCTGCCGCTCGTACAACCTTGCAAAGCTATGTCGGTCGTCGCGCGCCTTGTATGCTGTGTCGTCTGGGATGGTGTGTGACCGATGCTTTTGACCCGTCTCCCTTCCAACAACTCTCGCCCTTGGTGGACGATCACTGCGGTCAAGACGCAGGCCGTGGGGGCCTTGGTTCTGCCCGTTTTTATTGCAAGGGGGCGGCGATGACGGCGCGTTGGCATTTTGTAAAAGACGGCGATTCCGTCACGCTGTGCCGTCAATGTCCGCCGCGCTTTGATTTCGTCGTGCACACGGTGTTGCCCAAGGGTCAGCCGAAGCGACTGGCTCATCAAATCAGGCAGGACCTGTGGCGCGCCTTGCAACATCTGCGTGGGTTTTCTCCCGTCGTCCGGCTTGAGCCTGTGTCCGCTGGGTGGGCTGTGTCCGCAGGTGGGCGGGCGATGGGCCATGTCGCGTCGGCTACTCTTGACCGCGCCTCTGCCGTTCTGGACGATACGGACAACCGGACACGCTGGATGCGCCATGCAAGAGGAGACCACACATGACCGTATGGAAAAACCAGGCCTTTACCATCGCCCATGCAGACGCCGGGCAGTTCGAAGGTGCGGGCTTGCGCCCATTCTTTGAGTACCGCCAACTTGGGATTTCCGAGGCGACCCAAGGGGCCTTTGGCGCACATGTCATACGGGCTGTGCCCGGTATGGAAAGCCCTGCCACCTGGCATTCGCATGATCTCGATTTTCAAATGGTCTATGTCACCAAGGGATGGGTCGTTTTTGAATATGAGGCGCAGGGTGAACATCTTTTGCGTGAAGGCTCCTGTGTTTTGCAGCCCCCCGGCATCAAGCACCGCGAAGTGCGCCACTCTGATGACTTGGAGCTGATCGAAATTACGGCACCGGCGGTGTTCGCAACGCAAGAAGAAGTTGAACCATGACCGTTAGCTGTGCTATGCGCTCTCAACTTCAAACAGTGCGCCGGGTTACCGCGCGCGCGGCAGTCCCAGAGGGAGGAGCTTGCAGCCTGAAATGGCAGTGGGTCTGGGGCTGCCTTTTTATCTTTTTGCTCCTCGCTGTGCCTGTCATGGCCCAATCCCAAACGGTTCCGTCTGGTCAATCGGTGGCACTTTCGGAAGTGCTGGAAGATGTCGTCGGTGGCGAGGATTGGCTGCGATTTCGTTTTGTAGCACCTCAAATTGCGCGGGATGGCGGTACGGTCACCTCGGAAATGGCCGAGGCAGATTTTGTTCATCTATGCGACAGCTTCGCACGCCCCTATCTGCTGCAATATGGCCTCGCCCCGGATGTCGTCGTGATCTCCTTCATGGATCGCCAGGTTGCCTTTGGCGCTTCCGATCCGGATGTGACGCAATTCTTCGAAGCTTTTCGCATCATCGAAGATGCTTGTTTACTGGATGTGTTTTAATGTCTCGCACGACAAATGTTTCATTCCTGAACCGGACGATGTTGCGGCCACAAACCGCTCAGGACAGTGCGCGCCCGTATCAATTGCTGCGTGACTCCTGTACAGATGTGGCAAGAAGTTCCCAAGACTTCTTGACCTCGAACAGGGCGCGCGCCTTTGTGCGCGCGACACTTCAATGCAGGAGAAGCAGATGTCGAAGAGCATCAAACTGTTGGGCATATTTGGCGTTATGGTTCTGGTCGCAGCCTGCGACAGCAACCAAGAGGAATTCGTGGTTGTCGAGCCTGAACCCATCAGCGTCGAACCCGTCAGTACGGGCAAATACAAATAATCTCGCCGGGCAGGCGCCGCAGCCTGCCCGACACGCTCGCTCTGCCGCGAGGGCGCTGCCATGTTGAAACATCGCGGGTTTCCGGGCCGTTTGTCCGGAACAGATTTCCAATTCATCATTCGCCGACCAAACCCCAAAGGTGTCACACCGCTCACGCGGCGCGAACGGTTTTCTGATCGCAGACCTGCCGACCGCCGCGCCGATGCCGCGTTTTTCGAGGCACTTTGGACTCATTTCGGCGATCAGCCGTTTGAGCGGGGCAATCTGGATGCCGGCCGATTGTCCTGGCTCTTCGGTCGCGAAGTCGTGCCTGCAACCGATCCGTTCGATGTGGCTGATTACGAAGCGTTGCTGGTCATCAACGAACCGCTCGCCCGTGCATCCTTTCCCGAAGCTTTCGGGGAGTCGCAGGGGTGAGTGGTACCGCAAATATAGGCAAGAATTTGCCGGAAGATGCTCGTTTATGGCGAAATTTGGCTCATTTTTCACGGCGCAAATCGCGCCATCTTTCGCACTCCCAATGGGTGTGGAACAAGGAAAACACAGGTTCTGTTCCCCAAGAACACTCTGGACCTGTGTACCATTTCCGTACCCCTTCCCCTGGCGGGCAGTGGCTTCAATTTAGAAGTCTGCTGCTCGCCAACTTTTTCGTCCCTCAGTTCCTTTCGTCGGCCTGCAAACGTCAGACCAGTGCGCATCAGCAGCGCATCGGCGCAAGTTTGCGTGCAAATTTGCCCGACTGTTTGGCGCGATTGATAATCCGACCCACGCCGTTGGCATCGCGCAAAGGCACTGGAGCCCGAAGGATACAGCCGGGGCCGTACGTGGCCGCATCGCTGGCAGCGCTGCAATCGACTTCGTCGGCCATCTCTTACCGTGCCAAACATCCGGACGCTGCACCTGACACACCGCGCGCCGCGCATTTCAATCTCAATGACACGCTGTGCCGTTCTGCCAAATGGCAGTCCGGCGTTTTGCGTTTTCAGGACCAAACAAGAGAGGCCCCATGTTCAAAAAGCTCTTAATCGCCAACAGGGGTGAAATCGCCTGCCGCGTTATCAAAACCGCCCGTAAGATGGGTATTTCGACAGTTGCAATCTATTCGGACGCGGATGCCAATGCCCTGCATGTGCAGATGGCCGATGAGGCGATACACATTGGCCCGCCCCCCGCCAACCAGTCTTATATCGTGATCGACAAGGTGATGGAGGCGGTCACGGCTTCGGGCGCGCAAGCCGTGCATCCGGGCTATGGCTTCCTCAGCGAAAACAGCAAGTTTGCCGAGGCACTGGATGCCGTCGGTGTGGCTTTTGTCGGCCCGCCCGTCGGGGCCATCGAAAAGATGGGCGACAAGATCACGTCCAAGAAAATCGCCCAAGAGGCCGGTGTCAGCACCGTTCCGGGGTATATGGGCCTGATCGCGGATGCGGATGAAGCGGTCAAGATATCCAACGAGGTTGGCTATCCTGTCATGCTCAAGGCCTCTGCTGGCGGTGGTGGCAAAGGCATGCGAATCGCCTGGAATGACGAAGAGGCCCGCGAAGGATTTCAATCCTCCAAGAACGAGGCCGCGAACAGTTTTGGCGATGACCGGATTTTCATTGAAAAGTTCGTGACACAGCCCCGCCATATCGAAATTCAGGTGCTGTGCGACGCTCACGGCAACGGCATTTATCTGGGTGAGCGGGAATGCTCGATCCAGCGCCGCAACCAAAAGGTGGTGGAGGAGGCACCCAGCCCATTTCTGGACGAGGCCACGCGCCGCGCCATGGGCGAACAGGCCGTGGCCCTTGCCCAAGCCGTGGATTATGCCAGTGCGGGCACGGTCGAATTCATCGTCGATGGGGACAAGAATTTCTATTTCCTCGAAATGAACACCCGCCTGCAAGTGGAACACCCGGTCACCGAACTGATCACGGGTGTCGATCTGGTCGAACAAATGATCCGTGTCGCCGCTGGTGAGCCGCTCAACATCACCCAAGACGATGTGAAGCTGACGGGCTGGGCGATTGAGAACCGGCTTTATGCCGAAGATCCCTATCGTGGCTTTTTGCCCTCCATCGGACGGCTCACACGGTACCGGCCGCCCGCCGAAGTCGCGGCAGGCCCATTGCTGGACAGCGGGAAATGGCAAGGGGATGCTGCCTCCGGCGAAACGGCTGTGCGCAATGATACCGGTGTCTACGAAGGCGGCGAGATCAGCATGTATTACGACCCGATGATCGCCAAGCTCTGCACATGGGGCCCCGACCGGGCCACCGCCATCGAGGCGATGCGCGTGGCACTGGACAGTTTTGAGGTCGAGGGGATCGGTCACAACCTGCCTTTCCTCAGCGCGGTCATGGATCACCCGATCTTTATCAAGGGGGACATGACGACCGCCTTTATCGCCGAAGAATACCCCGATGGGTTCGAAGGCGTGATCCTGCCGGAGGCCGAAGTGCGGCGCGTTGCGGCGGCCTGCGCCGCGATGCACCGGGTCAGCGAAATACGCCGCACCCGTGTCTCAGGCCGGATGGACAACCACGAACGCAAAGTCCGCGGCGATTTCAACGTCACTTTGCAAGGGGCGTCCTATGACGTGATGATCAATGCGGATCATGACGGGTCGACGGTCACTTTCGATGGCGGAGACAGCCTGCGCGTCACAGGCGATTGGACCCCGGGCGATCAGCTTGCCGTGATGTCCGTGAACGATGCGCCATTGATCCTGAAGGTCGGCAAGGTGTCCGGCGGGTTCCGCATTCGGACCCGCGGCGCGGACCTCAAGGTCCATGTACGAACACCGCGCCAGGCGGAACTGGCCCGTCTGATGCCGGAAAAGACACCGCCGGATACATCCAAGATGCTGCTGTGCCCAATGCCGGGTCTGGTGGTCAAGCTGGACGTGGCCGAAGGAGACGAAGTGCAGGAAGGTCAGGCGCTGTGCACCATCGAGGCGATGAAGATGGAAAATATTCTGCGCGCCGAAAAGCGCGGCATCGTGTCCAAGATCAATGCCGGGGCTGGCGACAGTCTGGCGGTAGATGATGTGATCATGGAATTCGAGTGATCATCCGCACGATCATAGGTGAGGGGCTTTCGGGCTCTGGTGAGGCGGGCTTAACCCCGCCTTACGGGGATGGCCTGGATGGTCCTCCCCTTGATCAGCGGTTTCTGAGTTCACGCCGTCGCAACGGCGTTCTGTCGATCGCTCGCGAGAGTTCGCGTATCGTCCAGGGAAAGGGTTTGCGCAGTTTGACTTCGCCTTCCTTGCCAACCAAGACGAGCATGAATCCCCGGGGCCGAAAGCGTTCCCGCAGCGGGCTCATTTCGGTTGGGTTCGTGTCGACCAGAACGACGACATCGCGATCACTCAACGCGCCGGGATTCTCTTGCAAAAATTCCAACTGCCGCCGGAAATTGGGATCGTTGCGACTGTCTGCAAAAACGATGACGGGCCGCTTTTCCCATATAAATTGGTTTAAATCCGTCAGATCTGTGTCCATGTACACGAACGGGTCCGTGTTCAGAGGCTCGTCTGCAGCCTGCGCTGCCACCCCGAAAAAACCTGCCAGAACAATAGGTAAAAGCTGTTTCATACGTCCTCCTGCTCCGTGCAATGTAGACGGTTTTTCAGCAATTGCGACGGCCAGTGTGATCAATTTTAGCATTAATGGCTCCGCAATGCGGCCCCTGCCACATGTCTTTGGTACTCTGCGCGCGGCACACCGCCCGCCGGAGCCACGGCAAAGGGACAGGGCTGGCATGAAAATCATTCTCCATATCGGTGCGCATCGCACGGGCACCACAAGTTTTCAATCATATATGCGCCGGCATGCACAGGCGCTGGCGGCGGACGGGATCGGGTTTTGGGGCCCTGTGCGTACGCGTAAAGGATTGTTCACGGGCATCCAACCGACGCCGGGGCTCGGGCGGCAAGCCGCATGCCGCGCGCGTGGCCGTATCCTTTTGCAACTGGACAAGGCGCAGAAACGAGGGCTGCACACCCTTGTTGTGAGTGACGAAAATATCATGGGCTCGTCCTGGAAGAACCTGCGCACGCAACGTCTTTATCCTGACGTGGGGGAGCGTTTGTCGCGCTATGTCATGGCCTTTGACAACCGTATTGACGTGATTTCCATGTCGGTGCGCGCGCTCGATCACTTCTGGATGTCGACGGCAAGTTACGGCGTGCATCGCGGACACGACGTCCCCACCGGGGATCAGTTTGCGCGTATCGCAGAAAACCCGCGCACCTGGCAGGACGTGGTGGCGGACGTATCTTGTGCGGCACCTCAGGCCTTGATCAAAGTGCTGCCCTTTGAGCGGTTCGCCGGGCGCGCTGACCGCGCTTTGGCCGTCGCCGCGGAATATGACGCGCCGGTGGATGCCGATCCGCGCTGGAAAAACCGCAGCCCGTCGTCGAACGATTTGCGCGCCTGCCTGATCGACCGGGGGTCGGACCCATCGGCCGTGCCCGCAGGTGAGGGGCGATGGGCCCCTTTCAATTCTGGCCAAGGCGCAGCTTTGCGAGAGGCTTACGCCGATGACATGCACTGGCTGATCGCCGGTGCCAATGGCTTGGCATCACTGACAGAGGATAGGGATCACAAACGCGCAGGGCACACCCTGCCATTCGGATCCTGGAACAGAGGATATTCAAATGACATCACGGAAAGACGCCTGGCGCAGCCTGGCTGAAGGCGAATTGCGCGGTCGTTCGCTGGACGACCTGACATGGAAAACCCTCGAAGGGATCGAGGTGCAACCGATCTATACCGAGGACGATCTCGAAGGGGTCGACCATCTGGGCACAATCCCGGGCGAGGCGCCGTTCACGCGCGGCGTCAAGGCGACCATGTATGCCGGCCGCCCCTGGACGATCCGTCAATATGCGGGCTTTTCCACCGCCGAGGAATCCAACGCTTTTTACCGTCGCGGTCTGGCCGCGGGCCAGCAGGGTGTTTCCGTCGCCTTCGATCTGGCGACCCACCGCGGTTATGACAGTGATCATGAACGTGTTGTAGGAGATGTCGGCAAGGCGGGTGTTGCCATCGACAGTGTCGAGGACATGAAGATCCTCTTTGACGGCATCCCGCTGGACAAGGTGTCCGTGTCGATGACGATGAATGGGGCCGTCATCCCGATCCTCGCCAGCTTCATCGTCGCCGGAGAAGAGCAAGGCGTGGATCGCTCTGCCCTGTCCGGCACCATTCAGAATGACATTCTGAAAGAGTTCATGGTTCGCAACACCTACATCTATCCGCCCGAGCCTTCGATGCGGATCGTCGCTGATATCATTGAATTTACGTCTGAAAAAATGCCCAAGTTCAACTCGATCTCGATTTCGGGCTACCACATGCAAGAGGCGGGCGCGAACCTTGTGCAGGAACTTGCCTTTACCCTGGCGGATGGGCGCGAATACGTGCGCACGGCCATTGCGCGGGGCATGGATGTGGACGCGTTTGCCGGGCGCTTGTCGTTCTTTTTTGCCATCGGCATGAATTTTTTCATGGAGGCTGCCAAGTTGCGCGCCGCCCGGTTGTTGTGGCACCGGATCATGTCGGAATTTGAGCCCAAGAACCCGAAGTCTTCGATGTTGCGCACCCATTGCCAGACGTCCGGTGTAAGCTTGGCGGAGCAAGACCCCTATAACAACGTGGTGCGCACCGCTTATGAGGCGATGTCGGCGGTTCTGGGCGGCACGCAAAGCCTGCACACCAATTCGCTCGATGAGGCCATCGGCTTGCCGACGGATCATTCGTCGCGCATTGCTCGCAACACCCAGTTGATCCTTCAGGAAGAAACCGGCGTGACCAACGTCGTCGATCCGCTCGCGGGCAGTTACTATGTCGAAAAGCTGACCAGCGATCTGGCCGAGGCGGCTTGGAAACTGATCGAAGAGGTCGAAGAGATGGGCGGAATGACCAAGGCCGTGGCCTCCGGCATGCCCAAGCTGCGGATCGAAGAAGCGGCAGCCACCCGACAGGCCCAGATTGATCGCGGCCAGGAAGTCATCGTGGGCGTCAACAAATACCGTCGCGAAAAGGAGGATGCGCTCGACATCCTCGACATCGACAACGCGGCGGTCCGCACCAGCCAGATCGCGCGGCTGGAAAAGATCCGCGCCAAACGCGACGAAGCGGCCTGCACTGCCGCGCTGAAAGCGCTGGGGGACGCGGCGGCTGCGCATGGCAATCTATTGGAAATGGCAGTGGAAGCCGCACGGGCCCGCGCCACAGTCGGAGAGATCAGCATGGCGATGGAAAATGTATTTGGACGGCACCGGGCAGAGGTCAAAACCCTCGCGGGCGTCTATGGCGCAGCTTATGAAGGCGATGCAGGCTTTGCCGCGATCCAGAAGTCGGTCGAAGAATTCGCGGAGACCGAAGGACGCCGCCCCCGGATGCTTGTGGTCAAGATGGGACAGGACGGACACGACCGGGGCGCCAAGGTGATCGCGACCGCCTTTGCTGATATCGGCTTTGATGTCGATGTGGGGCCGCTGTTCCAGACACCCGCCGAGGCTGCGCAGGATGCCATCGACAATGATGTGCATGTGATCGGAATCTCCAGCCAGGCAGCGGGGCACAAGACGCTCGCGCCGCAACTGGTGCAGGCCCTGAAAGACGCGGGCGCAGACGATATCATCGTGATCTGTGGTGGCGTCATTCCGCAGCAGGATTACCAGTTCCTGTATGACGCCGGGGTCAAGGCGATCTTTGGACCGGGGACCAATATTCCGGATGCGGCCCAGGATATCCTGACCATCATTCGCGACACGCGTGCCTGACGGAAACTTTGCTGATGAAAGCTCGTGGCAGCGACGCAGGTGCCATTGCTGAACATGCCGACAGGCCGACCGTGTCAACCAGGAGGAAGCCATCCCTTGCAAAGCTGTTTGTCAGTTCCAGCCCGGGATGGCGCGTTTCATGTGGCAGGTTCTCCACCTGTATTCAAAATCATCTATATTCTGTGACGGACCTGGCGCAGTATTATGCATCTCAGGTTAAAACGGGCGGGGCAGAATCTTGAAACTTGATCATTTGGTCGTCGCAGCCGAGTCGCTCGACGCCGCGCGGGCGCATATCGAGGACAGGTTGGGCGTGTCGATGCAGCCGGGCGGGGCGCATGCCGTATTCCAGACGCACAACGCGCTTCTAGGTTTGGAAGATGGGCTTTACCTTGAGGCGATCGCACCCAACCCCGCCGTGCCTGAACCGACGCGGTCCCGGTGGTACGATCTGGATCGTTTTGAGGGACCTGCGCGGCTTTCGAACTGGGCCTGCGCGGTGGAGGACATGGACGCAGCTCTTGAGGATATGCCCGACGGCACGGGAGCGCCTGTCATGGTCAATCGGGGCACCTTATCCTGGCGCATGGCCGTTTCGGAAGACGGCACGACCCCCTTCGACAATTTCTGGCCCGCCCTGATCGAATGGCCCAAGGGGGTGCACCCCGCCAGCCAGCTGGCCCCGACGGGATTGACGCTGCGTCGTTTCACTCTGGTCCATCCGGAAGGAGACATGCTGTCCGAAACCTTGTTTCGGATGCTGCGGGATGATCGCGTCACTGTGGAGACGGGGCCAAAGGCAATACATGCGGATTTTGAGACGCCGCACGGAGATCGCAGCCTTTAATACGCAGGGCTGCCACGCGCGATGCGCTATCGATCACCAAGGCAATCGCGTGCTGCCGGGGTGGCGCAACTGGCCTCGAATGCACGGGGATAAGGCCGGGCGGCAGCTTGACTTGATCTTGATGCAAAAACTGCTGAACCGGCCTGACACTGGGGTTTAGGCGGGTTATGATAGGGGCATGTCACTTTGGACTCGCATATCAGACGCTTTGGCGGCCCTCTCTGCCGGAGAAGGTCTGACGGCCGTTTTTGACAAGCTGCGGGCACCACCGGAGCGCAGCGTTGCCTTTGCCATTGCCGTGATCGCGCTGGGCGCAAAGATGGCCAAAGCGGACGGGCAGGTGACGCGCGATGAGGTCACGGCCTTTCGCGAAGTGTTTCACATCACAGCCAAGGACGAGGCAGGTGCGGCTCGCGTTTTTAACCTTGCCCGCACGGATGTGGCGGGTTTTGAGGACTACGCCACCCGGATCAGCGCAATGTTTGCAGGCGCGCCGGAGACGTTGACTGACCTGCTTGAAGGGCTGTTTCACATCGCGATGGCCGACGGCTTCTACCATCCGAACGAGGATGCCTATCTGGAACGCGTCGCACAGATATTTTCGGTGCCGGACCGGGATTTCAAAGCGCTCCGCGCACGATTCGTGCCCGATGCCGTACCGGACCCCTACAGCGTTCTGGGGGTCACCCCGGACATGTCACATGAAGAGATTCGTATGGCGTGGCGCAAGCTGGTGCGGGCGAACCATCCCGACGCGATGATGGCGCGCGGCGTGCCAGAAGAGGCGGTACGCCTCGCCGAAAGGCGGATGATCGACATAAACCGCGCGTGGGAAGATATTCAAAGCAGCCCCGACTGATGCGCATCGTGACCTACAACGTCGAATGGATGAATTCGCTGTTCAACGATGATGGGGCTTTGCTGACGCATGGGGGGTGGTCCGGGCGGCAAAACGTGACGCTGGCCGATCAATCATCGGCGCTGCGCACTGTTTTTACGGCGCTTGATGCGGATGCGGTGATGATCGTTGAAGCTCCGGATGACAGCAAGGATCGCAATTGCGTCCGCGCGCTGGAAAGCTTTGCACGATGGGCCGGGCTGCGCGCCCGCAAGGCGATCATCGGGTTTGGCAACACCACCCAGCAAGAGATCGCGCTGTTGTACGATCCGGACGTGCTCAGCGTGTCGCATGATCCCAAGGCCGCCCAGGATGCGCCGCGCTTTGATGACAGCTTTGCGATCGACCTCGATATCGATGCCACCAAAGACACCGTCACGTTTTCCAAGCCACCACTGGAGTTGGCCGTGGAAACGCGGGGCGGTTTCGGGTTTCGCATGATCGGTGCCCATCTCAAATCGAAGGCGCCCCACGGGGCCAAATCCCGCGATGGAGTGATGCGCCTGTCGATAGCCAACCGGCGCAAGCAACTGGCCCAGGCGATTTGGTTACGCGCGCGCATTGCCGCTCACCTGGCCGAAGAGACGCCGTTGATGGTCATGGGCGACCTCAATGACGGTCCGGGGCTGGACGAGTACGAACATCTTTTTGGCCGCTCATCAGTCGAGATCATCCTCGGAAATGCGCCCGAGCCAGTGCTGTTCGATCCCCATGCGGCCCGCGCCCTGCAACGCAAACTGGGCGCCGTGCCAACGACCGCACGGTTCTGGATAGAGCCCGACAAGAGATTCCTTCAGGCCTTGCTGGATTACATCATGATTTCACCGGATCTGGCGGCCCGCGACCCACGCTGGCGGATATGGCATCCTTTGGATGATCCGGTGTGCTGGGCCCGACCGGAGTTGCGCGATGCGTTGGTCGCCGCGTCCGATCATTTCCCTGTCAGCTTGGATATTGCGCTATGAGACCCCATATCGGCCCCATGAAACGGATTTTGTTGATCATATCGCTTGGTTTGTCTGCCCCGGCCTATGCCGAGGACAGCACCGACGGGTTGTCGTTGATGGAGCGCGGCGCGCAGTTGTTGATGGAAGGCCTGATGCAGGAAATGGAGCCTGCGCTGGACAACCTCAAGGAGTTGGCGGACGAGTTTGGCCCGGCACTGGAAAGCTTTTCGACGCAGATGGGGCCAGCCTTGCGCGGGCTTCTGGCGGAGGTGGAGGATTGGAGCGTGTATCACCCGCCCGAGATGCTGGACAATGGTGACATCATCATTCGGCGCAAGGTGCCGACCGAAGATGAAATGACGCCGGAGGTCCAGGCGGAGCCGGAAGAACAGATCGACATCTAGCTTATCCGCGACGGGTCTTGACCGTCACTTCTGCCTCAAGAGAAGAGGCCAGAGAGTTCAGCCGCGCCTCTGCGACCTCGCCAAAGAGGGGCATCGCATCCGGTGACAAGCGCAACTCAAGCTGCTTTTTCTTGGGAAACCAGCGCAACTCACCCCGTTCCGCATCTTTTTCCATCCACAGCATCGCCCCGAATCGCATTGCCTTGCCCAGGATGAGGGCGTCGTGTTGGGACTTTTCGTCAATAAGATCGTAAAGATCTTCGAAATGCGTGCCTTCGCGCTTGTTGGAATAGCGATGCAACAGTGCGAGCCCCAGGAAGACACGTTCGGAGTGTTTGAGACCGCCCAGGTTGGCGCGGGTGGCGTTGTCAAAACAGACCTCGGCCCGGTAATCGGGATGCGCGCGCCAACTTACGTCATGCAGCAGACAGGCGGCCTTGATCAGGCGTTTGCGGCCTATGGGAGCGGATTTGAACAGCGGGTGGACGAATTCGAAGAGCAATTTGCCAAAGCCGGGGGTGCGGGCATCCTTGGCTTCGGCAAAGCGGCAGGCCTCGATCAGCGGGTCCCGGTCGCGCAGGCGTTGCGGCATCTGTTCATACAGCATGCCTTCGCGAATGCCGTAGCTGGAAATGGCGATGTCCTTGGGCCGGAAGGTTTTGACAAGGCGGTGAAGCACTTCTGCGGCCAGCGGCACCAGTGCCATCCGCGTTGAGGATATGCCGCAATCGGCCCGCAGTTGGTCATGATCGGGGTGATCGGCGATGAATTTGGCGGTGCGGGTCACGGAGGTGGAAGTCATGCGGTATTCATGCAGCACATGCAAAGGGTATCCGCGCCGGAACATGTCCACGCGCGCAATGGCCCGCCAAGATCCACCGACCAGAAACAAACGGTCGCGCTGGCTGCCCATGACGTCGTGCAGTTCGCCCATGATTGACTTGATATGGTTGCGGCGCCCCTTCTTGCCGCCCTTGACCGCTTGCAGTTTCAGCGGGCCCAGATCCGAGGTGACGCGTTTTCCCACATGCCCGCCGGAGATTTCCGCCAGTTCCATGGACGAGCCGCCGATGTCGCAGACAAGGCCGTATGAGCCGGGCCAGCCCAGCAACACGCCCTGCGCGGACAGTCGCGCCTCTTCCTGTCCGTCGATAATGCGCACCTTCAATCCTGTCTCGCGGGCGACATCATTGCAGAATTCCGGCCCGTCCTCGGCGTCGCGCACGGCAGCGGTCGCCACCACCGACAGGCTGGACAAGGCCATGCCCTGGGCGAGCCGTTGAAACCGCCGAAGCGCGCTGAGAGCGCGCACGCGCCCCTGCGGGTTCAAGCGTCCGGTTTCGGACATGCCCGCGCCCAGGGCGCACATTATCTTTTCGTTGTAGAAATAGGCAGGTGACCGCGCCGCGCCGTCGAACACGACCAGCCGGACAGAGTTGGAGCCAACATCAACGACGCCGACGCGTGCAAGCGCCCGTGCGGACGGATCCTGAAACAACGGTTGACCAAACAGGCCCCCATCCGAACTTTGCGGTTCGACCAGAACATTCATGGGCGCCCCCGCGCA
Organism: Tateyamaria pelophila; assembly: GCF_019966495.1. Lineage (GTDB taxonomy): Bacteria > Pseudomonadota > Alphaproteobacteria > Rhodobacterales > Rhodobacteraceae > Tateyamaria > Tateyamaria pelophila. Next base: position 9,647 of record NZ_JAIMIA010000020.1, on the reverse strand, counting down.
CTTTTCTTTTGCCAGTGATGGACCACCGATGGCTATGGGTCAATGCGTCGATGGCCGGGGACGGGTCTGTTTCGGGTGCGCTGCACCCGAAAGACGCCCGCCCGCCGACCCTTTCAGCGCTCAGTCTTCGGTATGGGTGAGTTTCGGTACGTCAGATGCCCCGGCAGACCCCCGCCCCGAAAGCGAGGGGTTTTCCATGAAGAACCGATGGCAGTTGAATGCAAATTCACCTTCGGGAATGATGGGCCGTGTAAAGCTGCCCTCGGGCCCCATGACCCAGCTTTGTGCGACGTCGGCCAGATTGGCGGCCATGACCTGGCTGACGATCTGCGCCTTGACCGTCGCGTTTTCAATCTCGATCAGCGTTTCGACCCGGCGGTTCAGGTTGCGTCCCATCCAGTCCGCCGACGAGATAAAGACGCGCGCTTTCTTGGACTGCAGCCCAAAGCCGTTGCCAAAGCAGACGATGCGCGAATGTTCCAGAAACCGACCGATGATGGATTTGACCCGGATGTTTTCGGACAGCCCCGCAATACCAGGCCGCAATCCACAAATGCCGCGCACAACCAGGCTGATTTTGACTCCCGCCTGACTGGCGGTATAGAGCGCATCGATCACTTCGCTGTCGATGATCGAATTCATCTTGGCCCAGATTTCGGCAGGTTTGCCCGCGCGTGCATATTCGGCTTCCGCCGCAATCATTTCCAACAGTCGTGGTTTGAGCGTAGTGGGGGAAATGGCCAGATTGTCCAAGCCTTCGGGAGGCGCATAGCCTGACAGGTAATTAAAAACCTTGGTCGCATCGCGCCCCAGCTTGGCGTCGCAGGTGAAAAGCGACAGATCGGTGTAGATCCGCGCCGTGATGGGGTGGTAATTGCCGGTGCCGTAATGGGTGTAGGTCACCAGATCCTTGCCCTCGCGCCGCACCACGGTGCTGATCTTGGCATGTGTTTTCAGGTCGATAAACCCATAGACCACATGTGCACCGGCCCGCTCCAGACGCCGAGACTGGCGAATGTTGGCGGCCTCGTCGAAGCGGGCTTTCAGCTCCACCAGGGCGGTCACCGACTTTCCGTCTTCGGCCGCTTCGCACAGCGCCTCGACGATGGGGGAATCCTTGGACGTCCGATACAAGGTCTGTTTGATCGCGACCACATTCGGATCAAGGGCAGCCTGATGCAGAAAGCGGACGACCATGTCGAAGGTCTCATAGGGGTGGTGCAGCAGCATGTCCTTTTGGCGGATCGCCGCAAACATGTCGCCGTCGAAATCGGTGACGCGTTCAGGCACGCGGGGGGTGAAACTCGGCCACAGCAGATCTGAGCGGGCGTCCGTGACCAACTCGCTCAGGTCTGACATACCGATCATGCCGTCAAGTTCGATCACCTCGGCATCACTGACGCCCAATTCGGCCATGATCACGGCCATGAGTTTGGGAGGCGCGCCTGCCGAATGCGTCAGGCGGACGACCTCGCCGCGGCGGCGTCGTTTCAGGGCAACCTCGAATTCACGCACCAGGTCTTCGGCTTCATCCTCGACTTCCAGATCGCTGTCACGCAACACCCGAAACCCGAAATGCGCCTTCAGTTTGTAACCTGGAAACAGCGTGGGGATCTTCAACAGCAACAGGTCTTCAAGCGGCAGGAACCGCATGGTGTCACCCGGCAATGCGACAAAGCGGTCGATCTGGGCCGGGATCGGCAGCAATGCCTGCAACGTGCGCTTGTCGGACCTGCGTTCCATCTGAAGCGCGAGCGCATAGCCGTTGTTGGGAATGAAGGGGAAGGGGTGTGCGGGGTCAATCGCGAGTGGCGACAGAACGGGGAAGACACGGGCCAGGAACACATCGTCGAGGTGTTTGACTTCCTCTTCGCTCAGGTCTTCGCGCCGCAGGATCGAAATGCCGTTGTCTTGCATTTCTTTCTGGAGTGCCGTCAGGACCCGTTGCTGGGTTTTCATCAGACTGCGTGCATCCTCGTCGATCAGAACAAGTTGTTCTGTCGGGCTCAGCCCGTCCGCTGCGGGGGATGTGTTGCCGGCATGGGCCAGTTCGCGCAATCCGGCGACACGGACTGTATAGAATTCGTCAAGGTTCGTCGCTGAAATCGACAGGAACCGCAGCCGTTCCAAAAGGGGAACGCGTGGGTTTTCGGCCTCTTCGAGAACGCGCCAGTTGAAGCCCAGCCAACTGAGTTCACGGTTAAAGAAACGACCGGGCCCGGTTGGGTCAAGGTCGGGCAGTTCCACAGGTTCAGGGAACGAGGATTCCAGAAAATCAGCGTTTGTCATTCGGGCCTTATAGCGGCAAAGCATAACAGTAAGATGACTGTTATCCCTCAGGTCGGGTGCTTTTGTCCAGCAACTCGGATGCAAGCTTGCGTGTGATCGGCTTTTGCCGCGCAAGACTGAGGTTGTCCAATGCGACGACGATCTGCCGGGCGGCGGCAAAGCTGCGTTCCATGCGGGTCACCAGATACGGAATGACATCTGCCTTGGGCGTCAGTTGACGATCGGCAAACAGCTTGGCCATCACAGCGCCCAGCAAGATATCATCCGGAGGATCAAGGGCCGCGTGCCCTGCGGCGTCGACCCGGCTTTGAAGATCAGGAAGGCTCAGGCCCCACAGGTTCGGGGCTTTCACACCGGTCATAAGCAACGGCAGACCGGCACTTTGCAGCAGGTTATGCAGATGGAACAGGGCGGTTTGATTGCTCAGGTTTTCGCGAATATCTTCGATGCTTTCCACCGCGATGGGCTGGTGCGCGAGGGAATCGAGGTCATATGAGTCCAAGTCTACGGCGGATATAATCCGCGCGCCGGAGTCGCTGGCCCACACATGGGTCAGATGCGATTTCCCGGACCCGGCCGGACCGGTCAGCGCCAGTTTTGCCAGTGGCCAGTTTTGCCAGTTGTCGATCATGGCAAGCGCCACGGCATTGGAGGGCGCCACCATGAAATCGTCACGCCCAAGGGCCGCGCGCGCGGGCAGCTCGAACCCCAATTGAACAGCCATTCTTCAGTCCTCGGCCCGATCGTTGGCCGGTGTTGAGCTGCTGCCTTCAACGCCCTTATACAGCAGGCCGCTGCGATATTGCGCGATCGCAAACCGAACAAAGACACCGATGGCCGCCGCCATTGGCACCGCGACAAGCATTCCGACAAAACCGAAAAGCGCCCCGAAGACGGACAAGGACAGGATAAGCCAGACGGGGTGAAGTCCGACACTGTTGCCGACCAGCTTCGGCGTCAGCACATTGCCTTCGGCCATCTGCCCGACCATGAAAATGACCGCGACGGCACCGATCCAGAACCACTCGCCCCAGAACTGGAAGAGCGCCAACCCGATGGCCAACGCGCCACCGACAAGCGCACCGACATAGGGAATAAAGGTCAACAGACCGGCGACAAAGCCCACGACAAGACCGAATTGCAGGCCGACCGACATCAGCGCAATCGCATAATACGTGCCCAGTATCAGACAGACGGTTCCCATCCCGCGGATGAAACCCGACAGCGTTTTGTCGATCTCGGAGGCGAGGCGGCGAATGACAGGAGCATGATCGCGCGGCAACAGATCGTCGATGCGGGCAATCATGTTATCCCAGTCGAGCAACAGATAGACCGAAACCACCGGGACGATCACGAACAGAACCACCACGTTCAGAAGGCTTGCCGCCGAGGTGAGCGCCGTATTCAATACCTTTGCGCCTTGCTCGGAGACCATTTTGCCGACCGAGTCCAAGCTCTGGCGCAAGGTGGACTGTTCATCCAGCAAGCTTGGAAACTGCTCTGTCAGAAAAACACCAAGATTTCGTGAAAGGTTGGGGGCCATGTTGAACAGCTGGACCGACTGTTGGATCAGCGTCGGAACGACCAGCAAGGTGACGACGACGAAGGTGATCAAGCCGCCAATCGTAATCAGCCCGGTGGCCAAAGCCCGACTGCATCCGTGATCTTCCAGCCAATCTGCGATCGGATCTAGAAAATAGGCTATGGCGGCGCCGAGGAAAAAGGGCAGCAATTGATCGCCCAACGCATAGAGCAACACAAAAAGGGCCGCCGCAGCGATACCCCAATACTTTAGTTGTTCACTGACAGGCAGGCTCATGTGGGCTCCGAGGACGACTGTATCAGACATCGCGGTTTTAGCGCTTGGTTTCAAGGGCCGATCCCCTTTGCCGACGTGTTCTCTTCGTGCGCATTAAACAAATCTGGTGAGGCGCGTGGCGATGTGGGGCCCTTCGGACCACTCGCATGCGGGCGGCGATTGTATCTGGCGCCCCGCGAAGTGCGGCGCCGGACGTCGGCACCGGTTGGCGATTGCGGGTGCGGTTGCTTTGGCCTAATCAGGGCAAAACAGTTTTAAGGAGCCGCGCAATGCGTCTGAGCCGCTATTTTCTGCCCGTTCTCAAGGAAAACCCCAGTGAGGCGCAGATTGTCAGCCACCGTCTGATGCTGCGGGCCGGTATGATCAAACAAGCCAGCGCCGGGATTTACTCGTGGCTGCCGCTTGGCTTCAAGGTTCTGCGCAAGATCGAGAACATCGTTCATGAAGAGCAACAGCGCGCGGGTCACATGCCGATGTTGATGCCGACCATTCAGTCGGCAGATCTGTGGCGCGAAAGCGGGCGCTATGACGCATACGGGGCCGAGATGCTGCGCATCAAGGATCGCCATGACCGTGATATGCTGTTTACTCCAACCGCCGAGGAACTGATCACAGATATTTTCCGCGCCCATGTCGGCAGCTACAAAGACCTGCCCATGACGATGTATCAGATCCAGTGGAAATTCCGCGACGAGATCCGGCCACGGTTCGGTGTGATGCGGGGTCGTGAATTTCTGATGAAGGACGGCTATAACTTCGATCTGACAAAGGAAGATGCGCTGCACTCCTATAACCGTCACCTCGTCAGCTATCTGCGCACCTACGAGCGGATGGGGCTACAGGCCATTCCGATGCGGGCCGACAGTGGTCCGATTGGCGGCGACAACACGCATGAGTTCCTCGTGCTGGCGGACACCGGCGAGAGCGAAGTGTTCTATGACAGTGCGGTGACCGATCTGACCTTCGGCGACCGCGAGATTGATTATGACAGTGTCGAACAGTGCGCCGGGGTGATGGATGAGTTCACCAACCTCTATGCGCGCACCGACGAAACCCACGACGCCGCCCTGTTTGACGCCATCCCCGAAGAGCGCCGTCGCGTGGCGCGCGGGATTGAAGTGGGACAGATTTTCTACTTCGGCACCAAGTATTCCGAAGCTTTGAGCGCTGTTGTTCAGGGGCCGGATGGCAAACAATCTCCCGTCCATATGGGCAGCCACGGCATCGGTGTCAGCCGCCTACTGGGTGCGATCATCGAGGCCAGCCATGACGACAAGGGCATCATCTGGCCCGAAGGAGTTACGCCGTTCCATTGCGGTATCGTCAACCTAAAGCAAGGCGACGACGAGGCCGACGCGGCCTGCGATGCGCTCTACAAGAGCCTGACGGCGCTGGGCCTCGAGCCGCTTTATGACGACCGCAACGAGCGGGCAGGCGGCAAGTTTGCCACCATGGATCTGATTGGCTTGCCATGGCGCATCACCGTCGGGCCGCGCGGTCTGAAAAACGGTGTGGTCGAGTTGACCTCGCGGCGCACGGGCGAAAGCGAGGAACTGCCACCGGAGGCAGCGGTGCAAAAGATCGCGGAGATCTACGCCGCTTTGTGATAGGCTATGCGCGATGCAGGCATTCGTTCGAACCGTTGTCATCCTGATGTGGCTGCCGATGGTGGCCACGGCTCAGGACTCCGATCGGATGTCCGCCATGCGGGCCGCCTATGCCGAGTGGCTGGTGCGCAATGAGATAACGGGCACTGGGGCATTGGCCTATCAAGAGACCCCCGTGACCGCGATCGGGGATGCAACGGCACCCATCGAACTGGCCAGCGTCAGCAAGTCGATCACTGCGCTCTGTGCCGCGGCACTGTCGGATGCCGGGCAACTGGATTTTTCACATGCCGTGCGCGATCTGTTGGGCAAGGGCCCGGATGTCAGCGTTGGGTCGCTTGTCACCCATACGAGCGGCATCGTGGCGGATATCACCCAGCCTCTGATGGTGCTGTGGCTCAACAGCGACGACCACCGCGCCGACATCGTTCTGAACCTGATGAAAGATCCCGTCGGAGTGCCCGGCGCATATGCCTACAACAATGTGAATTACGCACTGCTGGCGCTGGTGATCGAAGCCAGTACCGGGGCCGACTACGAAAGCACATGCCGCCGCCTCGTTCTGGACCCGGCCGGGGCGCGCGGGCAAGCGTCTGAGCGCAGCGGTGGATTTCTCAGTTGGGGTGGATGGGCCATGTCGCCATTCGATTACGCCCGTGTGCATGGGTACTGGTACGGGCCCGGCACGAACACGGGCCGCAACCCGTTCGATTATCCCCATGTGGCGCTTGACGATGCAGGGGTGTTTTACGGCCTCGGCACAGCCTTTCGCGCAAGTCACATAGGCGATGGTATCTATGACTTCTGGCACTTTGGCGCGTTGTGTTTTTCCGGCCTGTTCAACGTGGGGGCCTATGCAGTCACATGGGCGGGCGGCTGGACCGTGGTTTTGGGCTATGACGGCTGCGTAGACCGGGCGGCGCGCCGGGATCTGGATGAGATGATGCGCCGGGCCGCCCAAGGCCCCTTCGAATGATCGCGCGGGTTCTTCTGCTCGCGGGCGGTATTCTGGGCGGGGCGTCTGCCTCGCAATTTCCCGAGTTCTCGCAACAATACACTCAACGTCTGGGCGGAGCTGTCGATGCCCTGGCCGAGGTCGTGGCAGATTTCGATCTTTCTGCGGCCGCCGTAGGGCTGACGCGAGATCAGGCTCTGGCGGAAATGAACGGCACCGATTTTTTGGAGCGACGTCGTGCGGATATGGCCCGGACCTTTGTTCGGTACGACCGGTTGCGGGAGGATCTTGCGGTATTGGACAGCGCGGGCCCATTCATGCGCGCCTATCACGTGACGCGTCTGACCGATGATGACGTTGCAAAAGCCGCCCTTCAAAGCTTTGAGCCGGCCGTACCGATCAATTTTGCCGGGATGGTGTTCGCTGGCAGCGGCTTTGTGGCCGGTATGCTCGCGATCTGGGCCATTTTGCAACTGGTGCTGTGGCCGTTCCGGCGCAGCCCGCGCCGCGCCGGAACGTAGATCATCTAGGCCGCAAAGCCCAATTTGGAGACGTGGATCTCGAACGTGGGATGCATGTCGGCTCCGACGATCCCGGGGCGGAAATGCCTGTAGATCGAACGCCAATACGGCTGGATCACGACGCCTTCGTCCTGCATCAACTGTTGCAGTTTGGCCATGACCACGCGGCGCTGATCTGCATCCGCGATCGAAACCGCTTCGGTCAGCAGGGCATCGAACTCCTCATTCGCAAAGGCAGTTTCGTTCCAGGGCTCGCCAGACCGGTAGGCCAGCGCCAGAACCTGCACACCAAGCGGACGTTGCGCCCAATCCGTTGTCGAAAACGGGTACTTGGCCCAATCGTTCCAGAAGGTCGATCCGGGCAGGATCGTGCGCTTGATCGGGATACCGGCATCGCGCAGCTGGCCCGCGACGGCGTCAGAGGTATCCTTGCGCCAGGTGTCGTCGATGGAAATCAGGTCATGTTCGAAATCGGCCATGCCCGCTTCGGCCATCAGGGCGGCGGCCGCTTCGGGATCGTAAACAGGGGGCGGCAGTTCCGCGTATTCCGGATGGATCGGAGACACATGGTGGTTTTCCCCGACGCGCCCGTTGCCATTGAACCCCAGCTCAAGCACCACGTCGTTGTTCGCGGCCATCGCGAGGGCACGGCGCACGCGCACGTCTGCATAGGGTGTCTGACCGTCCACCACTGCGGCTTGGTTCGGGCGGATGACGACGGTATTTGCCGTGACCGCTTCGGTCTTTTCCCAATCCAGCGTGTCAAAGATGTCGATGAACTCACCGACAGATTCGTAGATCATGTCGACGTCATCCGCCTCGACGGCAGTAAAGATCGAGGCCTGATCCGTGCCCAGATCGATATAGACGATCCGGTCGAGATACGCGCCTTCGCCCCACCATGTGTGATCTTCGTTCTTGATCAATTCCGCGCGCACGCCAACTTCGTACTCACCGGGCATGTAGGGACCCGTCCCGATGGGATTATCAAGCGGGTCGCCGTTGAATGACTGGTGGACAATCGCGGCAGGATAGTCGGAAAAACCGGCGATCAGCGTGATGTCGGCATTGTTCAGCACCAGTTTGACCGTGCTTTCGTCGACTACGGTGATGGCACCCTCACGGGCCTCACCTGTCGCCTCATCGATCAGTGAGGTCATGCGTGACGCCATCGAATTGCCTTCGACCGACTTTTCGCACCAGCGCGAGATGTTGAACGCGACGTCTTCGGCGGTAAACGGATCGCCATTCGACCATGTCACGCCTTGCCGCACAGTCAGGGTATACTCTGTTGCGTCCTCGTTGATTTCCCATGCCGTGAGCAAGGATGGGGCCATGCTGCCGTCAATCTGATATTCGACCAGATATTCGAGGTAGCCACGCGTGTAATTGGACATTTGCGGCCAGTCATAGGTGCGCGGATCCTTCAGCGCCTTGACTGTGCTTTCGATGCGAAGGTCCCCGCCGGGTTGGATATGGGCCGCGGCACGCGCAGGCTGCGCAAGGCCGAGCAAACCGTAAGCGGCCGCAGCAGAGACGCCGAGTGACGTGGCTCGGGTCAGGAATTCGCGCCGACTGAGAGTGCCGCGGGAAACTTCTGTCGCATATGCGTGGGCCGCGGGATGAAGAGAATTCAAATCTGTCATGGGAAAAGCCTGTCGTTGGGCAAGAATTGCAAAAGCAGGGCGCTTTCGGGCGGTACGCTCATCGTACCACGACAGGGACTAACTTAATGCTTGCCCACCCGAATCCAAGCACGAATACACGTCCTCGACGCCAATGCCATAATGAGACGCCGGTTTGCGTGTATCTTGTCGCCTTGTTGTACAGGAGCACAAGCGCCACGCCTTTTGGCTGCCGATAAGTCATATTTCTTGCGATTGCATGGCTCAGCAACAAGGTTTTGGTATTGAGGGGCAGGAATTCGCGATGAAACAAATGCCTCATTTACGCCCGCATTCCCCAAGTAGATCTCTGATTTCGCTGTCTTGAACGTGATATTTTCTATATATATCATGGCGTTGGTTGCTGCGGAGGATGTGTTTCATGGATCACCCAGAGGGTGCGGGCTTGCAGCGGGCAGATCGTGTGGATTTTGACCCTCGCGTGCGGCTGGAATTCCGGGGCGCTCAGCTCAGTTCGGATGGCGGCCTTCTGGTGATGCGCGAGCTTGATGACGCGCTCGGTCTGTCCAATCTGGCGTCTGCTGCCCTGTGCGATAATCGCCGTGGCAAGAACACGATCCACCGGCTCGACGGGCTGTTTCGGCAATCGGTCTACGGCCGGTTGGCAGGATACGGGGACGTCAATGACGCCGACCGTCTCGCGCTCGATCCCGTGATGCGCCAGGTTGTCGGTGGCCGTGCCGTCGATGCGCATGCCGCATCCACGTCGCAGATGGGCCGGTTCGAGACCGAGGGACTGGCGACCGCAGAGAACCGGGCGGCTCTGTCTGA
>NZ_JAIMIA010000209.1 GCF_019966495.1 Tateyamaria pelophila | reverse complement strand
AAACCGGAGCCGCAACCGGGGTTAAAATGGCGGCATAACCAGCGCAAAGCGCTGTCTCATAACCGTGCCCCGGTACACGCGCATGATCTGCTGGCGAGTCTCGATACATGGATGGAATCAAGCATCTTGAGTGTTTTGAGTGTTTTCTGGCTACCAGATCCGCCGGACGTAACTCGCCAGCAACACAGCCCCAAAACCGCCCACCCAGCTCAAAGCAGTAGCTAGGCCAACCAAGTCCGTGAGGGCTCCCAGGAAAACCGCTCCACTTGCCGCCGAGCCAATACCGATAAGGACCCAAAGGCTCATGACACGTCCGCGCATGTCGTCTTCCAGGTCGACTTGAATCGCGGTCTGCATCGAGACACCTGTCATCGTCGCAGCAAAGCCAAGGCATGCGACAAGAAGCAGCGTCAGCGGCCAAAGCCCTGAGAACCCGATTGCTGGGACAAGTGTGGTTCCCGCGATGGCAGCGACAAGGGCGAGGCCCGGCAATCGACCACCGGTCTGCCCGGGCATTAGTGCTTTGGATATCCCGGCAATCAACGCTCCGAACCCGGCAGCAGCTGTCAACAGACCAAGGCCAGTTGCACCCTTGCTAAAGGCGCCATCGGCAATAACGGGCAGGATTTCCAAGACGCCGCGTGAAATGAAAGCACCAACACCCGTGATCAATAAGGCCTGGCGGATCAAAGGTGTCCGTAACACATGACGTATTCCGACCGCCATGTCCTGAAAGAACGGCACTGCCGCCGCCTTTGTGGGGACGCGTTCACGCGGTCTGATGACTGACAGAGCCAGGATGAAAGGGAGATAGAGCAGAGCCTGAATGAATAGCGAGGCGCCAACACCCCAAGATGTGATTAACCATCCAGCCACTGCAGGACCGCTCAGACGTGCAAAATTAAAGTTGATAGCCGTCAAGCTGATGACGGAGGCGACAGCGAACCTGTCGACGAGGCGTGGAGCAAGGGACATCCGAATTGGATTATGTGCCGCCATAACAGTCCCAAGAAGGCCCGACAGGGTGGCAAGCAAAACTGGGCTCAGTACCCCTGCCAAAAAGCTTAAGAAAAGCGCGATTGCGAGGACAAAGAGGGCAGATTGTGTGATCATCGCGGCTCGCCGAATTCTGATGCGATCCACGAGGACACCGAAAAATGGTCCAGCGAAGATTGTGGGTGCGAAATTGATGAAAGCAACCAAACCGACAAAACTCGCTGAGCCCGTCAGTTCCCATGCGATCCAACCGATCGTAAGGCGCTGCATCCACAGGCCGTTGAGCGCGAAAATATTACCGATCATGTAAATGCGGAAATCGCGAAAACGTAAGGCGGCAAGGTTCATTTGGCGTCAGTAGCCTGAGCCAGACTTCAGTGCTAGCGCATATCCGCCGCCTGTGAAATTGCGAATGTAGGAGTCATAACTGGTACTATCAGCGCCATGCACAAGGTTAGCTATACACGTGCGCCTGAATTGACCTGACGATTTTTGTGCCTGCGATTCAGTTCGTCGCATGGCCGATGGCGCGGCGGTCTGTATTTTGAGGGTGTGAGCAAGCGATACAAAACAGCCACCTTATCCGACGAGCAGCGCATAGCACTTGAAGCGCTTTGCCGCCGCCGCAAAGTTGATGCCCTTGTTTGGAAACGTGCGCGAGCGTTTCTTCTTCTGGACGCAGGAGAAGACGTCGTAACGGTTTGTCGGATTTTGGATATAGGTCCAACGGTTCTGACGGAATGGCAGTTTGCCTTTGTCGGAGCGGGGTTGTCATTTTTCGGATTGAAGGACTACAGCCAGCGACAGGGGCATTTGTCGGTGGAGCAAGAACGGGTTTTGAAAGCCCATTTCACCGAACATCCAGCACGGAACGTAGATGAGGTTTGTGCTTACGTTCTTGCAGAGCACGGCCAAAGCTACAGCCCCTCAGGAGCCCCCAAGCTGATGCGCCGCCTGGGGTTCGCGTATAAGAAACCACAATTACTGCCTGCACTGCAAATACCACTTGGTGTGGGTGACATCAATTCCCTGAGCTATTAGAGCCTTCGCAAGATTGCGCTGGCTTCGGCTAACCCAGAGCAAGGGCGCCTGAGGGTCACCGCGAATGGCAGACTGCACCAGTTCATTCAGGGCCGGAAGAAGGTCAGGGGCGATCTCGCTCTTCTGCTTGCGGCCGCCACCAATACGACGAATGCGACCGTCCGCTTCTCCTCCTGCACAGGGGAATCGCGCTTGAAATTTGACAGCGCGTGGGATTTCGATTCATGGAGTTCCATCACATGATGGAGTTTCGAGATGCCGACATTAGTCAGTTATTTCAATGACAAGGATGATCCTCGCGGGGGCAACGCGCCTCGTCACAAGTTCTGTGATCTTATGACGATCAGCCTTTTGTGCGCCCTGTGTGGCGGGGATACGGCGGTTGATATGGAGTTTTTTGGCCAGATGAAGGAAGATTTTCTGCGCGAGTTCCTCGAATTGTCGCATGGTATCCCCTGCCATGACGCGTATTCGCGACTATTCCGCTTGATGAAGCCGAGTAGTTTTCAGGCGTTTTTTGACAAGTTTCGCACCGACTTTGCCGCCACGTATGGAGAGCAGCTGGCGATTGCCATTGATGGCAAAGAGATGCGGCGTAGCTTTGACAAAGCAGCCGAACAGTCGAATATGAACATCGTGACCGCTTTTGCCCATGGCGCGCGCCTGAGCCTTGGGATTACGCAAAGCGCCAAGGGCGGAGGCGAGATTTTGGCCCTGCGCGAGTTGATCGGAATGCTTGATATTTGCGGCGTCACCATCACCGCTGATGCGCTGCACTGCCAGCGAGAGACCTGTGAACTGATCGTGCAAGAAGGCGGCGATTACTGCCTCCAACTCAAGGGCAATCAAGGCGATATGCGCGCTGACGTGAGGGCCTTTGTCGATGATCAGGATACTGATTACATTAACGAATATAGCTCCGTCGATGGTGAGCACGGTCGCGTTGAGGAGCGATCATACCGCGTTTACGATGTGCCAGAATATCTCACCGAAACCCATCACTGGCCACATCCAAGCACCTTCGTTCACGTCGTCTCGAAGCGCACGATAGGTGGTCAAACCAGCCACTCCGAGCGGCTTTACCTGCTTTCAAAATGCCCAACAGCTCAGGCTGCTGCCACACTGATCCGCGGCCACTGGGAGATCGAGAACAGCTTGCATTGGTCTCTCGGCGTGCTGATGAACGACGACCAACACCGTGCGCGAAAAGACCATGCGCCCGCCAATTTTGCTGCGTTGCGCCGGATCGCATTGAGCATCATCAAGGCCAATCCTGCAAAAGGATCAAATCGCGGGAAGTTCAAAAAAGCGGGCTGGAGCAACGACTTCCCGCGGACCCTCATTCAGGGCTTTTGAAGCGCGATTGCCCTGTCCTCCTGCATCTAAATCTGACAGCCCCCGCCCGACTGTGCTACGCGCAATGCCCGTGACCTCTGAAACAGCTGCTATGCCGCCATAACCCGCGGCACGTGCTTCACTCGCTGCAAAAAGACGACGACTACGCTCATCAAGGTGAGGCGAAAGCGCTTTGAACCGTGTTTTGATCCCAGTTTTGTCGATCATAAAATTCATCTCAGCTTTAGCAAAGATGAATCAGAGCCTTCGGAAAACGTCCAGACCCAAACACCCGATTCCCTTATTTCACAACAGATCCTAAGTGCGGCTGTCCAAAATTTCGATTTTGTAGAGGCCCATTTTTTCATCAGACGTAAGCAGTGGTACGTTCTCTGTTTGACTTTGTACGACGAGCATTCGATCAAATGGATCTCGGTGATGAAGATCCAGAGTCGCTAGGCTGATCATATGGCGGTCTGAAAACCCCAAACGTTCAAACCCTTCCTCAGAAACAGCTGCGCAAACTTCTGGAACATTTGCCTCAAGCTTTCCAAGCTTAACTTTAATCGCGATCTCCCACAAAACAACGGGGCTTACTATCGGTTCTTCGGACATGAAAACCCGCCGTGCCTTGGGACCAAGACGTTCAGAGTCTATCAACCACCAAAGAAGCGCCTGCGTATCGACCAGTACGCGCACTTATGAGGTGCCCTCGAAATCAGACAGGATGTCTTGATCTTCATCATCAAAACCGTCTGGAATAGAGATTTTGCCTTTAAGAGACCCAGGAGTGCGTTGGCCAAACTCTCCGTCGCTCAGGATCAGCTTGAAACGACCCTTTTTAGCGCCCTGACGCGTGATTTCGACTGGAACACCAGCGGCTGCCATGTCTAGAATTTCCGATAACCGGGCTTTTGCTTCTCGTAGTGTGAATTGTTCCGACATTTGCGAATCCTCCATATGTGACTACATTTTACAAAAGAGGGCTCAAATGTCAAATGTAACTGTAATCCATATTATGTTGAATAATGATCTGAGACCGGACATCCGTGCAACTTATTTTTAGGGTGCGTCGACCCGTTGAACCGCCGATCAAAGCTGGAAACTGGAACGAGGCTGATTACGTGAAACAAGCAGTGAAGGACCACCGGCTGACGCCGGAGGCATCATTTGTCGGAATGTAATTCCAGGTACTGCTTGATGACATCGTCT
>NZ_JAIMIA010000208.1 GCF_019966495.1 Tateyamaria pelophila | reverse complement strand
GAGGTAAAAGATACTTGATCCGCAGGCCTGATCAGGCGATCTTCGCGTCAGATGGCAGGCCACTTGGGGAATGTCGGACCATTCCTGTTCACGCGGAGCCGCGTGGTCTTCCGCATGTGCTGATTGAAGTCAGAAATGATTATCTCCGCAACACCGACGCGGTCGCGATGATGGCGGACACGATTTTTCAAGCCTGCAAAACGCTGGAGCCAGCATGACCGATGTATTTTTGTCCACAACAACCCGAGATGTACCTATCCAACCATCTCGCGCGGCACTTCTGTTTATTGATGTACAGAATTTCTCCTGCCATCCAGACGGCGCCGAATGGTCGTTAATGAACCCGGATGAATGTACTGAAAAGAAAGGGCCGTTTTTGGACCTGATGGAACGCGACGTGATCCCCAAAATGAAGAGCCTTCAGGCGGCCTGCCGCGCGGCAGGTGTAGAAGTGATGTACACCACCATAGAAAGCCTCACCAAAGACGGGCGGGATCGCAGCCTTGATTACAAGATCACGGGCTTCAACATTCCGAAAGGATCGTGGGACGGCAAGGTGATTGACGCCATTACGCCGGGCGACGATGAGATCGTTCTGCCCAAGTCTTCGTCAAGTGTTTTTATCTCCACCCATATCGACTACGTTTTACGCAACCTTGGTGTGCAACAACTGATCCTGTCGGGGGTACTGACGGATCAATGTGTTGAAAGCGCCATTCGGGATGCCTGCGATCTTGGGTATCTGGTCACGCAGGTCACTGACGCCTGCGCAACGTTTTCAAACGCGCGCCAAGCGGCTTCCTTGAAGGCAATCGATGGCTACTGCCGCCAGGTTACCACGGATGCGCTCGTCAAAGAGTTGGCACGCGGGACCTAGCTTGAGTTGCGAGGATCAATAGCGGAATACCGCTTATGTGCAGATGCTCAAAAATGCGCGCGACCATCTCGTGCTGCAAGTCATAGATATCGCATGGATCCAGTTGCATAGGGCGCGTTCTGAGCTGCAGTTGATCTGTGCAACACGGCCGATGATAATTAAAAATCCGATGAATCTGCAGACCTCTCCACATATTCTTCACGTTTCCTCCAAGAATACTCAGGGCAGTTACGACATTTGTGTCATTGCGAAACCTATGGTGAAAGAAAATCCACATGAATATCGTCACTGCTCAACCGACTGCGCCTGACTTGCTGCGGTAAAGTCAAAGCAGCACGCGACCTGGTTCGAAATGGCAGCGTCACCTCTATGACGCAGGCCGGGGCGAGCCCCGGCTTTGGGAGGTTGCCGTGTTGAGCCATCTGCGCGAGGCGTTCCGCTCAGGGTACATCTGGCTTGCCCAGTACCGAAGATACGGTGACCTCAAAGAGGCTCTTGTGCCGATTGATGTGGCCCGTTCAGTCCCAAAACTGGAAATGCCGTTAGAGCCCGAGATCTGGCTTGCGGAACGCAAAGCCCGACTGGCATACGGGCTACAAAAATTGGCCAAGGCCGCCCGATCGGGCGCAATACCAGGCGGGTCCATCGAAAATGGTGTCCTGAAAGTTGACCGCCTGTCATCTGCTGTTCCTGATGAGGCCGATGCGCTCGTTCTATATCTTTACGACCGACTTCCGGATGTTCGGATCACCGACCTTTTGCAGGAACCAGAAAGTGATATTGGCTTCCAAGAAGCGTTCACGCATCTCAGATCCGGCGTGCCCTGTATGGACAATGCCGGTCTGCTGAACGTCCTTCTGGCCGAAGGTTTGAATCTCGGTCAGAGCAAGATGGCGGAAGCGGCCAATACACATGATTACTTACAGCTCTCACGCATCTCTCGCCGGCATAGGGGAGACGTCGAACGAGACGCTGGTTAACACTTACATCCAACGATGCCGGGAATTCATTGCTCATCCGCCGGAGAAGGGATGGACTGGAGTTTACGCCTTCAAGACGAAGTAACGGATCAGGCGAGAGCCTAAGCTCTAATGGGCACCGTAAAGTTTGTTTGGTTGCTGCCGGTTATGCAATTAGAACATTGACCTGTCAGAACATGGGATCAAGTGCGTACGTGTGTCACGCCTATTCGTGCGGCGCTTTCAGAAGCCGCTGGCCGATATGGAGATCCGCGGATCGGCTCCAAAACTAATGCACGGGCTATGGAACCAGAACAGCGGCCCCTTGCAGTCTTCCTGATCTTAGGTCCACCAAAGCCTGGTTGGCCTGTTCAAGCGGATATGCCACGGTTTCAGTGGCAACTCCTGCTTGAACCGCCAACGGGAAAAACGCTTCACCATCTGATCGCGTGAGATTGGCAACCGAATGAATGGACCTTTCTTCCCAGAGATCTGCGTAAGGAAAACCTGGAATGTCGCTCATATGAATGCCGCCACATACGACGCGTCCGCCTTTGCGAAGCGACTTCAAAGCTGTCGGGATCAACTCGCCTACGGGTGCGAAAATGATTGAAGCATCCAGGTCTTCAGGCGGTCTGTCCGACGAAGACCCTGCCCAGACTGCGCCGAGACGGCGTGCGAATTCCTGTGCTGTCTTGTCGCCCTCACGTGTGAAGGCATAGACATCTATGCCCTTGTAGCGTGCAATCTGGCAGAGAATATGGGCCGCAGCTCCAAAGCCGAAGATGCCGAGGCGCCGAACGTCCCCGCACAATCTGAAAGACCTGTACCCAATGAGACCTGCGCATAAAAGGGGAGCCAAAGCGACCGGGTCAGCATCATCTTCAAGGGGAAAAACGAATTCTGCGTCAGCAATGCAATACTCGGCGTAGCCTCCATCAACCGTGTACCCCGTGAATCCCGGCGCATCACAGAGGTTTTCGTTAGCTTCCTTGCAATAGAGACATTCACCGCAGGTGTGTCCCAGCCAGGGAACACCCACACGCTGTCCCTCGAGCAAACCCCGTACTGCAGAACCTGGTTTTACTATGCGCCCAACGATCTCGTGCCCGGGTATCAGTGGGAGCTTTGGATGCAATAACTCTCCATCGATCACATGCAGGTCTGTTCGACAAACACCGCAAGCTTCAATGCGTATCAGAACTTGTGCCGGTCCCGGTTCTGGGACTGGCACGTCCCGCATTTGGAGTTTTGAAGACGCTCCGTCAAAGACCATTGCCCGCATGGCCAGCCTCCTTCCGTGATCAATCAGATTAGGACACTCAGCCTAGGGAAAATGCGTCACGCCACCTTGATCGATATCAGAACACCGCGCTACAAGTGTTTCGGATGGCTGCAACTCAAGTCTTTGGAGCAAAGAATATCCATTTCGCATGTCTGTTTTCGTAATAGAGCAAGTGAGAAGCAAAGAGCGACATCTCAAACGGCTAATGGCCAAGCAAGCGACCCAGAGTAAGCGGCAGTGGCCAGCGGTTCATGGTGTAAACATGCAGAGCCGGAGCGCCATAGGCGATCAGACGACGCGCCTGCTCGACCATAGCCGCTACGGCAAGGTGCGGCATGATTTCCGGCGTTGTTTCTCCGATAGTGAAAAGCTGATCCAGCCACGCTGGAACACTGGTCCCATTTGCCACCGCAAATGATCGCATGCGTTTCCAGTCATCTAGCGGCATAAGCCCCGGCACGATGGGAACGTGGATCCCATGACGGTCGCATTTTTCAAGAAATCGGCCATATGCTGCCGAATCCAAAACGAACTGGCAGTAAGCCCGACTGGCACCGGCGTCGATTTTTTCCTTTAGGTGGTCAATGTCGGTGTCAAGATCCGTCGCGCCCGGATGTTTCTCAGGGTAAGCGGCGACAGCGATATCAAAGGGATGGTTTCGTGCCAGGGCTTTCACCAAGTCAAAGGCATGGTCAAATCCAGAAGGTGTCTCTGTTATGCCTTTAGGCTTATCACCTTTGAGTGCAAGAATGCGATTTATGCCAGAAGACCAAAGACTGTCGGCATAAGACAAAGCTTCTATTTTGCTCATGCCCCAGGCCGTAAGATGTGCAGTCACAGGACGGCCGCACCGTTCCGCGATCGCTACGGCTGTTTTGTGCGTTCCGGTGCGCGTCGCACCGCCAGCGCCCATAGTGATGGAGAATCCGTCGACGGCCATAGGCCCGAGTCGATCCACAGCTTCGAATAGCTGTTCACGGCGTGAAGCGGATTTGGGAGGGAAAAACTCAAAGCTTAGTGGAACCTTGCCACCTGATTGAACGAGGCGCTTTAGCAGTGCCTCGGTCGGCTGTTTCACGAGCGGGGGATGTGTTGCAGATTGTTCTTTATCCAAAACAAAGCTTTCATGATGGTTGGAACCCAGCGACGCGTTAGTTCTTTGGGAAAAGTGGCTTTCAACAGCTGCCGAATTTTTACATCTGGTTAAGCGGCTTACCTGACAACATGCACCGCGCAGGCAGCATGGCGGACGACATGCGAAGCCGTGCTCCCCAACAATAGATCCTGAAAACCCGGTCGGTGGGACGCGATGATGATCAGATCCACGCCATGCTCTTTCGCGTAGTCCAGAATGGTGCGACCCGGAGCTCTTTTTGCAGATCCGCAGGCACGTAAGTCATGGCATATGAAGGTATGCTTTCCACGGGTATTGCCAAGTTGTTGGCGGTCGATTGTGAAGGAATAGAATCGGCTGGGTTATGCGGTCATTTCGAGGGTGTA
>NZ_JAIMIA010000207.1 GCF_019966495.1 Tateyamaria pelophila | reverse complement strand
TCTGCCGGGGCACGCCTCGGCAGGGGCTCTCAGCGCAATCTCCAACTAAATTTCCAGACGTCAGGTTACAGTACCGCATCCGTCGGATGGGCGATGTTCTTTTCCATTACCGTGGTATCAACGGTGACCCGCTTAAGGTCGTTACCTTTCACCACACCAGCGCGTTGCCCGGCCTCGATGGTCTGCGTCAGCATCCATTCGACACCTTCCTCGCCGATCCGTTGGCGCCAGCGTGTCAGGGATGACGGGTCAATCGGAAGTCGATGTTGAAAGAAGGTTTCACCGCAGAAATGCTGCCAGTACGGGTTCTCGGCCCATCGCGCCACCACCGCCTCATCCGAAAGCGCATAGGCATGTTGAAGATAAAGCAGGCCAGCAATCAAGCGCGACAAGGTGGCGGGTCGACCGGTGTGGGACGGAAAGAACCCCGCCCATTCACGCTCGAAGACATCCCAGTCAATCAGGGTTCCCAGCTTCACCAGTTCGTGGCGCATGTCGATCATTTCAACCAATCGCGAACGCAGGAAGTCGTCCTGTTCCGGAGGTGGCTTTCGTGGCTTCATTTTACGGCTCAAAATTGCAGGGTTTCTGCTCCCATAATACCAAACCCTGCACTTTCCGCCCAACAAAATCGTACTGTTATCAAATAAAATCAAATAGATATGAGTTGTTCAGGACGAACTACTTCGGACGAGAGAGAGCATTTTCACGAAGACGCCGCTATGGAGAGCGGCCTTGCGGCTGGAGACTGACGGAATGGTGCGAGGGGCGACACCGCATTGACATGAACAGCGACCAACGCCTCGATCCTTTGTGGAAAGCGCGTATATATCCAACTTGAGCACACAAATTAAAGTCACTCGACCGCGATCGCACTTGTCTTCCAGACTTCTTTGGCCAGTTCTATGAGCATTTTCTGACGCGTATCGATCGATCCAGCGTTCCACGAAGGGAAATCCTTCAGCTTTGTGTTGATGCGAGAAACTGATGTGTTTTGTCCAACTTCCGTCAGCGCAACCAAACTCCGCGTAAGATAATTAGCGCTCTTTAAGTACTCGGCACGCTTCGAGAAATAAAAATCGTTACCTGCAACGATGTTTATTGGCTTTTCTAAGAGGGTCAGGTTCCCCAAACGATTCTTGTAGTCATTATAATCCAAATTAGGATTCTCAGATTCCCACTTTTTCGCCAACTCATCTGTTGGGGTGGTTGGTAGTATATGTTCTATTTCTAGCGTTGCAAAAGGATCCAGGCTTCCAGTTGCCTTACTCCCATTGAAGGCCATCTCAACGTGCTGGGTGAGCTTTGCGAGAAGGTAGCGAGTGCGGTATTGTTGCATTGAATAGAGCGTGAGGCGCCTCAGTGCATCGGTCAGCTCTTGAGACTTGCCCGCCATATTTCTCTCGAAGCGATCGGCAATGAAGGAATTAAGTTGAGCCTTCTGTTGAACGGCATCTGTGACTCCGGCAATGCTTCGTAGTTCATCCGCCCATTGGGAAAAATTCCTCTCTAGATCCTTGGTCGGCGTCTTTGTAAAAATGTAGTAAAAGAGAAAGCTCTCAAGCTGAGTTACGAAATGATCAAATAGGGGCTTCGGCAAGCCAGCCGTAGCTAGCAGCAGAATGTAGTGAAGGCTGAAAGCACCGCCTGTCAGACGCTTCAGATTGTCCATGGCCAGATTAGGTTTGCCATCGTTTCCTCGCCCATTCCTAAACCCCAAGTAACTCTCTACATTTCGGATTACCTTTCGTACAAACTCGAAGGGCTTATTGGCGTAGTCACAGAGAGCAGCATTTTCCTTGCCAACAAACCAATCGTAAATTTCATCCTCTCGCACCACAGAGTCACCACGGTCATTCTTTATGACATAGTTGGCCATCAAAAAATATCTCAGAAACCGAAGCGGTTTCTCCTTATCTTTCTCAAGCGGCTTGGTGATCTTTTTCCATTCATCCTTTAGTTGCGTAAATTGGGCGTGCTTGACTTGAGTGAAAAGAAGGTTTTTCAGCAAGTCCATTGGGTTCAAGCCGACGCCCCGCTCATTAATAGTCTCGAAAATCTTTAGCGCGCTGCTGACATCGGTCGAAATTTGGATAAAGACAACATTATTTGCGAGATAACCCCAATACTTCTTTAACTTTACCGCATCATCATAGTTTTCACTCAGATACCGATGAAGGGTACCGTAGGCATTGACTATGTTCTCCAGCGACCCAAAGCTAGAAATCCCTGCGGCTTGAATGCCAGTTCGTGCAGCCTGCGGATCTGCATCCAATTCAACCAACTTCGATATGACCTCGTCGGCATTTTCATAGCGTGGCTCGAGTTTCAAGCTGGTTCGCGTCTCACCGTCACTGTCAGTGTAGCTCGTGGATATAAGTCCACCAACAGTCTGCTGCTGTGGTTCGCCTTGGAATAAGTTTTTCAAAGCGCAGAGCAGTAAGAAGAACGTCGTAAGGCGCTGCTGACCATCAATTACTTCGTAATGATTCTTTTGATCAGTTGGCGAAACGAGAACCATTCCAATGAAGTATTCGCGGGTCGAGCTGGCATCAATCTGTTCATTGATATCTTCAAGAAGCTGATACACCTCTTTATCAGTCCACACATACTCACGCTGATAGTCAGGCACGATATAGAAGCATTCTCTGAAAGCTTCTTCGATGCTATATTTATGATTCTCAATACGAGCCAAAATCTCTTCCCTTCCCAAAGTGCCGAGGCATGACGTCCGTCTAGCCGCTTTTCGTGATCTTTGGCTAAACTGGCTCAGTATCTGGTGCTGAGCAATAGATGACGGCTACCGACTGCCGATAAGATGAAGAAATCGGACACGACCCATTACGCTCAGTTTCCCCATAACACGACAACCCCTTTATTTGACTTGAAATTCTCTCGTTGGTGCGGTCACCACAGGACAAAACAGCTCCTCAGGTTCGCCCACCATGCCCGATACCGACATCAATTTCGCCCCTCCGCCTGACAAGCTCGCCACCGATGAGCGTTTGGCAGGGAGGGAACGGGACTGGGGTCGAACCAGATCATCTCGACCACGGCCGAGCCGTTTGGCAACAACTCCAATTCCTCGGCCGCTGGCACCTGAAACCCTCGACGGTATTCCACGACCGGGGGACACGCTGCCAAGCCGACTGTTTCAAAATCTGCCGTTGAGCAGCCGGTCAATCAGCTCATCGCTGTTGCGCGGATGCAATCAAAAAGGCCTTCTAAGGTGCCTTCAAACCACTTACGAACGACATGGCTCGATCCAGATCCAAGGTTCTGAAAACCTCAACGCCCTCTTGGTCCAAAAACCGATAATCCGTGTGTTGGCCATCTCGAAGGCTTTTTGTCACCAACTGCAAACCACATGTCTTTAAAGGCCCGGTATCACCGCCAAACAGTAGGTTGCCCCGGTTAAAATAAGCATTTGCCGCGAGGCTTCTTCCAGAGCTAATGCGGTACGCCTCTGCGACTTTACCCGGATCAATCAACGCATCTGGATCATCCGGATCCTTGATCTCCTCCGGCAATGGTTTCCAAAAAAGCCCAACTTCGGGAGGACTTCCCTTTTCAAGTCCGCTTGAAAAGTGCCTCTTACCAAGACTCGGACATTTTACGTCCACGCCGAATGAAATAACAAAATCACTGTCATAGACGATATGATAGGTGTCGATTTTTACGGCTTCACCGGGCTTGACGTCCCTGTACTCAACGCTGTCGGGGCTTTGAGTAATTGGAATGACGTCATCGTCACTGGTCGCGAAACCGCCGCTGCAAGGGCGCACATAATATAGTGTCTCATCCGAATTGTTTACAAACCAGATGTCATTTTCATATTCCTGACCGCCCCAGCAGGTGAGATAGAAAATCTTCTCCGAGTCAGCAATTTCCGTTGGAAACCTACGTTTCATTTCCATTTTAATACTCCTTTAGCGTGATTTTCATCATTTGACTTTCGTCAGATACAAATATCCGAAGACATACCCGGGGCTCCCTTTGAGCCTCATCATCTCCTCGTACGCGTCGTCGCTCGGCAACGGTTCAGTAACGATGAGTGGAGGTTCTGGGTCGTCCCAACTGAAAGTATCCTGGTAGACAACGACCCACCTGGCATCGCGCTTTTCCTGTTCATAGCGACGTTTTCTTCCTTTGCTCATTTGGTCCTTTCAGCAGGTTCAATCAACGACACGGCTAGACGCGGCCCTCGGAAACACGACGGTCAGGAAGACCGGTGCCCGCAAGTCGGATTTTAGACCCGAGACCTGAACCAACGCCTGTCGTGACGCTAGATTTTGTTTGGAGATTAATTTCCGATTGCGGCTCGTTTTGTGACGGCCTTCACCCGGAACAAGTACATTATAGACAGTACATACGTCAGAAGCGGTCGCATGCCTGCTTTTTTTGGCAGGTGGCTCCCAATTGCGCTCGAAAGCCCACAGGCATGATTCAGTGGTTCGGTTGGATAATCCAAACAGGTAGCATTGTGGGCCTCGAGCCTCGGAGAACCTTGCATCTTGTAGTGACCGACGAAGACCGGCGGTGCGTAATTGGGATATGTGCTAGTTTCAGGCAATCGAGAGGATCTTCTCTAACCCCCCAGCTAAAGCCACTCCAACACGCTTTGCGCGGGAGAATT
>NZ_JAIMIA010000206.1 GCF_019966495.1 Tateyamaria pelophila | reverse complement strand
ACATCACGCAATTTCCTGTCGATGATCAAACTGGCATCCGTCAGGCTGTGGATCGAGTTTTATGAGTCCGCTGCCTAGGGTGATTTGGCGGTGGCTGGATCACCACGGAATACGCACTGCCGACTTCCGAGACATGGAGATTGTTGGCGATGCAAACTTGGCGCGACATCGCTCAAGTTGAAGCGGCATAAAACCAAGATTTCTCAAATCCCTTGGCCGACGTCTGTTAACTTTACGGTGCTCTTGCGACACTACATGCCAAAGTATAGTCATTATCGTGATAGTTCTTTTTCTAATTGGTACAGGTCCTTAGCGAATGCCTATGCGTGTCAGACAAGCCCTGGCCGGTGCTATTGCGATGGTCATCGCCATCGGTCTTGCCATGGCGTGGAATTGGGCACACCCGTCTTGGGCGGCGCTTGGTGTTGCTGTGTGCACGCAGCTTTCGGATGGCGAAAGCCTTCAGAAGGGCTTGATGCGGATCCTGGGTACGATACTGGGCGGCGTGACTCTTTTGATTGTCATGGTTACGTTTCCACAGGACCGGTTTCCAGCGCTTCTCCTGACCGGAATGTTCGTTCTGATATACGCATATCTGATGAAGAGCGTTCGGCGCTTCTATATATTTTTTCTCGCCTCCATTATTCCGGTAACTATCGCGACCGCCGAGCAAGGTGACCCAACGCGTTTCTTTGAATTAGCGACCGCAAGGATGCTGGAGACGGGACTGGGCGTCGGTGTCTATGTTGTCGTTGCGATTGTCTTCTTCCCCGCCAGCACGAGTGCTCAATTCTTTGACAAAGTTAAAGCGCAGACATCGACGCTGGCAGACCTGTTGATCGCCACAGTGGGTGTTTTGAAGGTACGGACGCAACCCGACGAAGACCTGTCCTCGCTTCTTGGGTCGGCGACAGAACGGCAGGGCGGCTTGCTGAGCGCGCTGGACGCTGACAGCCTTGATATGCTGGAAAACAAAAGCGCTTGGGACCAGGCGGTCCGCAGTCTCGAATATGCGACAAAGTCTTTGGACCGAGCACTGCTTGATCGGAGCGTGCTGGAGCGCGCAGACATTGGCCACGTCCTCATCGGCTTGCCACATTTCGAAGTGGAAATCATATCAAGACTTCGCTCGATTCAACAGATGATCGACAAGCAATCTCCCGAAGCGGAACCACAGAACATCGACATCCGCCCCGCCCAAGACCGTATTGCGTCGTATACAGAAATCCAGAGAGCTTCATTGCATGCCGTCTCGCACCACCTTATGCAAATTGATCAGGCGACCAAGGATCTCTATGACGCGGTGGCAAAAGCCAGAGGTTTTCGAGCCGGTTCAATAGAACACCGGCATCGCACCCCACGCACATTTACAATCATTCCGGAACCTGAGCAGGCAATGGGCGCGATACGTTGCGTTCTTGGTTTCTGGGCGGCCTTTGCCGTTTACATGTTTCTTCCCGGCGTTCCGTTTCCGCCGATTGTGCTAAGTATTGCGATGGTCGTTGGCATACAGGCCGGTGTAATGACCCCGTATTTGCGGCCGATCTCGGTATTTCCGAAGGTTATTGTTGCGATGGTCGGCGGTATGATCCTGCATGTTTTCCTGATGCCGCACCTTGACGGATATGGGCAACTCGCAACCTTCATGATATTTCCGTCCACCTTCCTCATCCTGTACTTTTTCGATGGTGTGAACAAAGCAATCGGGCTTTCGACATGGGTGACCGCTGTCCAGTTCAACGGCAACGTTCAAACCTACAGCTTCACCTTCTTCACCGATGCGCTGGCCGCTATGTTTATAGCGCTTTGTCTCATGCAGATACTCTGGCAATTTCCTTTCAACTTCGCACCGCAACAGGCCTATAACCGCCTACTCAAGCGCTTCCTGCGCAGTGCAACGCGTGTCATCACGTCGATGGACCACGCCGATGCGCCTGAGAGTTGGTGGCAACGCCAGATCAGGGTCTATCACGAAAAACAGATTGTACTGATCCCTCAGAAACTTCCAATTTGGGCAAGCCAACTGCCGAAGGAAACGGTAGGGGATGAGATGGTCAATCAGGCTACCGCTCTGGCTGTAAGCCTCGGTGTGATCGGCGCACGTCTCGAAGATCTTGTTGCTTTGCGCAACGGGCCGGGTGCCACGCTTTGGAACGCAGAAATGCGCGGCGAGCTTGAGATTTGGCGCAATGAAATCTCGGCGCTGGAGGCGGCCATGCTTGGCAAAAACATGACGCGGGCACAAACTGATTTTGATGGCGCCGCGCGCGCATTGATCGACCAATTGGAGACAAGTTTTGCAAACGCACGGGCGCGCGGCGCAGGGGAAACATCAACACCGGTTCAGGTTGACACGGTGTACCGCATACTGGGTGCTTATCGTGGATTGACTGAGGCAATTTCCGAAAGCCTCAAATTGAGCCACGCGATGGACTGGCCTCGACTGCGGGAGCCCCGCTTCAATGTGTAAGGAGACCGAAGGTGACCCCAAAAGAAATCGACACGATCTTAGGCATCTATATTTCGCCGACGTTTCTGGTGTTCTTACTCGCGCTGACAGCGGCATTTTTGACGGCCCGCGTTTTAAATCGCTACCGCTTGTCCCGCTTCGTGGTCAATCCGCCGCTGGTCTTCCTGTCTGTCGCCTTGATCTATGCTGTCTTAATCGGCACCTTCCTCATTCCGGTATGATCTCATGAATTACTCAGCCCGCCTCGCAATAACCGCCGTTATCGTCGGGACTGCCGTGCTCCTTGTTGCCTGGCGATACAGTTCGTATATCGCCAATCCTTGGACTCGAGATGGTCAGGTGGCCGCTGATCTTGTGTTCATTGCACCCCGCGTCACGGGCCCAGCGATCGAGGTCGCGGTAGATGACAACCAATTTGTTGAAGCAGGCGATTTACTATTCAGGATCGACCCGCGCACTTACGAGGTGGCGTTGAACGCAGCCCAAGCCAACTTTGAGCGCACGCAGGACGAAATCGAAGCTTTGAGCCGACAAATCGAGGCGAGCGAGGCGAGCGTTGAGCAATTCCGCGCGCTCATCCCCAGTGCAGAGGCCCAGGTGCGCGCCGCCGAAGCGACGCTCGCTGAATCGGAGAGCAATCTGGAACGAATGGCCATCCTGTTGGAAAGGGACGATATCGCGCAAACGCGCTTCAATGCACAGTTGCGTGATGTCAACGTCAATCAGTCGGCAAAGGAGCAGGCTGACATCGAGCTCTTGAATGCAAAGAGCGCTCTGACACAGGCCGAAGCGACGCTGGCCCAGGCACGCGCCAATCGAGGCAAGCCAGAGCCTAATAATGCCCGCCTCAATCAGGCCGCCGCAGAGGTTGACGCAGCACGGCTGAATCTCGAGTTCACCGAAGTGCGCGCGCCGGTCGACGGCTATGTCACAAATGTGGATCTCAGGATAGGCGAGCAACTGACGGCTTACGCGCCAGAGTTCGCGTTGATCGATACATCGACCTATTGGGTGGATGCCTACTTCCGGGAGACTTTCCTGGCTGACATCGATCCTGGAGATCAGGCAGTTGTGACACTGATGAGTTATCCCGGAACGCCGATCGAAGGAGTCGTGGACAGCATCAACTGGGGCATTGCACCAACCGACGGCACAACGGGTGCAGGACTTTTGCCGAATGTCCGCACCACTTTTGAATGGATCAGGCTGGCGCAAAGAGTTCCTGTTAAAATCAAGCTGAGGAACGTTCCTGAAGATGTCAAACTTGTGGTCGGAACGACTGCTTCGGTGCTCGTGCGCAGTGATGGCGAGACTGGCAGTCTGATCCCGGCGCCAAGGTTTCTACAATGAGGAAACCGGCCAGAACTCTTTGTCGCATATCACGTGACGCAGACGGATTTTGATGTCTTCTCCAAACATCCGTTCGATCCGGTTGTGGGGCCGGTAAAGGCGCTTGCTGTGTATCACGGTCGTTTTCGAGACTTGCGACCTGAGAAGCGGGGCCTTATGCCACTGTCTGTCAAAGCGAAACGAAACAGAAACATATGGTTGTCATCGATAAAAACGGTGCAAATTTCGCTGGGCTGCAAAACACGCAATGCCTGCTTCTGTTGACCGGTTGCTACTGGCTGATAGACCATTGCCGAAACAGCCCGTCGAGCCGGTGGACCGTGTTCTTACCACGGCGATTGTCGCACAGGGAGCAGACGCCAAATCGGACAGCCCGAGCGCGTCGTCAAGCTTGCGCATCACCAGAAAGCCGCCATCCGAGCTAAGCTGAGCGCCCTAGAATTCCTGCCGCACCCGGCGGTCGAAATCCACACGATCTCCCCGCTGCAAGCCCGCACCCTCTGGGTGATCCATGAAACACATCCTCCGTAGCAACCAACGCCATGATATAAATGGAAAATAGATCGGTCAGGACAGCAAAATCAGAGGTCCACTTGGGGAATGCGGGCTGCAACACCGCGGCAAAAATCGTCTGATTGGATAGCGCCGCGCCTTGTCTGACGGCCGTCGGTTTACCTGGCACGAATATGCGCGATCTGTGACCTACGTTGTTTGCGGCTGTGTTGGGGGATCGTCTTGCTTTGGACGCTTCCGTCCGCAAGAGGCGTTTCGCCACGTGGAAAAGTTTGCGGTAAAGCCTGCAATCGACGGAAATCATAGAGAGTTCTCAAGCCTCTGAAAAAGCTTGCTCAGATCTCAACCAACGGAATACAAAAGAACGGAGACTTTGAACGGTGAGTGTTTAACCGACATTCCCCAAGTGGCCTGCCATCTGACGCGAAGATCGCCTGATCAGGCCTGCGGATCAAGTATCTTTTACC
>NZ_JAIMIA010000205.1 GCF_019966495.1 Tateyamaria pelophila | reverse complement strand
CAGTACATCAAATGATGATGAAGCGCGCGGGAAACTGATCAGCTTCTATTTTCGATTTTCTCGATGCCAAAAGCAAAATGGCAAATTTCTTCTCGTTTAAAGTCCGCGCTCGTTCGGTTCGGATGGTGTTCGAGCATCAAGGCTCATACGAAACGCAGGCGGTCACGGTCGTTGCACCCAAGATCGGCTGCATTCCCCAGACCTTGAGCGGATGCGTCAAGCAGACCGAGAAGGACAGTGGCATGCGCGACGGCGTGAAGACAGAGGAACGGCACCGTATCAAAGCACTTGAGCGCGATAACCGCGAACTGCGCCAGGCGAATGAGATCCGTCGCAAAGCATCAGCCTATTTTGCGCAGGCGGAACTCGACCGCCCATTGAAGCGATGATCGCCTTCATTCATTGCCCGGCAGAGTGTTGCGCTGCAATGCACGAGAGGGGAAGATCGGCGCGTTGTCTCCGGTGTCGAGTCGATCTGCGGGGTTCTGCCGATCGCGCCGTCGACATACTGCCACCGCTTGGCGTGCCTCGCTGATCCGTCCAAAGCTTCGGCACGCCATCAGCGGGCTGCGGAGCTATGTCCGGAAATCAAACGGGTTTGGGATGAAAATTACCTAGTCTATGGGGTCCGCAAAGCGTGGCACCAGTCGAAGCGCGAGGGCTTTGAGGTGGCAAGATGCACGGTGGACCGCCTCCCTTTCGGGACATTTCCTGCGGAAATACCCTGCCGGGCAGTGGATGAAGCAGATCGGCATCCGTGGTGCGGTGCGTGGTAAGGTGTTCAGGACAACGGTTCCTGACCGGTCAGCGCAGTGTCCGCGTGACAAGGTGAACCGCGTCTTCCGGGCTCCTGCACCGAACCTGCTCTGGATCAGCGATTTTACATATGTGCCCACGTGGCAGGGCTTTGTTTAGGTGGCCTTCGTCATCGACACATTCGCTGATCGCATCGTGGGATGGCGGGTCTCGCGGTCTGCCAAAACGGACTTTGTCCTCGACGCTCTGGTACAAGCCCTGCATGATCGACGTCCAGTTCAGAAGAGCGGATTAGTTCACCACTCGGATCGCGGCGGGCAATATTTGTCCATTCGATACACAGAGCGTTTGGCCGAAGCCGTGATCGAACCCTCAGTCGGCAGCGTTGGAGACTGGTATGACAGCGCCCTCTCTAAGATGATAAACGGTCTATTTTAACCGAATTGATCTATCGCCAGGGACCATGGCGCAACATGCCGGATCTGGAAATGGCCACCCGCGGATGGGTCGATTGGTTCAACAACAGACGTCTGCTTGCCCATCGGAAACATCCGGCCAGCCAAGGCTGAATACAACTTCTAAGCACAGCGCTACGTGCTTGATACGGTCGCGTGAAATGAAGCTATGGGTCTCCGATGGAACCATGGCGGTTCACGTCGTTGTTTTCTTTCGCATTCACCACCCTGAACTGGCTGCCGTCCATGGCGACCAGGTTCTCGTCCAGCAGATCGATAGCGCGACATAGGGCAACAACTGTTGGCAAACCTTGCCGATCGCGGGCCTATTGTCTTTTCGGAAATCTGCAATCGGCCCGTCAGCCAAATGAGTCCCAGGTTGCTGCCGCACTCCCATTCCAGCCGTCGTGGCGACTGGATCTGATTGATGTAGCCGTACGAAAAAAATTTGCGGTATCAGCCCGGAATGATAGTCAGGCCGACCCGTCGGAGCATGCGTGGCATGGAATCCTACCTCCGATAAATTCAGCAGGTCGATCAGGCATCAATCACTCGAACCGAACTGTCGTTGCCAAAATAATCGTCTGGCTCCGGTCTATACCTTCGATAAACTGCGCCATTAAAGACTTCCACACCGAATGCGGAAATCATACCATCATTCAGATCAAGGGAGAGTTTGCACACAGCCTCTCCGCACCCCGGTCGATGATATTAGCTGCGGCGAGTGACCGTTTCCGAGTTATGTATTGATTCAGAACATAGGCTCCAAGGCTATGCGACCTATCGGATAACGCATAAGAAAGGTCCGACATATGGGAAACTGGCTGATCCTTGCAGCTACACTCGCTGCCTTCAACGTGCCGCAAGAGCGAGCAAAGGGCGGAGATACTCGTGAATTCACTCAACACGTCAAGGAACTCGACGCCAGCGGTACGCAAGTCAAGGTTTTGGTCACAGAGTGCTTTTCAAGTTGCACCTTCTATCTGTTCGCCCGAAATGTCTGTATCGCTCCGATGACACGATTTCATTTTCACGGTCCTTTCGACAGTGCGACGTTCCGAAGGACTGGTCAGCGAGGGCTGTCAGCAAAGGCGATAAACGAAACGCTGCTGGTCATGACAAGAAACTATGAAACTAGGGTCCCTGGTCTCGGCAATTGGTTTGCCAAAAACGCAGCCCACCTGTGGGGAACAAGATACGCGACGCTCACCGGCAGTCAGATACACGCCCGTTTCAACGTTCCCTACTGTTAAGGCTCAAGTAAGGCCCAAGAAGCGTGGCCATGAGGGCAGCATTTCGGGGTCGCAGATGATGACAATTCGGACCATCTAGCCGTTGCCGCCATATAGTCTGAAAAATTCAACTGACCGCAGGCAACTGGTGAGAGATTGCCAACTTCAGGGGATGTACCTAAAGCAGTATTGGCCAAGCGAACCTGACGAATGAATTCATCACAAGTAAACAGTCGAACACGCGGCGGTAATGATGGACTATCTGCTGGGCAGGTCGCTATGGTTATTTCATAGTGCGTTGCCTTA
This sequence comes from Tateyamaria pelophila, assembly GCF_019966495.1. Classification (GTDB taxonomy): domain Bacteria; phylum Pseudomonadota; class Alphaproteobacteria; order Rhodobacterales; family Rhodobacteraceae; genus Tateyamaria; species Tateyamaria pelophila. Next base: position 2,156 of record NZ_JAIMIA010000205.1, on the reverse strand, counting down.
TTGAGGCTCCGCCGCGTCTTGCGGCCTGTTCTGAATGGAGCTCACAAGTATCAGGACGACCTTATAATCCGTCAGGAGCAACGCAATGCCCGTCAAAAACCGATTTGCTCAACTGTTGCCGGAAATTACAGAATGGCGGCGCGATCTGCACGAAAATCCGGAAATCCTGTTTGAGACTTACCGCACCAGTGCCATCGTGGCGGAAAAACTGGAAAGCTTCGGTTGTGACCAGGTATTGACTGGGATCGGACGCACGGGTGTCGTCGCTATCATAAATGGCAAGTCCACCGCATCTGGAAAAGTAATCGGGTTGCGTGCGGATATGGACGCCCTGCCGATTCATGAACAAACCGGTCTTGAATATGCGTCCAAGACCGACGGAGCGATGCATGCATGCGGGCATGACGGGCACACGGCCATGTTGCTTGGCGCCGCGAAATATCTGTCCGAGACGCGCAACTTCGACGGCGTGGCGGTTATGATTTTTCAACCCGCCGAAGAAGGTGGTGGTGGCGGCAAGGAAATGTGCGACGACGGCATGATGGATCGTTTCGGTATTCAAGAAGTATACGGAATGCACAATGAGCCGGGCATGCCGGTTGGATCCTTCGCAATCCGGCCCGGTGCTTTTTTTGCCGCTGTCGATCTCTTTGATATTGTGGTCGAGGGCAAAGGTGGTCACGCAGCCGAACCGAACCAAGCTGTCGACAGCATCGTGACCGCAGCCGCGATTGTCACAGCATTACAAACGATTGCCAGCCGGAACACGGACCCCGTCGCACAGGTCGTCGTGTCGGTCACGTCGCATGTGTCTTCGTCGGAGGCCTACAATGTCATCCCGCAACAGGTACACTTGAAAGGCACAGTACGCACGTTCTCGCCGGCCACCCGCGATCTGGCGGAGAAACGGCTGGGCGAGATCGCGATGGGCACTGCCGCAACATACGGCGCAAAAGCGAAAGTTGACTACAAACGCGTCTATCCTGCGATGATCAACCACGACGACCAGACCGCGTTCGCAGCCGATGTTGCGGCCTCGGTATCAGGTTCGTGCCAAGATGCGCCGTTGATCATGGGCGGCGAGGATTTTGCCTTTATGCTCGAAGAACGGCCTGGGGCCTACATTATGGTAGGGAACGGTGACGGGCCGATGGTTCATCATCCAGAATACAATTTCAACGACGAAGCAATCCCCGCAGGGTGCAGTTGGTGGGCGGAGATTGTGGAACAACGAATGCCGGTTTCTAACTCGCACAATACATGATCGGTTGGGTCATGGGCTTCAATCCAGTTTCATTGAACAAAGCTCCGTGTGCTGCTTGCTTTGGTCCCAACATTCAAATTTCCCCGTTGCTGGGAGCAATTGAACCAGTGGGCCCGCCGGTCCCCACTATGCAGCATGTACGAGCTCGATCAAATCATTTGCGATCACGACAGCCCACAGGAGACGTTCATAGCATTAATTCGCGCCGCGCCGCAGCTTCACCGAACCGGCCATCCGCTGCGATTGATTGGTACGGAAGGCGCAAACTCACGGTTTGCAGGACTGAGCCGCCTTTTGCTGGTGCAGCTTTCGCTAAGGCAGAAAACCTTTGCACATGCGGCACGCCAATCGCTCCGCTGCGGCCCGTGTCGCCAAAGCAGTCGCTCAACCTCGTCGCAAGACGCCATATCCAAACTGTCTCTTCACTGCACAGTATCTGAACCATCAAGACGCGGACATAGGGTGCATTCGCCGCACACTTACCGATGGCGGTTTTCTGCGAATTCTCCTTGTACCGTTTGAGTTAATGCGGTGTTCCAGCTTGAGCCAAGAACCATGTTACAACGGTATCAATTGCGGCGTTCTGTTTGGATTTACGCATGGCGAGCAGGTAGAAATCCTGTTTTCCGGACAGGGTTTCTGGCGTGATTTGTATCAGCCGTTTGGCTGCAATGTCAGTTGCCACGAGAAAGCGGCTTACCAGAGCCGCTCCCTGACCAAACAGCGCGGCGTCTACTGCCAACGATGTTTGACTAAGGCGCAGTCCATGACCTCGATCATCTTCGAAATTGTGCAATTTGAGGAATTCGGGCCAAACTGAGCTGCCCCCCGAAATTCGGACACTGACGTAAGCTGCGATTTGTTGTCTGTTAATCTTCAACACGAAGGAGAT
>NZ_JAIMIA010000204.1 GCF_019966495.1 Tateyamaria pelophila | reverse complement strand
TAGCAAAGATGAATCAGAGCCTTCGGAAAACGTCCAGACCCAAACACCCGATTCCCTTATTTCACAACAGATCCTAAACCAAACACACGTGCATTCTCTGCATGAGCCAATGCAACGAATTTCAAATCTCCCTTCAGATCGGCATTTTTCGGGGGCGCACCCATTAACGGCCTACCCCCCCCCTTGTCGTCGTCGACGCGCGTTTTGGCAAATTCTGCACGCCTGCCGCCGGGCTTCAATCGGACGTCCCGGTTGTCGCCAATGGCGTCACAATTCCATCTGTCTGGATCAGCGCGCCGATGGCAAACTGGTCTTCGTCGTCACAACTTGAAGGCACGGCGTAGAATCGCAGTCTGAACGGCGCGCAAATGGCCGATACGCAATTCGCAAACAGGTCGCATCGTCCAAAAGCTCATTTTATGTCATCATGCCGCTGCGCACCAATGTCTGACTGATATCCGAAGAGTCCGCAGGTTACGCTGCCCAAGATTGCAAAAAACCTTGATGCCGTCCCTGGAAGAGGCGACATCTGAAGACAAACAAAGCGAGATCGCAAAGCCCCATGACATCAGACAGAGCCAAGTCCGGACCCGTACTTCCGCTTGAGGACACCGGGACGACAAAGGCGGAGACGACACGACACCCGAAATCAAGCGGCCGGAAACGGCTGCTGCTGATCCCGCTGTTCATGGCGACGCTGTTCAGCGGTGCGGTGATCGGCATGTATTTCCAACCTCCCGGCCTGCGCGCCTTTTTCAACGCGACCGGGCTTGAGCCCGGCGCCGGAACCGACACTCCGATTGCCGTTGCGATCCGGCAGGTAGCCACACAGGAACAGGTCGCAGTGATCAGCGAAGGCGATGTGGTGGCCCTTGGACGGATCATTCCCAAGGGCGACGTGATCAGCGTGGCACCCCCATCGGGGGCTGGTGATGCACGGATTGCAGAAATCCGCGTCTCGCCCGGCGATCATGTCGAGGCGGGCGCAATTCTCGCCGTCCTGGACAACCTCGGACAACGGAAAAGTGCGGTCACCTCGGCGGAGGCGAATTTGCGCATCCAGACCGCAACACTCGCGCAAACACGCGCGTCGAACGCAGCAAGTCTGGCAGAGGCACAAGCCTCCTTCGACCGCGCAGAAGCCACGGCGGCAGCGGCGCAAGCGGAGCTGACGCGGAGCACCTCGTTGTTGGAACGCGGCGTAACAACACGCGCCGCTTTCGATGACATCGTCGCCCATGCAAACGAGGCCGCCCGCGATGTGGAGCGCGCCCGCGCGACCCTGTCCCGCTTTGAGGCTGGATCGGAAACCGTGCAGGCGGATATCGCCGTGTCGGAGGCGAACCTGGAGGCTGCGCGCGCAGATCTGTCCGCCGCGACCCTGGACCTCGACAGCGCTTTTGTGCGCGCACCCGCGCAGGCCACCGTTCTGGACATCAACGCGCGCATCGGGGAGCGTCCGCCATCGAGCGGGATCTTCGACCTCGGTGACACTTCCCAAATGACGGTTGAGGCCGAAGTCTATCAGACCATGATCGGACGGGTGACCATCGGCGATCCGGTCACGGTCTCGGCAGAGGCGCTGGCGCGGGATCTGCGCGGCGTCGTCTCGGCCATCGGGCTTGAGATCGGCCGTCAGTCCATCATGTCGGACGATCCTGCCGCTAATACGGATGCGCGTGTGGTGGACGTGATCGTGACGCTCGATCCGGCCTCCTCGGCCCTGGCGGAGACCTTCACCAACCTCGAGGCCGTCGTGCGGATCGATGCGGGCCGTGCGCAATGACGGCACTGTTGACACTGCTGTTCAGGCGCTTGCCAATCGGATGGCTGCAACTGTCGCACAACAGGACCCGCCTGATCGCCGCCGTGTCCGGGGTCGCTTTTGCCAACCTTCTTGTCTTCATGCAATTGGGCATCATGGGGGCGTTGAACGGATCGACCATTGCCCCGTATGCGATGCTGAATGCGGATATCATCATCTCCTCCGAAGAAGGCAATACGCTTACCGACAGTGGCAACGTGGCCCGCATCCGCCTGTTTCAGGCGCTTGGCGTGCCGGGTGTCGCAGGCGCCGCTCCGCTCTACATCGACAACCTGCCGTTCACGCTCGCCGATGGCAGCTCGGTTTCGTTGCTGACCTTCGGTGTCGATGTGACAAGTACCGAGTACGTGTCCCCCGACATCGCACCCCTTTTGCACGGCCTGACCCTCGAGAACACCGTTTTGCTGGATCGCGATACGCGTGGAATGCCTGCTTCGGTGATCGACGACATCGACGCCGGACGCAGCTTTGCCTTCGAGGCACGTGGCGAAACGCTCACGGCTGTCGAGACGATCAATGTGGGCGGCGGGTTTCTGGCCGACGGGATGATGATGACCTCGGACCAGACCTTTCTGCGTTTCTTCCCGGACCGGACCAGCAGCGCGCCCAGCCATATCCTGCTCAAAGTCGATGATGGTGTGTCGCCGCAAGTCGTCGCCCAACGGCTGCGCGCCGCCCTCCCCGCCATCAGCGTCAAGGTGCAAACCACGGGCGAGTCCGCACAAGCCGATCTGACCTTCATGTCCGTCGAACGCCCCACGGGGATTATCTTCGGTTTCGGTGTCTTCATGGGCATCCTTGTCGGTCTGGTGATCGTCTATCAGGTACTGTCAACGGACGTGGCGGACCACTTGAGCGAATACGCGACCTTCAAGGCGATGGGCTATGGCCAATCCTTCTTCCTCGGCATCGTGTTCGAAGAAGCCATCGTGCTGGCAGTGTTCGGCTTCATTCCCGGCTTTGTCATCTCAATGGGTCTTTACGCAGCGCTGAACGCGGTGACCGGTTTGCCCGTCGAAATGGAGGCCGCCCGCGCCGTGTTCGTCTTTTTTGGCACGCTCATCGCCTGCACCCTGTCCGGGGCGATCGCCACCAGACGCCTCGCCGCCGCCGATCCGGCAGATTTGTTCTGATGGCGGATGAAGCCCCGCTCCAGGTGACTGGCCTCAATCATTTTTTCGGCTCGGGAGAAGCGCGCAAACAGGCTCTGTTCGATCTGAATGTGACCATTGAGCGGGGCAGTCTGAACATCCTGATGGGGCCATCCGGATCGGGCAAGACCACGGCATTGACCCTCATGGGATGCCTGCGCGAGGTGCAGGACGGCAGCGTGCGCCTGTTGGGTCAGGAATTGAACGGTGCCAGCGAGGCCCAGATGGTTGGCCTGCGGCGCAGGTTGGGGTTCATCTTTCAGGCGCACAACCTGCATGAAAGCCTGACCGCCACCCAGAACGTCCTGATGGGGCTTGAGGTGCACGGCAAGGCGGATCCCGTCAAACAACGCACCGCAGCGCATCACATCCTTGACGTGCTGGGACTGGCCGATCGCCGCGATTATCTTCCCGCAAACCTCTCGGGCGGGCAGAAACAGCGCGTCGCGGTGGCGCGTGCGCTGGTGTCAAATCCCGAAATCATTTTTGCCGATGAACCCACCGCCGCACTCGACAGGGAGTCAGGACACACCGTGGTCGAGATGCTGAAAGCGCTCGGAGTAGTCCGCGGCATCACGACGGTCATGGTCACCCACGACGCCCGGATCATGGACATGGCCGACAGGATCATAACGCTCGAGGATGGCCGTCTCGTCCGTGACACCCAATCCGCGCCGCAGGCAGGCTGAATCACGTTGCCTATGGATGGTCCCCGAATGTACGGTGCTCGCGACACGGTCAAACGGCGATTGAGTTCAAGACCTGCCGTGTAGGGCAGCTTCCTCACAGTACATATGAAATGGAAATTACTTTTGCGTATTAAATTCGGCACCTCAAAAGAACGATTGATCGTCGCATGGCACTAAGGCTTCTCTTGGCGAAAAGTATCCCCGCCGGAGGCAAAAAAACTCTTTTGCGGATCCGACTGCGTCACGGACTGACTTCTTTCGGGCAGCGCCAGTCGCCGTTTTGCACCCACGATCACACAAGGCCGCATGCCGGATGAACCCAGTCTTCAAAGCAGCCTTCTGGATGTCGGGGTCCATCGCATCATTTTCATCCATGGCCGTGGCCGGACGGGAAATCAGCACATCCCTCGATACCTTTGAAATCATGCTGTTTCGCAGCGCGGTCGGCGTGCTGATCGTTTGCAGCGTGGCATGGGCAACCAACGCATGGAGCAGTATCAAGACCGACAGGCTCAAGACCCACCTTTTCCGCAACCTCGCGCATTTCACCGGTCAGAACCTGTGGTTCTATGCAGTGACAGTGATCCCGCTGGCTCAGGTCTTTGCGCTCGAGTTCACGTCGCCGATCTGGGTGATCGTACTGAGCCCCCTGATCCTGGGCGAACGCCTGACGCCTGTGCGCGCGCTGGCGGCCTTCATGGGCTTTATCGGCATTCTGATTGTAGCGCGCCCCGATATGTCTGGTCTCAGTCCCGGCGTGATCACCGCCGCATCCTCCGCCATCTTCTTTGCAATCACCATCATGCTGACCAAGCGGCTGACCCGCCACGAAAAGATCATCTCCATCATGTTCTGGCTGACCTCGATGCAACTTGTGATGGGATTGATCATGGCCGGGTACGATGGTGACATCGCCCTGCCCACGCTCGCCGCATTGCCCTGGGTGTTCCTGATCGGGCTGGCCGGGCTCTTGGCGCATTACTGCCTGACCAATGCGCTTGCCATCGCGCCGGCCACGGTTGTGGTGCCGATTGACTTCATCAGGCTGCCAACCATCGCCGTGATCGGCATGCTCGTTTACGGTGAAGCGGTGAGTGTCTGGGTATTTTTGGGCGCAGCCATCATCTTTGCGGGCAACTACCTGAACATTTGGGTCGAGACGCGCGCGCCCAAGACGCTCTGACGGAAATGACACGTTTTATGACGCTCCGTCACATATATTAGGCAGCACACCCATTAATTCTTGTTTGATTGCATAGTTTTGTGATTCAGTTTCGTTCAAACAACGGGCGGGAGG
>NZ_JAIMIA010000203.1 GCF_019966495.1 Tateyamaria pelophila | reverse complement strand
TCAGACAGAGCCGCCCGGTTCTCTGCGGTCGCCAGTCCCTCGGTCTCGAACCGGCCCATCTGCGACGTGGATGCGGCATGCGCATCGACGGCACGGCCACCGACAACCTGGCGCATCACGGGATCGAGCGCGAGACGGTCGGCGTCATTGACGTCCCCGTATCCTGCCAACCGGCCGTAGACCGATTGCCGAAACAGCCCGTCGAGCCGGTGGATCGTGTTCTTGCCACGGCGATTATCGCACAGGGCAGCAGACGCCAGATTGGACAGACCGAGCGCGTCATCAAGCTCGCGCATCACCAGAAGGCCGCCATCCGAACTGAGCTGAGCGCCCCGGAATTCCAGCCGCACGCGAGGGTCAAAATCCACACGATCTGCCCGCTGCAAGCCCGCACCCTCTGGGTGATCCATGAAACACATCCTCCGCAGCAACCAACGCCATGATATATATAGAAAATATCACGTTCAAGACAGCGAAATCAGAGATCTACTTGGGGAATGCGGGCTCAAGGGAGAAGTCATTTTCAACAAGGACATTCCCGAAGACCTCCAGCACGGGTTGTTCGCCAACCCGGGAAAAAAGCACCCGGTCTATGTGCGCTATTCCTCCGACCTTGCTGATGGGCGCCCTGACTGGATGAGCACCATTGGCATCGGCATCAAGATCTTCGACATGCCAGGCGAGAAGTTTGTGTCAGATGACGGGGCGAACACCGCTGACCTGTTGTTGCAAAACGTACCTTTCTTCTTTGTCGATACCGCCAAGGAAATGTGTGAGTTTACCAAAGCCAGCTTTGAAGGGTGGGGGGATGAGTGGGCCCAGCGCAATGCGCCAGACACCAATAGTCTGTTGGATATGCTTGAGAAACCAATCCGCTCCGTACTCGCCACGGACCTGTGGAGCGTTGTGCCGTTTCGGTTGGGGAAGTCTTACTGCAAATATATATTGATGCCCGGCACATCGACCTTTGCAGGTGATCCTGACATCAATGACCCGGATTTTCTGGGCAAGGATCTGGCAGGGCGCATGGCCAAAGGCGAGGCCACGCTTGAAATCTACATCCAGAAACGGCCTGACGCCAAAGACCTTGGTCAGACATATATTGACGAACATTTCCCATTGGACCGCGCAACCGTCATCTGGGATCAGGACGAGGCTGTTCCCGTTCATGTCGCCACCATCAAATTGCCGAAACAGGATATCAGCAAAGCGGAACAGGAAACCTACGGCGACTGGCTGGCGTTCAACATCGGACGTGTTCCCGAGGCCAATGCTCCAGTCGGCAGCATCGCCGATGCCCGAATGACAGTTTATCAGGCCAGTGCGAATTACCGCCGCGCGCAAAATGGCCAGCCCGAGACAGAGCCGAAAAAGCCGGGCGCACCAAAAATCGAAAACCCCAAATGCCCATTCCCGCACCAAAAGCCGGAGATTGCGCCCGTCGCTCTGAGCGCAGAGCAGATCGAGCGTATCACCGAGGTCCGCATTCACCCCGGCATCGGTGTCGCACGCGTCGGCAACAGCCAGATGGGTGGCAAGGACGGATATTATATCGGGCCCGAAGTCACGCATCCGGAATTGACGAAATTCGGCGCGAGCCGAGATCCGGCCGGCGCGCTGAAACGGCAGGTCGCCCGGTTCCGGGTCTATGGTTACGACAGATACGGCAATGTCGTCGCCGAGATCCAGCAGGCGCACAATTCAGAAATCATGTGGTCGGTGCACGTCGCCAACAAAAAGGCGCAGTGGTACGAATTCGACGCCGCCATGGACATACCGGCGACCGAACATCTCACCGTGCCCTTGCGCAATCCCAAGGTGAATGGGGCGGGCCGCGATGCCTTATGTATCGATGGCGGCCATACCCAGATTTCCGGGCTGTCGATGCAGGATTCGACCTTCGCTATGACGGGCAGTTTTCAGGGCACGCCGGTCTATCTGGGCGAGCTCAGAACAGACGAGGTCGGCAGATTGCTCGTCTTTCCGGGGCACGGTGTTTCGGCCAGCCCATCAAACCAGCCGATCTATAATCCGCAGAACCCGGCCAGCTTCAACAATGCGGCAGGGTGGTACGACGATATCGCGGACGGCCCGGTGCATGCCACCGTGCGCATTGGCAACAAGGATTTCGAGGCAGACCCGGCCTGGGTGACTGCGGCGCCGCCCAACTATGCACCCGATCTGACGAGCTGGCGGACCATGGATGACCTGATCCGTAGCGTTTCTATCGGCGCGGGCATGATGGAGTTTCCCAAGCGGATATCCTTCCGCACGCACGTCCAGCCGATCCTTGAACGCATGAGTGCTCTGCAATGGGTCAACAAGGGCATCTCGGCGCTGTTTGGCGCAGAGGGTCCGATGAATTTCGAAGATCCACAGCTGATGCGCAAACTCGCCTTTGCGCCCGAAAGCAGCCTGTATCCGGACCCGTATGGCGAACTCAGGCGCACGATCTACAACAGCTTCCGAAGTGCCACCGGTAAGGACATGGACCAAAGCAGCTGGCCCTGGGAATACGGGGATACGTTCGGATATTCGGGGGCGCAGGACGACCAGACCGAAATCGACGCTCAGAGCTATCTCCGTCTGCCGCCGTATTATGAGTACATCATGACACGCTGGGTGCAGGGTGATTTCATTAGCGACTATGACGGCGCCAGCCAACCATACGAAAAACTCGAAGACGTCGATTTGCAGGCGCAGCCCGAAATGCTGGATCGTGCCAATATGCATTTCTGTCTGGCCGATGCATTTCACCCGGGGTGCGAACTGACATGGCCGATGCGTCACGCCTCCATGTATCGCGCGCCTTATCGCATCAGAGAGCGGGCGTCGGGCAAGACGGATCCCAGCTATGGCCCGAACCTCACGCAAACCGAGGTTCTGAGGATGGGCGGACCGCTTTATGATCAGGGTCCGGGCGATCTGACCCGATGGATGGCGCTTCCATGGCAGGGCGATACGGCCTATTGCCGCTCAGGCTACGAGATGGAATACGATCCTTACGTGCCAACCTATTGGCCCGCGCGTGTGCCCAACCAAGTGATGACCTATATCGACTACCAGACCCTGTGCGACACCAAGCGGCCCATGGACGAGCGCATTGCGGCCTTCCACAACCGACCTTCATGGTTGCGCCAATTGCCGTCCCAAGACCCGGCGCCTGAGCAAATGATGTACATGATCCATCACTTTGGCGATCTGGGCGTCTTGGAAGCGCGGCCAAGACCGGACGATATGGATTGGCTGCCGGAGCATGTTTATGTGGAAAACCTGACGCCGGTCAAAGAAGGCGAACTGGAACAGGCTCACAAGAAGTTCACCGAGCGTTATGCCAAACTGGGGTTCCATGATCGTCTGCTTCAGGAGGCGGGATGGTTCAGCGAGGAACAACGGCAAGAGTTCATGACCATAAAGCTCCGGGGCCAATGATGTGTACTGCGCCGACATAGCAGTCCTGGGCGTAGGTCCGGCAGGCATTGCCGCAGCGTTGGCCCTCAGCCAATCAGGCCTGAACGTGTGCCTGATCGGCGAAACCGTGGGCGAGGGCCCGAAGGTCGGAGAGTTTCTGCCCGCTTCCATTCTCCGACTGTTTCGCACGCTTGGTCTGGACGGATTGGAAGACGTTCTCAGCGTCGAAAACTTCCTGCATTGCAACGCCAAGAAGTCCGCGTGGGGCAGCGAGATCTGGACTTATCATGACAGCCTGCGCGATCCCGAAGGCGGTGGATGGCACATCCTGAGACACAGCTTTGAAAAAGAGCTTTTGGCGCTTGCGGGAAAGCGCGGCATTCCTTTTCACGAAGGCAGGTTGCTGGAGGTTTCTGACAATGGTGCGCAGTTCCGCGTGCGCGCGCAGGGCAAACAGGGCCCATTCGAGATCCAAAGCCCGCGCCTTATCGATGCGACAGGGCGCAAGGCTTGGCTCGTGCGGCGCGTTGCCTCGGCGCCGCGCAAGCGAAACACGCAGATGGCCGTTGTTGGGTGGCTCAATGACCCTCACCACACAATTGAGCGGGTGACACAGGTAAAATCCGTCGCCCATGGGTGGTGGTACACGGCACCTTTACCCGGGCAACAACGGGTGGTCGCCTTTCATGGCTTGCCCGATAGCGTCAGCCATTATTTCCGACGGCCAGATCTTTTTTTGAAACAAGCGCAGCGAGACAGCCTGTCGGACGGCGCAGCGCTCATCGGACCGCTGTACAGCTGCGATGCAAGCGTGGCGCTCAGCCCAAATATCGCGGGAAAACGCTGGCTGGCAGTGGGAGATGCCGCTCTCAGCTTCGATCCACTGTCATCTCAAGGACTGCATTTTGCCTTTTACAGCGCGATCAAGGCACGCGATGCGATCTGCAAGTCACAGCAAACTGACGATGAGGGGGAAGCCTACAAGGCGATGCAACTCTACTGCGCACAAATTTCCGATGTCTTTGCAGCAAACCAGCAAACGCGCGCTCTATTTTACAATCAAGAACGCCGGTACCGGGACTCGCCGTATTGGTCGGAACAGCGCAGAAACTTTTAAGTGCTGCGGGTTTGCCGAATACCCAATGACCTAATGTTCGGGCAAAGTCGAATAACCGGACGCCAAAAAAGGTTCTTGTCGACCCATTCGCAGCATTCGATCGCGATTTCAAAAAAACATGTTGCCGCATCAATGGGTGCGCCTGCAGAGATCTTGCCGCCGAAAGCAAGTATCTCCGCTTTCTTGTCTGATCCTAGTAAGGGCTTCGGAGTCCACCGCGTCCGGGTCGCTCTTGTCATAGGTGATGACCTGATAACGGCTCTCCGTCCTTGATGAGGGGCTGGCACAACATCAAACCACAGCCGTTCAGAAATGATCATATCATCGCGTGAGATGTGGCGGATGTCTGATTTACGCTTGGAGAATTACCAGTCTGAACCGACATTCCCCAAGTGGCCTGCCATCTGACGCGAAGATCGCCTGATCAGGCCTGCGGATCAAGTATCTTTTACC
>NZ_JAIMIA010000202.1 GCF_019966495.1 Tateyamaria pelophila | reverse complement strand
ACATCACGCAATTTCCTGTCGATGATCAAACTGGCATCCGTCAGGCTGTGGATCGAGTTTTATGAGTCCGCTGCCTAGTCTGCCAGCACCATTCAAGTACTTTCACAGTGGCCCGGAGATTATCCGACGTGCGATCATGATAGACATTGGGTTTGGCTTTCCACTTTCGCTCCGAAACATTGCGGATCTTTTGGAACCTGGTCGCAGTCCTCATAGCATCAAATTGATTTTCCGGGGGAGTCGGGTTTGTTGCAACACTGCCAGTCTCTGCCGAAACCGGGATTGTTCAACGATCCCTTCGACGCTGCCTCGAAAAATTATATTCAGGATTTGATAGACTGCGAACATTTGTTCGCATAGCGTCCTGATATCATCGATTTAGGGAGTATTCATGATGATCGTCAAGTCTCTGCGCCGTGCGTCCCGCTACATTGCGACTGCCGCAGCCATCGGTCTGCTTGCCGGCTCGGCCGCTGTCGCCGAAACGTCATTGCGCTTCGCCCATTTCTCGGTCGTTGACGACCCCAATCACCGCGCCGTTGAGGCTTTGGCGGAAATGGTGGCTGAAGGGACCGGAGGCGAGCTGTCCATCAAGATTTCGCCCAACTCGCAACTTGGCGGCGAGGTAGATGTGGTTGAGGGAATCCTGCTCGGCACGATCGACATGGCACCGCCGTCGGCGGCTGTCCTTGCCAACTGGGTCCCTGAAATGAACGTGCTCAACATGCCGTTCGCCTTCCGTGACTGGGATCACTACCGCAGCGTTCTGAATGGTCCGATCTTCGATGAACTCAGCGCCGCAGCTGCCAGCAAGGGAATCAGGCTTCTGGGCTTTATGACCTCCGGCCCGCGCCATATTATGAGCAGCATGCCGGTCAATTCGATGGAGGATCTGGCCGGACTCAAGGTGCGCACGGTGCAGAACCCCGTACACGTCGCTACTTTCAATGCCTTTGGTGCCAACGCCACTGCGATCGCATATCCCGAGGTTTACAGCGCTCTGCAAACCGGAGTTGTAGACGGCGCTGATGCTGCAAACACAAATTACTATACACAGAAATTCTACGAGGTTGCCCCGCATTGGGCGCAAGTAAGCTGGTTGTTCTACACCAACCCGATCGTGATCTCCGAACGCAAGTTCCAGAGCCTGACAGATGAGCAGCAAGCCACCCTGCTTGAGGCGGGCCGCAAGGCAGGTCAGAGCCAGCAAGACGATTGGCAGCAATCCGACGCTGATCTGCTCAGTGTGCTTCAGGAAAATGGTGTGACGGTCACCGCGCCCGATCCGGCACCATTCCGTGCGGCGGCTCAGGGTATTTATGACGAGTTTCTCACCACGGACGCCCAGAAGGCGATGCTGAAACTGATTACCGAGTGAGCGCAGCCCTATGAAACGGGTGCTTGGCACCATACGCTCGATTTCAACCGGCATGGCCATTATCTGCTACGGATACATGGTCGTGGCGGTGATCGTGCAGGTATTGGGGCGGTATCTCCTTCCTATAGGGATCGGTAATGCGGTCGAAACTGCGGCCTTTGCGCAGGTCTGGTTGGCCTGCATCGGGGCCGGTCTCGCGCTTCGGCACGGGGCGGTCTTTGCTGTGGATGCTTTGCCAGCCATGCTGGGCATTGGCATGGCGCGCCTCGTTTCGTTATTGATCGCTGCCGGATCGCTCGTCTTTCTTGGTGTGCTGATCTATGGTGGCATCCTTCTCACGCGGCAGGGCGCGTTCCAGACCTCGCCCACCCTGCTTTTGCCGATGTGGGTGGTGTTCGCCGCGGTTCCCGTCGGCATGAGCTTCATGGCGATCGAAGTGATCGCCCGTGTCATAGAGCGATGGAACGATCCCTTCGGGCAACATTTTGATCAGACGGATGTCGCATGAGCCTCTTCGGAAGCCTCGCTCTCGTGCTGCTGGCAGGCGGCGTGCCAATCTTCTTCGTGTTGGGGCTGACGGCGCTTGCGGTGGTGATTATGGCCGATCTGCCGCTCGTGCTTCTTGCACACCGGTTCTATTCTGGCCTCAACAGCTTCACTCTTATGGCGATCCCGTTCTTCATCCTTGCAGGTCTGCTGATGGATGCTGGTGGGTTGTCGCGGCGAATCGTCGATTTCTCCATGGCGTTGATTGGTTGGGTTACGGGCAGCCTGTTGATGGTCGCCATCGTAGCCGCGACGGCATTGGCGGCCATGTCAGGTTCGGGCAGCGCCGACACGGCGGCGGTTTCAGCGGTGCTGCAACCGGAATTGCGCAAGCGAGGTTACAATGTCGATTTCGCGGCAGCCTTGATCTCGGTGGCGGGGACGCTGGCGCAGATTATTCCGCCCAGCCTCATGCTGGTGCTGATCGGGGTCATCAATAACCAGTCGATTGGAGCGCTTTTCCTTGCCGGTATCCTGCCCGGCCTTCTGGTCTTGCCTGGTTTGTTCTTCATCGCCTATCGCCACGCGATTAAGGGCGGCCCGCAATACCGTGCGTCCGAGGCTTTCGACCTTGGCCGCCTCGGGCGCACATTCGTCGCCGCGACTCCGGCCTTCGGGCTGGCGGTTATCATCATGGGCGGTATCCTTGGCGGTATCTTCACGCCCACCGAAGCCTCGGGTGTCGCGGTCGGCTACGCGCTGTTTGTCGGGGCGTTCATTTACCGCGAACTGACTTGGAAACGCCTGCACAAGGCGTTTGTGCAGGCCAGTGCTTTTACAGCCGGCATCCTGATCCTTGTTGCCGCCGCGTCGACATTCAACTGGCTGATCGCGAATGCTGGTGTGCCTGAGCAGGTCGAACAATGGTTTGCAACAAACATCACCAATGTATTCGCCTTCTTGCTGATCGTGAACCTTTTGCTCATGGGCCTCGGTATGGTGATGGAGAGCCTCGCCATTATCTTGCTGCTCAGCCCGATCCTGCTTCCCATCGCCCTGAGTTACGGGCTGCACCCGGTGCATTTCAGTGTCGTGGTCGTGTTCAATTGTGCCATCGGGATGGTGACGCCCCCACTTGGTGGTGCCGTCTTTGTCGCTGCCACAATCGCACAGCGCCCCTTCCTGTCGGTCGTCCGGCATGTGTTCAAACCCTGGGTTTGGATGACAATTGTCCTGCTGATCATCACCTTCATACCCGAGATCACCCTCATCCTGCCGCGCATGGCGGGGTATATCGACTGACCCGAAAGGCCGATCATGACCCAGTCCGACAGACAGGAAGGTGCGTTGACCGGCAAGACCGCCATCGTAACCGGAGGCGCGTCAGGCATTGGGCGTGCGGCGGTGGAACGCTTTGCACGCGAAGGCGCGTATGTGATTTGTGCGGATCTGGATGCGACGGCGGCGCAGGCGTTGGCCGCCAGGTTGGTTGCAGATGGCTTGGCGGTCGAAGCGACGGAAACCGACGTAACGGATGAGAGTTCCGTCACGGCTATGGCATCGATGGCGCTTAAGGTCACCGGGCGCATCGACACAGTTCTCGTCAATGCGGGCATTATGGTCGAAGGTGACGTATTGTCGGTGTCGCTTGCTGCCTGGACACGGGTCATGAACGTCAACGCCACCGGGAGCTTTCTGACCGCGCGCGCGGTGATGCCGCATCTGATCGACACCTCGGGCACATTGGTGTTTACCGCCTCGACCGTCGGTCTGTCGGGTATGAAGGGGGTCGCGGCCTATTCCGCCAGCAAGGGCGCAGTTGTCGCGCTGACCCGGCAATTGGCGGCGGACTATGCCGACAGGGGCGTGCGGGTGAACGCCATCGCGCCGGGCGCTGTGCGCACTGCTTTGTCAGAGTCGCAGTTTCGCGCCCGCGCCCGTGACGATACCCATTTCAACGAACTTTTGGCCCAGGTGATTGGCCGCTATCCGATTGCCCGCTGGGGTCAGCCAGAGGAGATCGCGGAGGTCATGCTGTTTCTCGCTTCTGACCGCTCGTCCTGGATGACGGGGCAGATCATTCCGGTGGACGGTGGGTTGCTCGAACTGCGTTAGGGCCACCGATGCGGGCAGGGAGATTTGGCACTTGATTCAACGATGCTTTGGGAGTGTGCGGATTGCCTGACAAAGACCTCACGAAATTGTTCGATGAACGCCGGATCGAGGCGGTGCTGATCGATTATTGTGCGTATCTCGACCGGATGGACCTTGCCGCACTGAGCGCGTTGTTCACGGAGGATTGCACGGTAATCTATGGCGACAATCCCGCCCTGCGATCCCAAGGGCGCGCGGCGCTTGTTACGTCACTGGCGCGGATGTGGCGCTGGGCGCGAACGGCGCATCACCTGTCGAACCCGCGGATAAGGTTCACCGATGAATATCGGGCCGAGACCGAAAGCCACGTGCTTGCGTGGCACGAAGCCCCCGATGGACGCACCGCTACGCTTTTTGGCCGCTACCTTGACCGGCTCGAAAAACAGGGCGGCGATTGGCGGATCGCAGAGCGGCGCATGGACATGAATGGCGCGGACAGCGGCTTCACGCTGCCGCTGCCCCGCGCACCACGCGCGGCACCCCCAGTAGGATGGCAAAAGCCCGAGGGTCTGTAAGCCATACGCGCGGTACGAGACCAAACGCCACCTTCGCCCTTCGGATTTTACGGGCCTGTGGGCCGTGTCAGAAGGATTCCGATTGAGCCGGGCAGAGCGGTCTCGTAGCCTTTGCTCATGATGAAAACAGACCCCTTCAAGTACTTTCACAGCAGCCCCGAAATTATCCGGCTGGCTGTGATGATGTACGTTCGCTTTCCACTTTCGCTCCGCAACGTTGAGGATCTACTGCACGAACGCGGCATAGACATCAGCCACGAAACTGTGCGGTTCTGGTGGAATAGATTTGGCCCGATGTTTGCCGCTGAAATCCGCCGAAAACGCGTGCAGCAGACGCGGTCGTATTCGAACTGGCAGTGGCACCTGGACGAGGGTGTGCCGCGAGGCTCCTGCATATGAAGCGGGTGCCGAGCTGCACGAAAGATGAGGGAGGGCCCCTCGAAGCCGGCC
>NZ_JAIMIA010000201.1 GCF_019966495.1 Tateyamaria pelophila | reverse complement strand
CCCCACAATCCGCGAAACAAATCCTGACTACGCGCAACCCACGCCACAAGCGCCCCTATCGCGAAGCGATTTAGTGCTTGAGCCCACTTTACCGGTTTCTCGCAGCGCGGCGAAGGTCTGCTTCATCGGTTTTGGCAGATCTCGCAAAACTGGCCATGTGGCGCATGTCCGTCTCGCAATATCCTCCAAGAACGCTGATATGCGGGAACATACCATCTCATTCGCCCCACCAATTGCCACCACTCACAGATCGTCGAGTCTTCCAAACCCAACGTGCCTCTCATGCAAGTGCATCTGCAACTATCGGATTTATCAAATCTGGCTTCGTGAGCGCTGCCATATGACCTCCTTGGTCGATCTGCTTGTGGTTCCACCGGGGGACAGAGGCTTCCATTACCCCACAAATCTCACGAATCGAACGCACCGTGTCATTCGCTGAGATGACGGTCGTTCGATCTGGAAGCCCGGCCTCCCACTCAGCCATCGTAGTGGTTTCGTTCATGACCGCATCCCATTCGTGAAAGTTGGGTTTCAGCGCCTCGGCAAACTTTGACCGTCTTTCGTTCGGCATCGCGTCCCAACTGCCCTTTCCGGTCCAATAGTTCGCAAAGACCTTTGCGGCGGTTTCCCATGACCCGCTTTGACCACTGGCCTTGATCGCATCACGCAGCTTTGTGGCCTCTTTATATCCTTCTAACTTTCCATGCTGTTCGAGCAGGTAAAATGGATTTGGCTCAATCAGCACCAAGCGATCAACCTGATCTTTGTATAGTGCGGCAGCTTTCATCGCGACGCTCCCACCAAAGGAATGTCCGATGATGGACACTGCATCACCATCTTGGGTCAGAAATGGTTCAGCAAGTGACGCTTGGTCTGCCAGGGACTGTGTACGACTATCGGACCATGCCGGGGTCTTGCCATATCCAAACAGGTTGATGGCGACGAGATGGTATCTGTCTGAAAGCATATCCATCAAACTGCGCCATTGCCTAGCTCCGGATACGCTAGAATGGAAGAGGATCACCTTCGGGCCTTGCCCCGCCTCGATAAAGTCGGGTGTTTCAGATATCGCCATGTGGTGCTCCATTCCATTGTCGATCATTCATTGTCTTAGCCCAAACCTGATCCTCGAAGCCGTTCTCGGCTCTTGGCTTGGACCTCATCCGTAACCAGCACGTTCACGTCAAAAATCTGCGGCGTTGCTACGACCCCGTCGGCTTGCCAGTAATGGGCGTCATAGACCGCATATCCGGCTGGTAGGACGGTGCCTTTTGGTGCGGTACTCAAGAAGAAATGCAATGCACTATCATGGGTCCGTTCGAACCAATCCGGTTGATCAAATGTGCCAGAGAAGACGCCGACAGATGTTGGGAACCGATCAAATCGCATATGCGTCTTGGTCCCGCAGTCTTCACAGAAATGAATATGGATGGCTTTGCCGCTCCCTGCGCTGATGTGGTGGTAAACGCGAGGCGTCCCATACAGCAGATGAAACTTGTCGATGTCGAACATCGTCTCGACCAGATACGCACTGCCTGTGGCTCTCTGGCAAAAATAGCAGTGGCAATTGATGATATCATTCGGCGGTCCTTCAACCGCGAATGCAATGTTCCCGCATAGGCAGCGACCTTCGTGCATTACACCTCCATTTTTTCCAGCATATTCTTAGCATGGAATGTTCAATTTGTCCCAATCGATGGTCACCCGCACCGCTGAGAAAAGGCTGATTTGTCCAATTTGAGTGCGTCGTGGTATCGTCAGTATGCCGGTAACATTGGACGACGGAGTGAAACCGATGCCCAAAGGATATGAACACGATACATTCGCAGCGTTGGAAAAGCGGGAGTGGGCAACGCCCGAGGTCGCCCGATCCTATGCGCAGGTCTTTGCGAAAGCGGCAGATATGGTCGTGCCTTATCTTGTTGAAGCTGTGGGAGCCCAATCTGGCATGAGAGCCCTTGATCTGTGTTGCGGACACGGCAATGTGTCGGCTGGATTGATCAAAGCAGGCGCCAAGGTCACAGGTCTCGACTTCTCACCCGCCATGCTGGAGATGGCACGTGCCACTGTGCCGGAGGCTTATTTTGTCGAAGGCGACGCCATGGCTTTGGAATTTGCCGATGGGTCGTTTGATGCAGTCACGATAGGCTTTGGGATGCCACATGTGCCTGATCCACCCAAAGTGCTGGCAGAGGCCCGTCGCGTTCTAAGACCAGGTGGCCGTCTAGCATTCTCGGTCTGGTGTGGACCAGAAGTGGATACCGCTCTCGGCTATGTTTTTGCCGCCATTGGACAGCATGGTCATCGCGATATTTCCTTACCACCTGGGCCTGGTGCAAATGACTTTGCTGATCCCACGATAGCCTTTCCCGTACTGGAGAAGGCTAAATTTACAGATTGCCGTCAATCCACAGTCGCTTCGAGGTGGCAAGTTAGTGACCCCGGCGCGCCTTATGACTTCTTTCTTGAGGGGACGGCCAGAGGCGGTGCTCTGTTGCGCCCACAACCCTCAGCGAATGCGGTAGCTATAAGAGCAGCAGTTGAATCAAGGGTACTGGAAAAGCACGGATCTGGACCTGTATGGGACGTGCCAATTCCAGCAGTCGTGACTGTAGCGACAGCAGTGTAGACAACGTTTGCGATGCGGGTCCTTCATCTAAGCTGACGTCATAGGGCCTGTTTTAGCTGGCAGCTTTGTCCGCAGAGCCGTCACAGGTGCACGCGCAAAAGTCATTTGGCGGATTGCCGAAGGATATCGTTGGTTTTCTTTGCATGCGTGGCTTCGGACGCTGCTCTGACCAAGTGCGACGCGCCGACGCCTGTGTTCCGAAAGGGGCAATGTGAATAGCACGGTGGTTTTGCCGAACCTCCCCTTGCTATCCGCTTCGTCTTGCCATAAAGCGCCCACATTAATCCGCAGTCCGGGGCGGGCAAATGGGGGAGACATCCCCGTAAGTCCACCGGTTGGCGCATCTGCGCTGCACCCCCGGACGAGGCGAAAACCGGAAAAGGAAACGAACATGGCTCTTCCCGAGTTCTCCATGCGCCAATTGCTTGAAGCAGGCGTTCACTTTGGTCACCAGACACAACGCTGGAACCCACGCATGGGTCCCTTCATCTATGGTGCGCGCAACGGCATCCACATCATGGACCTGACGCAAACCGTTCCGATGCTGGATCAGGCGTTGCAAGCGATCCGCGACACCGTCGCCAAAGGCGGTCGTGTGCTGTTCGTCGGCACCAAGCGCCAGGCGGCACAGCCCATCGCGGATGCGGCTGAAAACTGCGCACAGTATTACATGAACCACCGCTGGCTGGGCGGCACGCTGACCAACTGGCAGACCGTGTCCAAATCCATCCAACGCCTGAAGTCGATCGACGAGCAAGCCGAGATCGGTTTCGAAGGTCTGACGAAAAAAGAGCGTCTGGGCATGGAACGCGACCAGGGCAAATTGCAAGCCTCGCTCGGCGGCATCCGCGAAATGGGCGGCCGTCCTGACCTGATCTTTGTCATCGACGTGAAAAAAGAAGCCCTCGCCGTGGCCGAAGCCAACAAGCTGGGCATTCCTGTCGTGGCTGTGGTTGACACCAACTGCTCGCCCGATGGCGTGGACTACATCATCCCCGGCAATGACGACGCGGCACGCGCCATCTCGCTTTATTGCGATCTGGCAGCCCGTGCAGCTCTGGACGGCATGAGTGCACAACTGGGTGCCGCTGGTGTTGATCTGGGTGCGATGGAAGACGCGCCCGTCGAAGAAGTGCTGACCGAAGAGGCCCCCGCAGCGGAAGCCCCTGCCGCAGAAGCCAAAGCACCGACAGAGGCGTAAGCCGGTCGCGATGATGAGACATGCGGCGGTGCAAGCACTGCCGCACCTTTCTTTTGACGACGCATCCGATGGCGTCGCCCAACCTTGTATTTGAGGAGAGCCAAAAAATGGCAATCACAGCAGCAATGGTCAAAGAACTGCGCGACAGCACCGGCGCAGGCATGATGGACGCCAAAAAGGCGCTGACCGAAACCGCAGGCAACATGGACGAAGCCGTTGATTGGCTGCGCACGAAGGGCCTCGCCAAAGCGGCGAAGAAATCCGGTCGCACAGCCGCCGAAGGTCTGGTGGCCGTGCAGGTCGACGGCGGCAAGGGCATCGCCGTCGAAGTGAACTCGGAAACCGACTTTGTCGGCAAGAACGCCGAATTCCAGCAGATGGTCGGTAAGATCGCCAACGCCGCAATGGGCGTCGACGATGTCGAAGCGTTGCGCGCCGCGGACGTAGACGGCAAAACCGTCGAAGCCTTGATCACCGACAAGATCGCCACGATCGGCGAAAACATGTCGCTGCGCCGGATGGCGTTGATCGAAGGTGATACGGTCGTATCCTACGTGCACAACGCGGCCACCCAAGGCATGGGCAAGATTGGCGTTCTGGTCGCCATGACCGGCGGCGACGAAGCCTTTGGCAAACAGGTTGCGATGCACATCGCAGCTGTGAACCCTGCCTCGCTCTCCGAAGATGATCTCGACGCGGCTGTCGTCGAGAAGGAAAAGCAAGTCCAGATGGACATTGCGCGCGAAAGCGGCAAGCCCGAAGCTGTCATCGAAAAGATGATCGTTGGACGGATGAAGAAATTCATGGCCGAAGTGACCCTGCTGAACCAGTCCTTCGTGGTGAACCCTGACCTGACAGTCGGCGCCGCTGCAAAAGAAGCAGGCGCCACGATCACGGGTTTTGCCCGTCTGGAAGTGGGCGAAGGCATCGAAGTCGAGAAAGAAGACTTTGCCGCAGAAGTGGCCAAAGTCGGTCAAAGCTAAGCCTTTCAAAAAGGTTTTCGACATCAGGGGCGCAGCGATGCGCCCCTTTTTTGTTGCCCGACGGAACAGAACAAGCGCCTAGGCAGCACACCCATTAACTCTTGTTTGATTGCATAGTTTTGTGATTCAGTTTCGTTCAAACAACGGGCGGGAGGATACAAGTGGCGCGATCAGAC
>NZ_JAIMIA010000200.1 GCF_019966495.1 Tateyamaria pelophila | reverse complement strand
AGCGGTCATTAGCTGCGAGTCGCGCGGATGTCAGCTTTTGGGAAGATCAAAAATCTGGCAAAGGCTCAGGTCGTCGTCCAGCGCCGCCATATCAGGGAGCAAGGCTTGGGAAGAGATGCAACAGTTCGGCCTCGGCGGCCGTCAGATGCCTCTTCATCGTTTCGGCGAAGGCGCGAACCAGCGGGTCCGACATTGCGCTGACACCGTGGATCAGACCCAACGGCGTTGTGGGGGCGAAACCTTGCACGGGAAGGGCGCTGATACTCCCTGACCGCACGGCATCGCGCATCATGAACATCGGCAAATACGACAGGTAGTCGGTCGTCTCCAGCAGTGACAGCAAGAGGCTGACTGACGCCGAGGCCACCACCAGTTCGACTCCTTCAACCCCGAACTCGAACAGATCGGTTTTCATTTCAGCCGTAATGACACTGTTCAGTGAGTGGCCGATCCAGCCAAACGAAGCCAGGTCATCGGCGGTGATCTCGGACCTTGTCAGCAAGGGGTGACCCGCACGGCAAAACAGAGCCTTCTGGGACAGGATCAGCGTCTCGGTGCGCAGGGATGGCGCATTCAGCGTAGCATTCATGGGACCAAGCGCGAGATCCAGCCGCCGCCGCAGGACCAGGTCCCGGACCTCATCGAAGAAACCCGCAACGAACTCGAACGCCACATCCGGGTGCCGGGCGGTGAAATCGCGCACGACATCGCTGGCAAGCGTTTCCAGGAAGAATGGCGGCGCGCCCAGCCGGATGCGCCCGCGCAGGCCGCGTTGCCGGTCCGAGATGGTCTGTTCCGCCTCCTTCATCGACGCCTCGATCAGGCGCCCTTGCTGCGCCAAGGTTTCCCCCAGAGGCGTCGGCACGACCGGCCTGCGCTGACTGAGCAGGGGCGCGCCCAGCCGCTTTTCCAACAGTCCAATGGTCTTGCTGAGGGCCGGCTGCGTGACGTTCAGCTCATGCGCCGCCTCGGTAAAGCTCGCCTTGTCGACGATCACTGCGAGCTGGACGAGGTGGCGGGGGTCAATCTGCATGTCATTAGGTTATGAATATGTGTCAAAGGATCATTTGCAGAAATAGTTAGCGCCGCTTCATAGTGGGATCAATGCGAAAGGTTGCCTTGATGCCCACTTCTTCTGCCCTCAGACACACGACCGTGGCCGCGCTTGAATGGCTGGCCTTCCTGCTCGGGGCGGTGCTGCTTGGGTTGACGGTCTGGGATGTGGTCGGGCGCTACGGGTTCAATCGGCCGCTCTTCGGCGCCAGTGAGTTGATCCAGTGGATCATGTGCGGCTTTGTGTTCTGTGGGCTCGGGCTTGTCAGCGCGCGCGACGACCATGTGGCGGTCGACCTGATCTCGCCGCGGCTGGCGCGCCGCTATCCGCGGCTGATGGCGGGTGTGATCGGTGTCTTCACCGCCGCGGGCCTCGCGGTAATCGCCTGGCAACTGGCGCATATGGGTCTGGATGCCGCCTTGCGCGGCAAGCAATCGCTGGTGCTGGAAGTCGCCTTGGCGGTGCCGCTGCTCCTTTATGCGCTGCTGTGTGCGCTTGCGACCGTCCTTCATCTGACGGGGCAAGCGCGATGATCGGGCCGGTGATCGTGCTTGTTCTCATTCTCGGGCTTTGTCTTGTCGGGGTGCGGATCGGCTTTGCCACGCTTGTGGTGGCGGGTCTTGCCGTCGCGATGATCCGGGGTCCGGGGGCGGCGATGACCCTGATCGGCCAAGAGGTCGAAGGCATCGCCACCGCCTATCCGCTGTCGGTCGTGCCGCTGTTCCTGCTGATGGGCGTCTTTGTTCACCGGGCAGAGCTTTCGCAGGATCTCTACGATGCGGCCCAGATGGCGTTTGCGAGACTGCGCGGGGTCCTGGCCTACGCGACGATCCTGTCATCGGCGGGCTTTTCCGCCGCCTGCGGGTCCTCCATTGCGACCGCGGCCACCATGGTCCGCGTGGCCCTGCCGTCGATGCGCCGCCACGGATACGGCGACAGGCTGTCGACCGGCACTATCGCGCTGGCGGCACGCTGGGGATCATGATTCCGCCTTCGGTGCCGCTGATCATCTATGGCAGCATCGCCGAGCAGGATATCGGCCTGTTGTTCATGGCGGGCCTTCTGCCGGGGCTGGTCCTGGTGGGGGCCTTTCTGCTGACCGTTCTGATATGCCTCATTCGCAAGCCGCTGCTTCCGGTGCCGCAAGGCGATCCGTTGCCTGAGCGCTCGAACCGGGCCGGGCGCGCGGCGCTGCCGGTACTGGCGCTCTTCGCCCTGGTCCTGGGCGGCATCTATGGCCGCATCTTCACCCCGACCGAAGCTGCCGGAATCGGCGCCTTCGGGGCCGGCGCGATCGCTTTCGCACGCGGCAGGCTTAAGACGCTGCGTGACTGGCGAAGCTGCTTCGCCGAAACAGCGTCGGTCACCGCGTCGCTCTTCATGATCATCTTCGGGGCCAGCGTCTTTGCCCAATATCTCAACCTGTCCGGCGTGTCCTTCGCCGTGGTCGACATGGTGGCGCGGATGGACTTGGGGCCCACAGGGCTGGTCTGCGCAGTGGCGGTCATCGCCATCGTGATGGGCACGGTATTCGAGGCGGTCGGCATCCTTCTTCTGTTGGTTCCGGTCTTCCTGCCGGCGCTGATCGCGGCCGAGGTCGACCTGATCTGGTTCGGCATCGTCGTGGTGCTCGTGGTCGAGCTTGGGCTGATCACGCCGCCGGTCGGCATGAATGTCTTCGTGGTCAAGGCCAACGCCCCTGACACGGCGCTGTCGACGATCTTTCTGGGCGTCCTGCCCTTCGCCTGTGCGCTTTTGGCGGTGCTTTTGATCGTGATCGCGATCCCGCAAGTCGCAACCTTCCTTCCCGGCCTGTTGGGCCGCACCTGAACTCTTGAAAGGAGTTTCCATGAAATCTTTCGCATTTACCGCGCTCGCGGCGTCCAGCCTTCTGGCTGCCCCTGCCGACGCAAAGGAACTTCTGGTCAATTGCTTCTGGCCATCGCAACATTTCTTCTGCTCCGAGGTCCTCGGGACCTGGGCTGAGGATGTGGCCGAGGCGACGGAAGGCCGGGTCAAGGTCAGCGTGCCGCCGCGCAGCCTTGCTCCGCCGCCCAAACAGGTCGAGTCGATCCGGGGCGGGCTGTTCGACGCGGGCTTTACCTTCAACGGGTTTCTCGCGGACGAGATCGCGGGGCCTCTTGTGGCAATGATGCCCTTCACCGGGACCGGCGATGCACGGGCCTCTTCCCTCGCGCTTTGGCGCACCTACGAGACGCATCTGTCCGGCGTCGACGAATATGACGGGCTGCACCTTTTGTCGGCCTTCGTGGCGCCGGGCGGGGATTTCTATTCGCTGAACGACACACCCATCGAAACGCTCGCCGATGCGACGGATCGCAAGATGTGGGCCCTGCCCGGCGTGACGTCTGCGATCCTGAGCGCCGGGGGCGGCAACGT
Organism: Tateyamaria pelophila; assembly: GCF_019966495.1. Lineage (GTDB taxonomy): Bacteria > Pseudomonadota > Alphaproteobacteria > Rhodobacterales > Rhodobacteraceae > Tateyamaria > Tateyamaria pelophila. Next base: position 1,547 of record NZ_JAIMIA010000200.1, on the reverse strand, counting down.
GGTCTCGGGGCCTGCGGTACAGATGGCCGAAGTGATCCAGAGCGGCGTGGTGGACGGCTTCGTCGGCATCCCGCCGTGGGACGCGGAGAAGTTCAATGCCCTGCAACACGCCAAGTCGATCACCGTGACCGGGCAAAAGATCTTCACGCCCGCCTTTAGTTTCCTGATTTCCGATGCCGCTTGGGGCGGGATCTCGGACGCGGATCAGACCGCGATCATGGCCCTGTCGGGCGCGGCCTTCGCCGGGTCAGCCGGGACAATCTGGACCGGCCTCAACGACGCGAAAATGCAGAGCCTCGACAGCCAGATGCAGGTCATCGACGCAAGCGACGCCTTTGAGGCCGAGTTGCTGGCCACATCGGGTGGCCCGGTCGCCGGATGGCTGAAACGCATGGAGGCCCTGGGCCTGGACGGTGAAGAGGTACTGGAGTTCTACACGGCGCAGATCGCCGCCGAGCAGGCCACGAACTGACACCTCCGGGCCTGCGGCGCTGCGGTGCCGAGGGCCCGCACACAACGGAGGTGCACGATGACGCGTTCTCACCTGCCGCGCTACCAGGGCAGCCTCTTCGACAGTGCGCGCTGGTCGGATGTCGATCTCAGGCCCGGCGACGTCGTGGTCTCGACACCGCCAAAGAGCGGCACCACCTGGACGCTGGCAATGGCCTATCTGATCCTTCACGGGGCCGATGCGCGATTTGATAGGCTGTCCTCGGTCGCGCCCTGGGTCGACTTCCACGGCGGCAATCCCGATTCTCCGGTGCACCGGGCGCACGCCGCCCATGGCCGACGTCTTTTCAAGACACACACACCACTGGACGGGCTGCCGCTGGTCGATGGCGTCGCGGTCATCACGGTCTATCGCGATCCGGGAGACTGCCTTTTGTCCATGCGGAGGCACCTGAGCAACATGGCGGCGCCGCCGCCCGACCATCCGAACCTTGGCCCCCTGCGCAAGGCCTTTGATACGTTGTTGTCCCGCCCGCTGGATCACGCGCGCTTCGAAGGCGTCACGCTGTCTGCCCTGCTGCACCACTTTCGCACATCAGAATCAGGATCGACCGTAAAGATCCACTATCGCGACATGTCGGAAGCCCCCATTGCCGCGCTGCGCACTCTGTCCGATGGCATCGGCGCAAGTCTCGACCAGTCATCGATGCGCGCGATACTCGACAGAACCAAAAAGGCGGCCATGCGAAACCACTCAGACGCCTTCGCTCCTCAGGCAAAGACCGGCTTTTTCAAGGATGACGCAGGTTTCTTCTCCCGTCAGAGCAATTCCGCCGAAAGCCTGAGTCATGCGCAGCAGGCCAAATTGATCGGACGGGTCCGGACCGAACTGGACGTTCGATCGGCCGCGTGGCTTTGTCGAACCGCATAAAAATATTCCTGCTGCGAAAGCTGACATCAGCATGATTGTTGATGAACGGCAGCTCCGGGGAGGAACCATCCCCCTTGGCATGGTTCCTCCCCGGCCCAGTTTGTATACGGGGGGGCGCAGCGCAGCATTTCGCTAGCGAAAGTGGATTTCGTGGGGGAGTCCACCC
>NZ_JAIMIA010000001.1 GCF_019966495.1 Tateyamaria pelophila | reverse complement strand
AATTCTCCCGCGCAAAGCGTGTTGGAGTGGCTTTAGCTGGGGGGTTAGAGAAGATCCTCTCGATTGCCTGAAACTAGTGTTCCGAGTCTGACACATCCTACCTATTTGTGAAGGTCAGGGGCGAGGCGACTACTATTGATGGGTCGTGGATCACGAAGGCGAGGGGGCTGAAAGTATAAGTTGGATCTCAGTCGCGTTTGCAGTGAGCGGGATTTCAAACCACAGGTCGGCATAATGAATTCAATAGCTTAGGTGGTAGAGAAGGTTCGCTGCCAGTCCCGCTCCCTCCGCCATTTTCTAAATTGCGAACCAGTGACGCCGCCCTGACGGGCACGGATTTTTCCGTGTTATCAAAGGGGTTTGTGGGAACCGATCGAACCTCATAGGCGCGCCGCCAGGTCGAGGCAAGGTTCAGAATGGCCCTCAGTCTCAGTTTGGGCGAACCTCGCTCGTTCCGGTTCGGTCCCGTTTGCTCGTTATATTTCAATGGCCTGTTTCCGAAAAGGTGTTTCATCATGGCTTGCTGGAACAGTGCGCAGAAAGGCGACAATTGAGTAAAGGTCATCATCAAACAATCCTCGGTACAGGCTCATTGGCATAGGTGGTCCAATCACCGAGCCGTCGGGGCGAATACCTTCTCGAATTGCTTTGGCAAGCTCATCATCGGTCCAGCTGGCAACACGTCCGCCCGGTGTGATATTGACCGCCCAGGCCGCGAACATAGGGTTCTTTTCAACCATGAACCCACACAACTCGTTCGCCATATCAGGGCCGTTAGGTGTTTGGGGTGTATGGCAATTTCCGCAACCTGCCGTGCCCCTGACAAGATATTCCCCTCGTTCGACAGACGGTTCTGCATTCGTCACGGACGCAGCAGTCGACGAAAAAACCTTGAGCACGTTCGTGGAGCGCTCACAGCCAGCTTTGGATGCATTGCAGTTTCAACCCAATCAGAGACAGGCTGGCCAGCAAGGACGGACCGAACCGGTCATTAGACATGTATTTGTGCTGTCGCATTGTCAGCCCGTATTTCCGACGCTGCTGCGTTTGCTCCAGTATCCGCATTACGCGCTAAGCCAACCAATTCGACCAGGAATTATGACAGTCCAGACCTCGACAAGGCCTCTGTCAATGCGTCCGCTTCCTTCACAACCGGATAGGGAAACATGCGGTTTGAGTGGGCGAGACTGGATTTGGGCGCGATTTCTTTGATCCTTGAAACCTCCTCCTGTGCGCCTTTGGTGTCCCCGGTCTCCCAAATCGCGCGCACCAACTGGACACGTGCTGGAACGAAACGCGGGACATGTTCAAGTACCGATTGAAAGTGCTTTATGGCCGTCTCTTGTTGCCCGAGCTAAAGCTGGCGATGACCCTGCGGGAATTCCCAACTCGGCGGCAGAAAACTGTCTTTCGAGAAAACAGCATCCAGAAACTGACCAGCCTCTTTCGGACGTGCGAGACGGTTCAACGTCTCGCCATAGGCCAAATAGGATTCGGGGTTCTCTGGGTCGCGCGCCAACGTAGCGTCAAACGCGGCGATGGTTTCCTGTGGTCGACCCAGATATCCCAAAACCCATCCGAGGCGCGCATAGCCAAGGGCTGCGCTGTCGTCCCGTTTGATGGCCTCTCTGGCCAGACTTTCTGCGGCGTCCAGTGTCTTGTCACCGCCCGGCAGGCCAAAAACGTAGAGCGTCGTGCGGCAATAGGCTTGTTGCGCATAGGCATTGGCGAACCCGGGGTCCAATTCAGCCGCTTTTGCAAAGTGCGACAACGCTTCGGCAAAGGCCCGAGGTTCATAGCGAAAATAGGCATAGCGGCCCTTTTGGTAGGCGTCATAGGCCTCGGAATTAGACGTGCCGCGCCGCCTGTGCAAAGGTCTGGGGCGATCCGGTGCAATCACAGCGCTCAGCCGATCCGCGATCAGATCATGACCGGCCAGAAAACTTTCCGGGGAAAAGTCAAATCGCTCTGCCCAAATCTGCTGGCGCCCGGCACCATCCAGGATCGTCGCGTTCACGCGAAGAGGAACCGCCATGGCAGAACGCATCAACGTGGCCAGCAATGCAAATGTCGCAACATCCGTGGAGCGTTTTACCGCGGCCGTGGAGAATGCAGGAGCGCGGGTTTTTACGACGGTAGATTTTGCCCAAGGCAGTGCGTCGGTCGGAGAAACCTTGCGTCCGACAACGTTGGTTCTCTTTGGCAGCCCAAAGATTGGTGCAAAGGCATTGCAGCAAGGTCAGACCATGGCGCTGGAGCTGCCCCTGCGCATTTTGTTCTTCGAGGACGCAAACGGCCAAACCTGGGCGACCTATGATGACCCGCGGGCCATTGCGCCGTCACACGGCCTCGCTGCCGACCATCCCGCCGTACTGGCCATGAAAGCCGCGTTGGAAAAATTCTCAGAAGCCGCAACGGGAGAGTAACAACGCGCAAAGAAGGCGAAGCCCTCATGCTTCGCTATACCGGCCATGTGAGAGCGCCGCAGCAATCGGAAGAGTGGGCTCTGTTGAGACCTTCGCCGCAGATTGATCGAACGGTTGGTCTGATGAAGATTTTCTGATGCGTTCCAGGGTGTGAGGTTTGGGCTTGCCGCGCGAGTGGTTTGCGTTGGAAAAGCTCTCAGGGAGGAAGCCGTGGAGGCTGAGTGCGAAACTGCATGTACCGCTTCACCTCCTCGCGCCCACAGATCGTCGAGAAAAAGAAGCGCAGGGCGGTGATGCGGGCGTTGTAGACCGAGGGTGAAACCTCGGTATCCGTCATGGGAAGGTGATACGCTCGAAGCTTCTCCGGTGTCGCCGTATCGGGCGATCGCCCCAGAAACCTGGCGAAATCCTTTACCGCCCGGATGTGCGCCTGCTGGGATTTGTCCCCCAGACTCCGAATGCGCATGTCTTCGATCATCCACTCGCGCAGCGCGGTTGTTCTTTCCTTTGTCATGGAACCTCCTGTCATCAGACTGAGAAGACCCCAATCGTCAGACAGGTTGATCAGTACACAAAATCCAAGACGTCAGGAAAGAAGCAAACCATCAAACACAAGCACAATTGCGGCGCCAGCGCCTTCGTCCAGAAGGCCAGATTGCATTTTCGACAGATCGCGGCGAACGGCTGTTTCCGCGAACTGCCATAGACGTCCAAGGTTTCGCCTTGGGTTTCTCGCTGAGCTAACCGAGTGCGTTGACCGAAAGGCGAGACCAAAAACAGAAACACTTGATATAGAAAGGCCGTTGGCAAAGACGCGCACGCCCAGGTTGCTTACCCACTACTGTGACAGTAGTCTTATTGGAGCGGGTCTGTGCTCAGTCCTTTGCAAGCCCGCGGACTTGATTGTACTTAAACTCGAACCGGGTGTGGCGAGCATCAGACATATAAGGAAACCTCAATGACCCGAACCGCGATTATCCTTGGGGCCTCAGCCCTGATTGGACTTGCAACGCTCGCCCATGCCGACGAGCAGGCAGCCATCGACGGCTGCATCAACCAGATCCGCACCGTGACGGGTGGTCTTGGCGGCGAGGTGCTCGTGTCTTCGTTCTCGGAGGCCGGGACCAATGTCACGCTCCGTGACAGCGAAGGGACTATCTGGGAGTGCATTGGCTACTCCGACGGCACGGTCGGGGATCTCCGGGTAAACGAAGAAGCCGGGGCCGATGACGGCGAAGGCGCCATGGCCGGTGCGTCCCAGACCGGGGACGTCCAGGTGCGCTTCGCGGCAGGGACGACAGGCGCGACCTACAGCAATTCCTTGGGGTCCGGTGATGCTGTCCGGTACCTGCTCGGGGCTCAGCGGGATCAGCTGCTGACCGCCGAACTGCGCGGTAACAGCCCGCAGCTTGATTTCATCGTCTACGTGCCCGGTGGGGACATACTGTTCGAGTCCTCCCAAGGAGGCGACTCGTTTACTGGCGCTCTCCCGGAAAACGGCGAATATGCCGTTGAAGTTTTCTACAACGGAAATCAGGGCACCAGCGGAAGCTTTGACATCGTGTTTGAGATCAACTGAACGCGCAGCCGAATAAACTTGCTCGCAACAAATATCTGAAAAGATAACCGCCAGGCTTGGGTTCATAAACGCCAGACGGTGGTATTTTCAGGATGGCTGCTCCTGGCTGCGGCACTCAAGCGCGCGAGGGCAATAGTCATATCATTCGCGGACGGCTTTGTGACAGCTGAATCTGGGGCAGCGTTGAGATTGAAACCTGTCAGTTGGTCTTACAAGGCGACCTAGATGAACTCTTTTTCCTTTCTGGCGAAACTGGGGCGGTCCAGCGCTGCGCGTTCGATCCGCCATCGCCATCTATGCTGCGATCGCCTCTCTTAGACCAAATTCATGCAACCTATCTGATACGCCGGTGACGCCATATCGTTTCAGTCTGGACAGTCTGTAGCTCTTGGCAAATATCCGAAAGAAATGCTGCGGCTGCCGTTGCCCAGTTGGGGTAGCTATCGGCCATAATGCTTCCAAAGCCCCGGTTGATTCACGTCGAACCCAAATAAACTTGACATGAACCGCAAAAGCCCAAGTTACAACAAAACTAACATCGGTTTGGCTGCAGTGAAAGCTCACTTCGTCCGCAGATGTTGAGTTCACCTAGCCCAGAATTTTGCACGCGCAGCGAACGGCAGGTTTGACGGGCCGCACCGAAGCATCGTGAGGTAGGATCGTGTGACTGCTTTGGGCCGACAGTTACTTCGCGCGTCGCACGAGGCCGTCCCGGATGGTCTTGATTTCCTCTTCAAGGTGGGGGCCACGGTAGACAAAGGATGTTTCATGCCGGGCGTATTGCCCTTTCCGATCCGCGCTGAGCCAGTTGAATGATCCAGCACAAAGTAGCGCCTTGTCGACGGTCACAATTTTGCTGTGCAGCTTAGGAACCCGGTGAACCGTGACTCCGATCTCTGACAGATTGCGTTCCACGTCTTCCATCTGACTCAGCCCGCCTGCGGCTATTCCGGTATTCAGCAGGGGATCGGCAAAGACTTCGATGTCCGCCCCACGCAGGCGCGCTGTCTTTATGGCGTCCAGCAATCCGGTCCGGGCGATCGTCCCGGCGACGACCCATGGGCTGACGATCATGTATCTCCGCCCCTCGCCTTTTAACGCGTCCAGCAAGAAGGCATCGTGCTCGTCTGCGTGCTGAAGCATCTCGATTTGAGCTTCGCCGCGGCTCAGGTCTTCGCGAGGTTCCATGGCAAAATCCAGCGCCTTCCCTTTGGCCGCCAGGAACTCGGACAGCAACGCACGAGGGGAACCGCTACGGGCCGTGGCCAGAGTGTCCATATCACCAAAAACGAGGCAGCTGTCCTTGGCCCGCGACACCGTCACGTTCAACATGCTCGGTGAGGCGTCGATGAAACCGCCATCAGCGTGCTTGGAATAGACCGGCGAGAAGATCACGACAGGACGTTCGGCCCCCTGTAGTGCATGTACTGTGCCGACGGTCATGCTGTCGCGCCCCGACACCGTGATGCCGCGGGCGCGGCAAGCGTCCCGGATGGCGCGCACTTGCTGGCCAAAGGGGGTGACGACCCCGACAATCTGTTCCAATGGGTGACCGTAGCGGCCTTCCAGAAGCGCGCGGTTGTCCTCCAGCCATGCGGCGATGGTACGGGCCTCGACGGGATTGGCGCGACTACCGCCGCTGGTGAAGGCACGGCCTTCGACATGCAAGAAACCCAGCGCGGGAACGGGCGCGTCTATCGGTGCGGGGCCTCGCATCGGGCGCAGTTTGCCTTTGTAGCACAGGGCGTTGCTGAACCCGATGATCTCGTCATGGCAGCGGCGATGTTCGAATAGGTAGAGCCCGCGGTCCAGCTCCGGCCAGGGCGCGACCTTGCAGGCCTGCTGAGCCAGACGCATGGCGCTGCCGCTCGTCGATCGGATACCGCTGGCGGCCAGCTGATCGGGCACGTCCTCACTGTCGATCAAACTGCAGTCCTTGAGGTTGCCGATATCGACAGGGCCGGGCACGGCAGAGATTGGCTCGATCTGCTGCGTGTCACCGATAACCAGCGCGCGTTTGGCCAATGCGAAAGAGGCTCCCGCGACCTCGGGCAAAACCTGCCCGGCCTCGTCGACGATCAATAGGTCGATGAAATTGTAAAGGCTGTCGCTCGCGAACTTGCCACCCTGGAAGCGGCTGCAAGACAGCTTCCCCGGCAGGCTGGCAAAGGTGGCCACGGCGCAGGGCGTCAGCATCATTCTGCGCTTCCAGCGTGGCTCGACGGCCTTGCGCCCAGTTTTTTCATGCGAGGTGGTGATTGTGGCGAGATCGGCCTCCATCGCCATCAGCCACCGCCCCTCCCAGTAATGGGTTGCGAGCAGGAACAGGTCGAAACGAGTCCCGAGGTCAGCTTGCCGCTCAAGCACGTCCAGGTCGTCCGAGCCTCCGAACGCCTCAGCCGCCTTGCGCCAGACCAATTTGCTGACCGCTGCCTGCTGCCTAAGATTCTCCGCTCGGGAGAGTCGCTGTTTGGCGGATGCCAGTGCTTTCTGCCCGTCTCTCAGCGCATCCGAGACCCGCGTTTCGATGTCCTCAATGCGGATCATGTCCTGCAATCCGTCCAGCCGATCCCCAATCGCCAGCCGCGCCCTGAGCGCACGCTTGCGCTTGACCGAGGACAGGAAGCCAAAGACACCGGTGAGCCAGGATTCCGAGGCAAGATACCGATCGAGTGCAGCGTGCGCGGAGGCCAGACGTTCCGAAGCGTCCTGGCAGGCACGAACTGCGTCTGCGCGTCGGTTCTGCTCAGCCCCTGGATCTTCGCCCAATTCGATCCGCAGCCGTAGAATTGGTGCCACCGCCGCTTCGAGCATTGGATTACCTTGTACAAGTTCCCACACCCGCGTCTCGAAACGGGCCTTGCTCACCTGGCCCATCTTCAACCCAAAGTTACGCAGGACACCTCTGACTGACTGTTCGATCTTGATCGCAGCGTTCTGGATCGCCTTGCGCGTGGTCAGGACTGCGCGCATCTCCTGTGCTGATACAGATTTGCAGTGCACAGGCCGGAACCAGCCCATCTGCAACAGACGGGCGATGCCGAATGCGTCCCGGCGATCGGTCTTGATCGGCATGGCTTTCAGTGCCCCCTTCACGTGCCGGGTCTCCATCAACACCACTTCAAATCCCGCCGCCGTTAAGTGCATATGTAACCACTGTGACAGCGGCCCCGATTCCAACCCAACAACCTCTACGTTTCCTGAGAGATCTTGCAGAAATGCCGTCAGTGCCTCTGGTTCACTGGGCGCGCTCGCCTCCTTCACAACCTTACCGCAATCGCTCAGAACGCAGATCGCCGTGCTTGCAAGTGAGACGTCACAGCCGATAAACAAATCCATGTCGTTGTCCTTTCATTCTATCAAAGAATTGGGGCGCGCCTTTTGGCAAGACCCCGCAGACACGCCATACGTGTCAAGGACAACGACACCTCATCACCACAAACACATCAAGATGCCGAAACGGCGACGATTCACGCCAAGCCCTATTACGGCATCCAACGCGGCAGGGGTTGCGTGTGGTGGGCGCGGCGCGATGATCTTATGGCTGAGATTTTGGAAATGGACGCGTCTGTCCGACGATTGAGACCTCTCAATCAACGGATAGACGGATAGGAGGATCCCATGGTGGACCAGAAAACAACACCGCCGCGTGAACAGATGATCGAAGATATGTGCATAAGGGCTGGGTGAGAGCTCTCAGAAAGCGTATATCCGGGCGGTCAGGGCAGCTATGTCTTGCGCTGCAATTCCTGGCGCAATTTTCGAGGCGATGCGCCGGTCCAGCGGCGTACGGCCCGGGTGAGCGCCGCCGGGTGGGAATAGCCGAGGTCCGAGGACAGGCTCGACACGTCGACCGTTCCGGTGGCCAGCGTCTGTTTCGCCACCTCGCTGCGCACATCATCGAGCAATCGCGTAAAGTCTGCACCTTCCGCGCTGAGCCGACGTTGCAGCGTTCTCACACTCATGCCGGCAGAATACGCCAGTTGCCTGACCGTCGGCGTGCCGCTTCGGATCATGACGGCTAGTGCGACACGAGCAGAGGCTGTCAGCGTTCCATCTTCGCGGAGACGTGTCCACTCCGCTGGCTCCGGCAGAACGTCACGCTCTTCAATGATCGTGCCAAGGAAAGGCGCATGCGCAACTTCATTGGAGATCCTGATCTCAAGGCGCGGCTGCGTTGTGGGCAAGATCGGGCAGTCGAAATGCTTCGTCAGATGATCGAGGCCGAATTCCGGATGCGGCATCAATTTGACATGGTCGAAATATGGTGGCTCCCGTCCCGTCATCCTGCAAACGCATTGGACGATAGAAACCACGGATTGCTGCACGACATGGAGGGTCTCTGCATCAAAATCCCATCGCCAGACGTCACTCAAGAGGATGCTGCCCTCGGTGTCTTCGACGTCCAAAATCTCGTGAGAACAATGGCGCGGGAGCGCCGCCGCTGTGCGCCTCAAGGCGCCGCGCGGCGTGCCACCGTGCTTCATGACGATGCCGAGCTTGGCGAGATCGTCGATGGTCGACGTCGAGAAGGCACTGCCTTCGAAAACACGGCAGCCAATATCGGCACCTTCGGCCACGGACATCTGCCGCACGAACTCGCAGGCGTTGACCAGTGGCACCGGGCAATCGGGGTCATGCACCGGAAGGTATTCGATACACGCTTCGGCGAGCCGTGGCCCGGGCGCAATTCCGTTTGCTTCCAGCCACTGGACCCAAGGCACCAGGACGGCTGCGCGAATTAGTGGGATGATCGTCATCGTAGGGGCTTCCCCCTCATTCCAGGGCGGTTACCATGCAAAGGTATTCGTTCCATGGTCGTCTGAAAAGGCCAATCATAAAGCGTCTTGTCGTGAGCGGATCGCAAGGCCCCGTATGGCTCACCCATGCAAGACATTCTGGAACGAACGTGCAGGTGTGCTCCGGTGAAGTGGGCGGCAATCCCGGCGCGATGTAGATTTTGGCGCGCATTGTTAAGTGGAGGCGCGAGCAATGATTTAAGTCATTCCCAGCGCATGCTCCGAGGGCCATATTTCGCTTAGATTGACACGACTCGCAGGATTTTCGTGAGGCTGTGCTGCCAAATCTAATATTGGAGAAATGAATGTTACTCAGAATCTTTGATCGGTCCTTGGTCGCAGGCCTTGCTTGCTTGACCATAATGGTGGGGCCGGCTGATGCGCAGCAGGTCACAGGCACGCTTGGATCGCCAAGCGCCACGACGTCTCTGAACGGCCTGCAATTGCCATCGCCACCGCCACAGTTCGGGGGAGAAATCCAGACTGATGTGGATGAATCGACACCTTGGTGGGCGCCCCAGATCGTCCCGCCCGAGGAAGCGCCGAATGTTCTTCTGATCATCACCGACGATTCCGGCTGGGGCATACCGTCGACTTTCGGTGGTGTCATTCCCTATGACACTATGGATGCGCTGGCTGCAGATGGGATCAAGTTCACGAGCATTCATTCGACCTCGCTCTGCTCACCGACCCGGGCGGCGCTGATCACCGGGCGCAACCACCACAACGTGGGCTTCGGCGTGATCTCTGAGCAGTCAACCGGCTTTCCCGGCTACAACAGCATTATCGGCGAGGACAAGGCGACGGTTGGCCGGATCCTGCTCGAGAATGGCTACAACACCTCTTGGTTCGGCAAAAACCACAACACGCCGGCGTTTCAGGCCAGCCAATCGGGCCCGTTCGACCAATGGCCGACCGGCATGGGATTCGAATACTTCTATGGCTTTGTCGGCGGTGACGCGAACCAATGGCAGCCGAACCTGTTCCGCAATACCAGCCAGATCTACCCGTTCGACGAGGCCGCGGGCGAGTGGAACCTGATCACTGCGATGGCCGATGACGCCATCGACTGGATCAGCCGGATGCACCAGACCAACCCGTCAAAACCGTTCATGATCAAGTATGCGCCCGGTGCCACCCACGCGCCGCACCACCCGACCAAAGAATGGGTGGAGAAGATCGAGGCGATGAACCTGTTCGAAGACGGCTGGAACGAACTTCAGAATACCATCTTCGCAAAACAGAAAGAAATGGGCCTCTTCCCTGAGGACGCCAAGATCACACCCTGGCCCACCGATTACATCAAGGAATGGGACAAACTGACCGACGCCGAGAAGAAGCTGTTTATTCGGCAGGTCGATGTGTTCGCCGCCTACTCGGCCTATTCCGACCACGAGATCGGGCGCATCGTGCAGTTTCTCAAGGACATCGGCGAGTACGACAATACGCTGATCATCTACATCAACGGTGACAACGGTAACAGCGCGGAGGGTGGTCTGCTCGGCACTCCCAACGAGGTCGCGTGGTTCAACGGCGTGGGCGAAATGCCAATCGAGACCCAGATGAAGTGGTATGATGTCTGGGGCACCGAAGAGACCTATAACCACATGGCCGTAGGCTGGACCTGGGCCTTCGACACGCCCTACCCGTGGATGAAACAGGTGGCTTCGCAGCTTGGCGGGATTCGGCAGAACATGACGGTCACGTGGCCCGCGAAGATTACCGACAAGGGCAGTCAACGCGACCAGTTCCTGCACGTGATTGACGTCGTGCCGACGATCCTTGAGGTCGCCGGTATCACCTCGCCGCAGAGCGTCGACGGGATCACCCAGGTTCCGATGGACGGCAAGAGCTTTGCCTACCTCTTCGACGCGGCCAACGCCAATGCCGCCCCGCCGCGCGACACCCAGTATTTCGAGATGATGGGGCAGTGGGGGCTGTGGCAGAACGACTGGTTCCTGGCCACCAAGGTCAACCGCGCGCCCTGGAATGCCTTCGCCACGCCGAACCTCGATCCGCTGAACAACCAGGTGTTGGAGCTCTACAATCTCAAGGACGACCCGACGCAGAGCACCGACGTTGCAGCGGCGCATCCCGACATGGTTCAAAAGCTGAAAGAGACGTTCATCCGCGAGGCAACGAAGTATCAGGTCTTCCCGCTCGATGCGTCGGTGGCAACACGGCTGATCGCACCGCGACCAAACATCACCGCCGGACGGGACGAGTTCGTCTACACGCGTGCGATGACCGGTCTGCCCCAGGGCGACTCGCCTGCGATCCTGAACGCCTCCTACACCATCACCGCCGAAATCGACGTGCCTGAGAGCGGTGCCGAAGGCATGATCCTGACCTCAGGCGGGCGCTTCGCCGGGTATGGGTTCTATCTGCTCGATGGCAAGCCTGTGTTTCTGTGGAACCTGCTTGATCTGGAACGGGTCAAGTGGGAGGGAAAGGACGCCCTCAGCCCCGGCAAGCACACTGTCGAGTTCGACTTTGTCTATGACGGTCTGGGCATGGGCACGCTGGCGTACAACAACCAGAGCGGCATCGGGAAGGGCGGCACCGGCACATTGAAGGTCGATGGCACGGTGGTCGACACCAAGAAGATGGACAAGACCATCCCGATCATCCTGCAATGGGACGAAAGCTTCGACATCGGCTCGGACACGTTGACCGGCGTCAACGACGCCGACTACAAACCGCCGTTCGCCCTGACAGCGGCGCTCGACAAGTTGACCATCAAGATTGACCGGCCGCAACTCTCCGACGCGGACAAGGCAAAGTTCGAAGCGGCAATGCACAGGGCCAGCGACTGACAAACGGGGCCGCGCCGATCGGGGCGCGGCCCAAATCCACCATTTCGACCGGCGACCCGATGAAATTCTCGCATGATGGCTGAGTCCTGGGAAGCGGATCATGCGGCGGCAGATCTGCACATCAGGCGCGGCTATGATGTTTGCGACCTCCCAACGATCGCTGTTGGTCAGGAGGCCACCCGCTTCTCCCAAACGCTACAGCGCCCAGATCGGCAGTCGAATGTCACCTTTGAGCCGTCCCTGACAGCGGCCTGTGACCCCTCTGCCGGCTCTGCCGCGATCCGGGAGGCTCAGGGTCAGCGTTCTCTGGCGTCGGCAAAGCGTGTTGTCGTCGGCCATAGCCCAGCCCAATCCGACCAGCCGCAACAGGCTTTCAACGCCCCCGGGTGGTTGCCTGAGCGGCATACCGAACAAAATCTTCAACCTCAGGCAAGTCTGGCATCGCTGAATGGGTTCTGCCGTCTCCGACCAACTGACAGACGACTTTTTCATCACAACGGAGATCGCGGCCTTCAAAAGAGCCGTCGGCACCTCTGACACCGTACGATATGCGACTGTTGGCGCAGAATTTCTACTGGAAACGTCCTGAATTCAGGGGCTTATGTGCACAGGGAAACCAAGGGCAGCGGTGCGGATCACATCGTTCCGATGGCCTGGATTACACATTTGACAACGATGTGACGCTGTCATCCGGTCTTGTTTTTGTCAAACAGGACGGGATCAAATCCGAGCAATCCGAAACTTTCGTGATCGTCCCCTCTATTGATCGCGATACAGAAAAAACGACAAGTCCGAGCCCGCCGTGCACTCACTCCGCCGCGTACATCCCGTCATAGATCGGGCTCAGCGTATCTGCTTCGAACAAGGATGACACCGATGTGCCGTGCCAGATGTTCAGGATGGCCTGCGCAAAGATCGGTGCCGTCGGAACGATCCGGATATTGGGTGCGCTCTTGACCGATTCCGATGGCTGGATGCTGTCCGTGATGACCAGCGATTTCATGACCGATTTGGTCACCCGTTCGACAGCAGGGCCGGACATGACACCGTGCGAGATGTAGGAATGGACTTCCTTGGCGCCGTTTTCCATCAGGATTTCGGCAGCCTTGCACAAGGTTCCCGCAGTATCGACCATATCGTCGATAATCAGGCAGGTCTTGTCGCTGACATCGCCGATCACGGTCATTCCGGCGATCTCGCCCGCCTTTTCGCGGCGCTTGTCCACGATCGCCAGGGGGGCGTCGAGGCGTTTGGCAAGTTCGCGGGCGCGGGCCACACCGCCCACATCCGGCGAGACGATCATCAATTCGTCCATCCGCCCGGCGAACTGTGTCTTGATATCAAGGGCAAAGATCGGCGAGGCATAGAGGTTGTCGACGGGGATATCGAAAAAGCCCTGTATCTGCGCCGCGTGCAGGTCCATCGTCAGGACCCGCTCGATGCCCGCGCCGACCAGCATGTTCGCCACCAACTTGGAGGAGATCGGTGTGCGGGCCTTGGTCCGGCGGTCTTGGCGCGCATAGCCGAAATAGGGGATCACGGCGGTGATGCGCGCAGCGGACGAGCGGCGCAAGGCATCGCACATGATCAGCAATTCCATCAGGTTGTCGTTCGCGGGGTTCGAGGTGGGCTGAATGATGAACATGTCTTCGCCGCGCACGTTTTCGAACACTTCCACGAATATCTCGCCGTCATTGAAGCGCTCGACCCGGGCATCAACCAGCCCCACGTTGATACCGCGATGCATGGTCATGCGACGCGCAATCGCTTTTGCCAACGGCAGGTTGGCATTGCCCGAGATCAGCTTGGGCTCTTGGATATTCGGCATGACGTTCCCCTAAGCAGCACGATATGTGACAGATTCGTGATGTTGACACCGCATAGCACGGGCGTACGGTCTCGCGAAACAGTTGACCCCCGAACCGGAGATAGAAATGCCCCATATTGACTATTATTTCGCGACTTTGTCGCCCTATACGTATTTGGCGGGGCACCGATTTGAAGATGTCGCGGCCAAGCATGGGGCAACGGTGACCTACAAACCGCTCGACGTCATTGCACTGTTTGGACGAACCGGCGGCACGCCACCCAAGGACCGGCACATCAACCGTATCGAATACCGCGCGCAGGAACTGGTGCGGCAGGCCAAGAAATACGACATGCCCTTCAACCTCAAACCGGCCCACTGGCCCACCAATGCGGCCCCGTCCTCCTATGCGATCATTGCCGCGCAAAACGCCGGCGGAGGGGATATGGGCAAGCTCGTGCACACGATCCTGCGTGCCGTCTGGGCCGAGGAGAAGGATATCGCGCAGGACGACGTGATCAAGGCGTGCCTGTCGGAGGCTGGTTTTGATCCGACGCTTGCAGACAGCGGATTGCTGACAGGGGCCGAAACCTATGCCGCCAACCTCGAAGAGGCGATCGACAAAGGCGTCTTTGGCGCACCGTTCTATATTGTCGACAATGATCAACGCTTTTGGGGGCAGGACAAGATCGAGGATCTTGACGCACATCTGTCCGGCAAACTCTGACACATCAAGGGCGGCCCACGGGGTCGCCCGCGCTCAAGACGCAGACGCTCTGGCGCTAGAGGAGCGCCAGAAACGCATCGACCTCGTCATGCGTGCGCGACCAGTCACAGACAAACCGGGCGGCCAGACGTTCGTCCGGGTCATCCCCTTCCAACTTGCTGCCCCACAAATAGTATTTCGCCCCCGCCTCATGCAGCCGCTTGTGCAGGGTGCGCGGGAAGGCGGCAAAGATCATGTTGGCACGGGGTTCATAAAGCAGTTCCGCACCCGCCTCGCGCAGCCCGTCTGCCAACCGCGCGGCCGTGCCATTGGCCCGCTCTGCAAGCTCAAGCCACAAGCCATTCTCCAGATATCCCGCCATCTGCGCACTCAGATAGCGGTGTTTGGAAAACAGGTGTGCCGCGCGTTTGCGCCGCAATTCAAACTCCCACGCCTTGGCAGGATCAAAGAAAATGACCGCTTCAACGCCCATGCACCCGTTCTTGGTTCCACCAAAGCTGACAACATCAACGCCCGCTTTCCAGGTCATTTCCGCCGGGCTACACCCCAAGGCGACCAGAGCATTTGCAAAACGGGCCCCATCCATGTGCACGGGCAGGCCATAGTCCTTGGCCACGCCCGTCAATGCGTGCAAGGCATCAAGGCTGTAGACGCCGCCATGCTCCGTCACTTGCGTGAGCGAAACCGGCCCGCGCTGCGCGCCGTGCACCCCGCGACTCTCCTCCGCGTCGATGGCAGTGCGCAAGGCATCCGGGCACATCAGATCGCTGCCCGGCACCAGCGTAAGCTTGGCCCCGCCACTGTAAAACTCAGGCGCGTTGCACTCGTCCTCACTGATATGAGCCATGGGCGTGCAAAATACCGTCTGCCAGGGCTGGGTATAGCAGGCCAGCCCCAGCGCATTCGCCGCCGTTCCCGTGGCGACCAGATAGACGACGGCCTCCGGCGCTTCAAAGGTCGTGCGGATGGCGTCACGCACCTCGTCCATAATCGGATCTGCCCCATAAGGCATCGCCGGGCCCTCATTGGCCGCGACCACCCGCTCCATGATCTTTGGATGGACTGGCCCCGCATTGTCAGAGGTGAAAAACATCAGGTCGGCTCCTCGATGATATAGTCTTCCCAATCCTCGTCCGCGATATCGAATTCGCTGACGGTTCTGCCCTGCACCGAAACGCCCGCCGCATGCACACTGTCCGGCGTGCCGGTGATCAGCGGATGCCAGTCGGGCAGGGGCTGTCCGGTATGCAACAACCGATAGGCGCAGGTTTGCGGCATCCAATAGGCGTGGCTGTCGATGTTCGACGGCTTCAGCACGATACATTCGGGCACGAACTGGTGGCGGGTCTCGTAATGGGCGCAGCGACAGGTGGCATCGTCCAGCAAGCGGCAGGCGACACGGGTCAACGCCACCTCGCCACTGTCCTCATCCTCCAGCTTGTTGAGGCAGCATTTGCCACAGCCATCGCACAAGGCCTCCCATTCATCCTTGTTCAGGGACTTCAGCGGCTTTTTCTCCCAGAACCGATGGGCCAATCCGTCGCGCCGAATAGGATCGCTCATAGGGCCGCCAAAATCGCACGTGCACGGGCGCTATCGGCATCCATCTGCGTGATCAACGCGTCCAGCCCGTCAAATTTCTCTTCCCCGCGCAAGTACTCGACCAAGGCAACGGACAAGGGCGTGCCATAAAGGTCGCCCGAGAAATCAAAGAGGAACGTCTCAAGGTTGGGCCTGTTCTCGCCAAACATCGGGCGCACGCCCATCGAGGCCACTCCGTGATACTGGCCGCGGTGCGGCCCCTCCAGAACCTCAACCAACACGGCATAGACGCCAAAGGCAGGTGGATGCAGCCCGTCAATCGACATGTTCGCGGTAGGGTACCCCAGGGTTCGGCCGCGCTGTTCTCCGCCGATCACCGGGGCCTCGATGCGGTGCCAATGGCCCAGCATCGCCGCGGCATCGCGGGGCCGGCCCTCGCTCAGGGCCTGACGGATCGCCGTGGACGACACCGTGGCGACGGACTGGGCCAGCAAGGGCGCAATCGTCACACCAAACCCCATCTCAGCGCCATATCGAACCAGATCCTCCGCCGTCCCGGCCCGCTTGTTGCCAAAACAGAAATCGGCCCCCACCACCACATGGGCAAGGCCAAGGCCTTCGCATATCACCCGCTCGGCAAACGCACGCGGGCTCAACGCCGCCATGCCCGCATTGAAGGGCAACTCATACAACCGCTCCACACCGAGCTTTTCCAACCGGCTGGTGCGGGCAGCCTGGCTCATCAGCCGAAACGGCGGGGCATCCGGCGCAAAATAGACACGCGGATGCGGCTCAAAGGTCAAGATCCCCAAGGGTGCATCCGGCACCGCCTTTCGGGCCAGTTCTATGACGGACCGATGGCCCAGATGGACACCATCGAAATTGCCGATGGCAGCGGTGGCCCCACGATCGGCCGGCTCAACAAACTGATAGTCGCGAATGATCCTCATGGGCCATGCCTAGCGGCGTGCCGGTCCGAGGGCAAGAACACCCGATCTCTTCTTTCGGCCAAAAATATCCCGGGGGAGGCGCGCAAGTGCCGGGGGCGGAGCCCCGGCTACGGATCGGTTCAAAACCTCAGTCGAATTTACGCGAAGGGGCCAGCACCGTCGCTTCCCCAATCAGGACCTTCTTGCCATCGACACTGCAATGGCATTCCAGCTTGACCCGCCGCTTGCTGAAATCGATGTCACTGACCTTGACCTCGGCATGGACCATGTCGCCGGGCCGCACGGGGGCCAGAAACTTCAGCGACTGGCCCATGTAAACCGTGCCATGACCGGGCAGTTGCTCTCCGATCACGGCCGAAATCAATCCGGCGGTCAGCATGCCATGGGCAATGCGGCCCTCGAAAATCGTGTCGCGGGCATAGTCGTCATCCAGATGCACCGGGTTCCGGTCGGTCGACACCTGCGCGAACATCTCAATGTCTTCATCCGTCACGACCTTACGCAGGTGACGGGTCATGCCCATTTCGATATCTTCGATACAGATCGTGCCGCGGGGTAGATTGTCCAACATGTGACGCTCCGGTAATTATCTGACGTAAATATTATCACTTACGCAAGGTTATTACTTTGCACGCGCAGAAAATCAAGCAAAAAGAGGGTCAGCGGAGTTGCCCTATCGCGAAGGTCGGCGCGCTTTTTTCCTTTTCCAAATAGCGCTCTAGCAGGTCGGGGTCCGGTTGATCCGTCGTTTTTGTCTCGGAAGCCGCCAGCCCGCCGGAGATGAACAGGGAATCAATATCTTCGCCCATCGCTCCTGCGATATCGGTCAGCACCCCGTCGCCAATCGCGAGAATCGCGCTGTCGGGCACGTCCACCTCCAATTCGGCCAGTCGCCGCCGCGCCAGATCATAGATCGGGGGATGCGGCTTGCCGAAATACAGGCTTTCGCCGCCCATCTCCGTATAGAGCTTGGCGAGCGCCCCGGCGCACCATTGGCGCACATCGCCGCGATCCACCACGATATCCGGGTTGGCGCAGAGCAGTTTGAGTCCCAGTTGCTTGGCCATCAAGAACTCGGGGCGCATCACATCGGGGTCGGCCATTGGATCACGCGGGCCGGTCAGCACAATGCCGGTGGCTTCGGTCAACGGCACCATTTTCAGATCAATCGGCGCCTTGATCACGCCGATGGGTTCGAAAAACTTCTCTTCGCCGGGCTGGCCAATAAAGTAGACCTTATCGCCGACCGCACCGCGAAACATGGCGGCACGGGCGCTGTCGCCGGACGTCGCAATCGTATCCCAGGCGTCATCCGGTACGCCGAACTGCGTCAGTTGTTTCTGCACGCCTGCACGCGGGCGCGGAGAATTGGTCAGCATCACCACCTTGCCCCCCTTGGCGCGGTAGGCTTGCAACGCCGCCACCGCCTCGGGCAGGGCGTGCACGCCGTTGTGCACGCATCCCCACAGATCGACAAAGAGCGCGTCGTAGCGGTCGGAAATTTCGGACAGAGCAGAAATGATCTGGGCCATGGGTACGCCTTTCGGGTTGATCTGGCATCGGTCTGCCACAGCCCCGCCGGTATGAAAAGGGTTCAGTCGGTGCTGTTCAGCGGGCGGTCCTTTGTCCAGTCATACAGCCCGCTGTCGCGCTCGCGCACCGCCTGCTTCCAGCCCACGGTCTCGGACCGGGCCTTGAAATTCAGCCCCTCGGGCGAATGGCGCGTGATCCCGTCAAAGACCGTGGCCAGTCGTTGCGTCTGGTTGATCGTCGCCTCGATGGTCTGATTGATGACCATCTTGTTCATGGCCAACTGGTTGATCGGCACGGTCGCCATGCGCGCGGCGAGCGCGTCGACCTCCGCGTCCAACTGGTCCGCGGGCACGGATTTGAGTACAAGTCCCATCTCGGCTGCCTCGCGCCCAGTGATCTTGTCGCCGGTCAGCAGCATGCGTTTGGCCTTCTCAAGGCCAAGGCGGTACACCCACATCGCCGTCGTGGGGCAGCCCCAGACACGCGCGGGCATGTACCCGATTTGCGCGTCATCGGCCATCACAACCAGATCACAACACAGCGCAATATCGGACCTGCCGGCGACAGCATAGCCATGAACCTTGCATATCACCGGCTGCATCGCCCGAAACGTGGACATGAATGCCTGCGTGTTCGCCCACATGAACGCGTAATCCTGCATCGGATCCCAGGGCATGCCCTGCGTCAGGCGATTGTCCGGATCCTCTGCATAATGCGCCAGATCGTAGCCTGCACAAAACGCGTCCCCCGCGCCGGACAGGATCATGACGTGAATGTCCGGATCGGCATCGAGGGTCTTGACCGCCTGTTCCAGATCGCGCGGCAGATCGTCGTCGATGGCGTTCATCACCTCGGGTCGGTTCAGGATGATGCGACCGATGCGGCCATCTTTGTGCAGCGTGACTGTAGACATGGATGCTCCCACTTGCCGCAAATACTAGCCCGTTGCGATGGGCAACGATAGGGGATGTGCGTTTTCTGCCCGCAGGGCGCGCGTTGCCTTAACCATGGCATCTGCGTGCGCTGCCGGTGCACAGGTGGTGCACGGGCTGTGCACGCCCTGTGCCTCCCTGGTGTGGGCCGTAAATCCTTCTGAACACGGGATGAACCGGCACGAAAAAGGGCGGCCCTTCCGGACCGCCCCTCGTTCGAAAACCTACTCGGTTGAGTGCGTCGATTGCTCAGACCTTGAGATTCGGAATGATCTGCTTCTTGCGGCTCATCACGCCGGGCAACACGACGGTGTCGCCGGACACGGTGGCGCCAAAGCTTTTCTCGGCGACTGTCTTGGTCATGTCATTTGGAATCAGCATCGTCGCTTCTTCGTTCAGGATGTCGACCACGAACAACAGAACCTGATCCGCGCCGTCTTCCTTGGCCACATCGACCATCGATGCCATGAGGCTATCCTTGCGGTCCAGCACCAGCTTGGGCGACGTGGTTTCCAGAACGGAGACGCGGAACTGGGTGCCGTCCACTTCGTATTCCTTGCTGTCCATGCGCAGCAGTTCCGCATCGGAAAACGCGGAGACGTCCGATTTTGCTTCAAACATTTCAGAAGCATAGGTTGGAATGTCGATGCCCAGATCGCGGGCCAGATCAAAGGCGATGGCCTTGTCTTCCTGCGTTGTGGTGGGGGAGCGGAATTCCAGCGTGTCCGACAGGATGCACGACAGCATGGCCCCTTTGACCGATGTAGGCGCCTGCGCCATGTCCTTGCCGATCATCTTCCACATGATGGTCGCGGTGCAGGCCAACGGCTCGATGCGAATGTCGATGGGGCCTTTGGTTTCAAGGCCACCCACCAGCTTGTGGTGGTCGATGATGGCCGTGATGTCGGCGGCGTTGATCGCGTCGGGCAATTCGGCCGGGTTGTTTGTGTCGACGATGACGACCGGCTGATCCGCGTCTACGGTCGAGATGATGCGTGGCTTGGGCAGGTCCCATTTCTTCAGCACGAACGCGGCTTCGGTGTTGGGCTCACCCAAGAGCACGGCCTCTGCCTCAGTGCCTTTGATTTCATTCAAGTACCAGGCCCAGATAATGGGCGAGCCGGTCGAATCGGTGTCGGGGGATTTGTGGCCGAAAACAAGAGTTGTCATGGAAGTACTGTCCTTGAAATGTGTGGTTTTGGCGCCCTTATAGCAGCGAAACATGTGTTGTCACTGGGGGCAGGGGCGTTGCTTTTCGCCGCAGGGGCGGGAAAGGTGGCAGCCATGGCAGAAACCCGCGAAATTGATCTCTATCCGCCCGTCAAAGCGTTTCTGGAAGACCAGGGCTACGTTGTGAAGTCCGAAGTCGGTGCGGCGGATGTTGTGGCTATACGGGGCGGCGAACCACCCGTCATTGTCGAACTGAAGCTGGGGTTTTCGCTGGCGCTGGTGCACCAGTGCGTGGCGCGGCTGAAGGTCAGCGATGACGTCTATATGGCCGTGGCACGCGGCAAGGGAAAACGGTTTTTGAAGGCGACCAAGGACATGACGATCCTGTGCCGACGTCTTGGAATGGGCTTGATGACGGTCCGCCTGAAGGACGGGCTGGTCCAGGTCCATTGCGACCCCGGCGCCTATGCACCCCGCAAGAATGCCAGACGCCAGGGTCAGTTGCTGCGCGAATTTGCCCGGCGCCAGGGCGATCCGAATAATGGGGGACAGACCCGCGCGGGCCTGATCACGGCCTATCGACAGGATGCGCTCAGGCTGGCGATGTACCTGTTTGAAATCGGCGCCAGCAAAGGTGCGGACGTGGCGCGGGAGACGGGGGTGCCCCGGGCCACGACGATGATGCGCGATGATCATTACGGCTGGTTCGAAAAGGTGGAAAAAGGGGTGTATGGCCTGTCTCCCAGCGGCGCGGAGGCCGTTGTCAGTGCGAGCGATGCACTCGGAAAGTAGTTATTTTACCCGAATTCCATTTTATAAAAGCGAGAAGTGCTGCGACTGGATTTGAAACGCAGACGGAAACCGTCACGGTTTCCGGCCAATTTTTCGCGTCGAAAAATGACGCCTGATACCACGCGCGGGTCCTTCAGCTTATGACAATCCGAAGTTTCCGCAGGTATCTGTGGTTCAAACGTTGGGTTGAATTGTGAAGGTACGCGCCAAATATTTATGCCACCAGCGCAAAGGCTGGCGGGACATTTTTGTAGATTTCCCGTGGCGAGGGCGTTGACACAGCTTTCAGACCTTACTACCTAGCCATCGTTATCACTTGCCTGGTGTGAGTGCTAATGGTCTCCGATCCGGAGGCCGGGAGAAGAAACTTTGAGCCTTAAGGAGCTGCAAAGATGGCATTGAAACCGCTTCATGACCGCGTGTTGGTACGCCGCACGGAAAGCGAAGAGAAAACCGCTGGCGGGTTGATCATCCCCGAAAGCGCAAAGGAAAAGCCGAGCGAAGGTGAAATCGTGTCTGCAGGCCCCGGCGCCCGCAAAGACAGCGGCGAGCTGATCGAGATGGGCGTTAAAGCCGGGGATAAGATCCTGTTCGGCAAATGGTCCGGCACCGAAGTCACCATCGACGGCGAAGAGCTGCTGATGATGAAAGAGGGCGACATCATGGGAATCATCGAGTAAGCGCCCGCAGCTTCTCTGATTCCTCTCAATCAATTCTCAAAGGAGATAGAATATGGCTAAGGACGTCAAATTCGATACAGATGCACGTGACCGTATGCTCAAGGGCGTCAACACCCTAGCAAACGCCGTCAAAGTGACATTGGGCCCGAAAGGCCGCAACGTGGTAATCGACAAATCTTTCGGCGCGCCCCGGATCACCAAGGACGGTGTGACGGTTGCAAAAGAGATCGAGCTTGAAGACAAGTTCGAGAACATGGGCGCGCAGATGGTCAAGGAAGTTGCTTCCCGGACCAATGACGAAGCAGGCGACGGTACAACAACCGCGACTGTTCTGGCGCAAGCCATCGTCCGCGAAGGCATGAAATCGGTTGCGGCCGGCATGAACCCGATGGACCTCAAGCGCGGTATCGATCTGGCCACAGCCAAAGTGGTTGAAGCCATCAAGGCCGCAGCGCGCCCCGTGTCCGACAGTGACGAAGTTGCGCAGGTTGGCACGATCTCGGCCAACGGCGAAGCAGATATCGGTCGCCAGATCGCTGACGCGATGCAGAAAGTCGGCAACGAGGGTGTGATCACCGTCGAGGAAAACAAAGGTCTTGAAACAGAGACCGACGTTGTCGAAGGCATGCAGTTTGACCGTGGCTACCTGAGCCCCTACTTCGTGACCAACGCCGACAAGATGACGGCGGAGCTTGAAGACTGCTTGATCCTGTTGCACGAGAAGAAACTGTCTTCGCTGCAGCCCATGGTTCCGCTGCTGGAGCAAGTGATCCAGTCGCAAAAACCCTTGCTGATCATCGCAGAGGACGTGGAAGGCGAAGCGCTGGCAACTCTGGTTGTGAACAAACTGCGCGGCGGCCTGAAAATCGCAGCTGTCAAAGCCCCTGGTTTTGGCGATCGCCGCAAAGCCATGCTGCAGGATATCGGCATTCTGACCGGTGGTCAGGTCATTTCCGAAGAACTGGGCATGAAGCTTGAATCCGTGACAATGGATATGCTCGGCACGGCCAAGCGCGTTCAGATCACCAAGGACGAAACGACCGTGATCGACGGCGCCGGCGAAAAAGCCGAGATTGAAGCACGTGTCAACCAGATCCGTGGCCAGATCGAGGAAACAACTTCCGACTACGATCGTGAGAAACTGCAAGAGCGTGTGGCCAAACTGGCTGGCGGTGTTGCTGTGATCCGCGTCGGCGGCATGTCCGAAGTTGAAGTGAAAGAGCGCAAGGACCGCGTTGACGATGCCCTTAACGCGACCCGTGCGGCCGTGCAGGAAGGTGTTGTTGTCGGTGGTGGTGTAGCTCTGGTCCAGGCCGGAAAAAAGCTTGCAGACTTGACCGGTGAGAACAACGATCAGAACGTCGGTATCTCGATCGTTCGTAAAGCGATCGAAGCGCCTTTGCGTCAGATTGCTGAGAACGCTGGTGTCGACGGTGCCGTTGTCGCGGGCAAAATCCGCGAAAGCGACGATCTGACATTCGGTTTCAACGCGCAGACCGAAGAATATGGCGACATGTTCAAGTTCGGCGTCATTGACCCGGCCAAAGTTGTGCGCACAGCATTGCAAGACGCAGCGTCTGTCGCTTCGCTGTTGATCACGACCGAAGCGATGGTTGCTGACAAGCCTGCCAAAGACGGTGGCGGTGCGCCCGGCGGCATGCCCGACATGGGCGGCATGGGCGGCATGATGTAAACCAGCCCTGCGCTGAACGATATGGGAAAGGGGCCGCGTTATGCGGCCCCTTTGTCGTTGGGTGGCTCTGTTTTGCCCTGACGGGCAAAAGGCGCCCACCCACCGACCCGGTGCTGGACCCTGTTGAAGAACGGGGCTAGTGCACTGCGATGCGTCTGATCCTGTTGACCTGCCTGACCATGGCTGCCTTTGCCGCCAATTCCGTTTTGAATCGGGTGGCGGTGGCCGATGGTGCAATAGATCCCTCCAGCTTTGCCATGATCCGGGTTCTGTCCGGTGCCTTGGCGCTCTGCCTGATCCTTGCGGTCAGGGGGGGGCGGTTGCCGGTATTCGAACCGGCCAGAGTGGTCGGATCTGTCAGTTTGGCCGCCTATATGATCGGCTTTTCTCTGGCTTACATTTCTCTTGATGCTGGGCTGGGCGCCTTGATTCTCTTTGGCACAGTTCAGGTATCGATGTTCGGTTGGTCCGCCCTGCAAGGTGCGCGACCTTCGGCGCGGCAGATCACAGGGGCCGCTATCGCTTTTGTCGGACTGGTTCTGGCGCTGTGGCCCAGCGACGGTGCGAGCGCTGATGTTTCGGGCACCCTGCTCATGGTCTTGGCGGGTTTGGGGTGGGCCGCCTATACACTGGCAGGCAAGGGAGCCCGGGACCCTTTGGCGACGACCGCTGCAAATTTCGTCGTTGCCACACCGCTTTTGGCAATCGCTTTGCTGGGTGGCGCACTGCATGCCGCACCTTCGGGCATTGCACTGGCGATCGCGTCTGGAGCGGTCACATCCGGTTTGGGCTACGCGCTTTGGTATTCTGTATTACCAGACATGCAGGCCCAGACGGCTGCGGTGGTTCAACTGAGCGTCCCGATCATCGCCATCCTTGCGGG
The DNA here is from genome assembly GCF_019966495.1 of Tateyamaria pelophila. Taxonomy (GTDB): domain Bacteria; phylum Pseudomonadota; class Alphaproteobacteria; order Rhodobacterales; family Rhodobacteraceae; genus Tateyamaria; species Tateyamaria pelophila. The sequence continues at coordinate 171,638 of NZ_JAIMIA010000001.1, read as the reverse complement.
TGCGGTGATATTGGGAGAGGTGATCACGCTTACAATTGTCGTTTCGGCCATCCTTGTGCTCGGGGGCATTGCACTTGCGGTTATTTCACCAAAACTTCAAGGGGATCGTAGCTGACCCCTTCAGTTCCGAAAGCCGCCGCGCCGAGGCTGTCAGGCTTGTGCGGGATCGCTTCCAGTTCATCCAGTGTCAACCAGCGGCGATCCGTCACGATATGTTCCGTATCTGTCCAGTCCGTGGGTCGCGGGCTGTCGGGCAGGATCGTGCAGCGAAAGAAGAGATCGATCTGATGATAGCCGCTGGCCGGGTCGTGAAATTCGTTTATCAGGCACGGCGCGCCGACGGATACGTGCAAGCCGGTCTCTTCCTGGACCTCGCGAGCCAGATTGTCGGGCAGGCTGCTGCCGACCTCGACACCGCCACCGGGGGCACACATCAATGGGCTTTGACCGTCAGGCCACGCATTGACCATCAGGAGGCGTCCGTCTTCGACGATTACGGCGCGCACGGCCACGCGCGGAGACTTGGGACGCATGATGTACCTTTGTTGGAATTGACGAAGCGTTGCCATTCCATAGGCCGATGTTTGAGTGTATCTCAACCGCTATGAAACGCTTTTTCGCCTTTTGCCTTATGATGCTTGCCGGTGTGAGCGCCGTCCGTGCGGATTGCGTGGTGTTGTTGCACGGGCTTGCGCGGACAGAAACGTCCTTTGTTCTGATGGAGCAAGCGTTGAAGGCTGAAAATTACCGTGTGGTACGTCCCGGATATCCCTCCACATCGGAAACGGTGCAGGAATTGGCCGCCGAAGTCATTCCCGCCGCGATAAACGCCTGCGGGGACGATACGGTGCATTTCGTCACCCACTCAATGGGCGGCATTCTGGTGCGTTACTGGTTGGCCAACCATCCACATCCGAAGAAGCTGGGGCGGGTCGTGATGTTGGCGCCGCCCAACAATGGCAGCGAAGTGGTTGATGCGCTTGGAGATATCGAGGCGTTCGGGTGGCTCAACGGCCCTGCCGGTGGCCAGCTTGGAACCGGGTCGGAAAGCTTGCCGCGCCGACTGCCCGCTGTCGACTATCAGGTTGGGATTGTTGCGGGAGATCAATCGCTGAATCCCTACTTTTCCTCTTTGCTGCCGGGGCCGGACGACGGAAAGGTTTCGGTTGCCTCCACCAAGGTTACAGGCATGACAGATCACATCGTGCTGCCGGTCACGCATACGTTCATGATGAACAATCCCAATGTGATTGCGCAGGTCATGGCGTTTTTGAAGACCGGGGCCTTTAATCACGATTTGCGTTGGGTGGATGCCGTGCTGGAACATCTGGGTTGTCCCGAGGGCGCGTGTATCTTGGGGCGTTCCGGTGCTGGCGATTGATATTATCGGGGCTGAGGTCCTGTATCCGGACGGTTTGTCACGCCCACCCTTGTCTTTGGCGGATGGGCTGATTGTCGATGCGCCTGTCGGACGCGCCGTAGACCTTTCGGGGTTTCGCGTGTTGCCTGGGATTGTGGATGTGCACGGGGACGGATTCGAGCGCCATCTTGCACCGCGACGCGGTGCTATGAAGCAGATGGGCGAGGGATTGCGCGCGGCCGAAGCCGAACTGGCGGCCAATGGCATCACCACGGGCGTGCTGGCACAATTCGTCAGTTGGGAAGGCGGGTTGCGGGGCCTTGACTTCGCCGATCAGGTCTTTGCCGCGATCGCGGAGGTCGGGCCGGATCTTGTGACGGATCTGCGTCCGCAATTGCGGTTCGAGACGCATCTGATTGATCTTTATGCCACCTTGCCGGAGCGGGTGGCAAAGTGGGGCGTCGCCTATGTCGTGTTCAACGATCACCTGCCACATGAGCGCCTTGCCGAAGGGCGTAAACCGCCCCGGATCACGGGGCAGGCCTTGAAAGCGGGGCGAAATCCGGACGTACATTTCCAGATGTTACTGGATCTGCATGCGCGCTCCGGCGAGGTGTTCGCAGCCCTTGGCCCGCTCTGCGATGCGTTGCTTGCTGCGGGTGTCCGTATCGGAAGTCATGATGACAACACAGCCGAAGCGCGCGCGCAGTGGCGTGCGCGTGGCGCGCGTGTGGCTGAATTTCCCGAAACGCAAGGCGCGGCAGAGGCTGCACGTTCCGCGGGCGACGCTGTTGTTCTGGGCGCACCCAATCTGGTGCGTGGCGGCTCTCACAAAGGCAACGTGTCGGCGCTCGACCTTGTCGCGATGGGACAGTGCGACGCCCTGGCATCTGACTATCACTACCCATCTCCGCGTCGTGCGGCATTGATGTTGGCGCGCAGTGGCGTGCTGGATTTCGCGGCGGCGTGGGCCTTGGTGTCGTCAGGGCCTGCCCGCGTTCTTGGGTTGACGGATCGCGGCAGGCTGGTCCCGGGGCTGCGCGCCGATATCGTGATTTTGGATGCAGAAGATCGCGTGGCGGCTACCCTGTCGGGCGGGCGCGTCAGTTACATGTCCGGGGATGTGGCAGAGCGGTTCGTGGCGGGCTGAAGACCGCCTTACGAGGTCCATGGCAACGTGCGGGATTCTTGCAAGATAGCGCTGCTGCCTATGAAACGACCCGGTTGACATGGCCCATTTTGCGACCTGCGCGCGCTTCGGCTTTGCCGTAGAGATGCAGAGCGCTGCCTGCCTCGCGCGCTATCTGGGGAACGCGCTCCATGTCGTCTCCGATCAGGTTTTCCATCACCACGTCGGCGTAACGCTTGCCGTCGCCCAGCGGCCACCCCGCGATTGCGCGGATGTGCTGCTCGAATTGATCCACGACGCAGCCATTCTGCGTCCAGTGCCCGGAATTGTGCACGCGCGGGGCAATCTCGTTCACGATCAATCCTTGCGGCGTCACAAAAAGCTCGACTCCCATGACCCCGACATAATCGAGCGCGTTCAGGATGTTGGCGGCCAGCAGAATGGCATCCGTACGCTGGCTGGCTGACAGGCGGGCAGGGATTGTGGTGCTGTGCAAGATACCATCCTTGTGCACATTCTCGCCCGGATCGAAACAGGCCACGGACCCATCCAGACCACGCGCGGCGATGACAGAGACTTCGTGGCTGAACTCCACGAAACCTTCGAGGATTGCGGGCGCACCCTTCATATCGGTCAAGGCGGTGGCCGCGTCCGCCGCCGCCATGATCCGGGCTTGCCCCTTGCCGTCATAGCCAAAGCGCCGCGTCTTGAGGATCGCGGGCGTGCCGATCGCGGCCAGCGCGGTCGCGAGGGCGGCCATGTCCGGTACGTCCGCATAGGCGGCAGTTTTCAGGCCGAGGCCAGAAAGGAAGTCTTTTTCCACAAGCCGGTCCTGGCTGACGCGCAGCGCCTCGCGGCCCGGCCGGATCGGCGCATGGTCTTCGAGCGCATCCAGAGTCAAGGTGGGGATATTTTCGAACTCATAGGTGATGACATCGACCGTGGTGGCAAAGGCGAAGAGCGCGTCGTTGTCTTCGTAAGGGGCGGTGGTGCACATGTGCGCGACGTCACCGGCCGGGGGCAGGGCGCTTGGCTCAAAGATGTGGGTCTTGAAGCCAAGCCGCGCGGCCGCAACCGACAGCATACGTCCCAATTGGCCTCCGCCGAGAATGCCGATGGTTGCACCCTGGGCCAAAGGTTTAGTCATCGGTCGGTACCTCGGGGATGGAGGCCGACAGGTCTGCGCGCCATTGATCCAGACGTGCCGCCAGATTGGCATCGTTCAAGGCAAGAATACCCGCAGCCATCAGACCCGCATTGGCTGCGCCGGCCGCACCGATCGCCATGGTCGCCACCGGAAAACCGCGCGGCATCTGCACAATGGAATAGAGCGAGTCCACGCCGGACAGTGCCCGGGTCTGGACCGGAACGCCGATCACAGGGACGCGCGTCTTGGAGGCCATCATGCCCGGCAAATGCGCGGCACCGCCAGCGCCCGCGATTATGACCTGAAGACCGCGTTCTGCAGCGGTTTTGCCATAGTCCCACAGTCGGTCCGGCGTGCGGTGCGCCGAGACGATCCGCTTTTCATAAGGCACACCCAGCGCGTCCAGCATATCCGCAGCCTCGCGCATCGTCGGCCAGTCGGATTGGCTGCCCATGATTATGCCAACCTGTACGGTCATACTGCTTCTCCTGCGATCAAGAAGCGCGGAATATAGGTGTTTCGTGGTCAAGCGCAATCGTTTCCGAAAGCGCCGCTTCAGTCATCTGGACGCAAGTCTGCCCATGCGGGTGAATGGCGGCTTCACGCAATGATATCAGGGGTCAGACGATCTTCGATATTGGCAATTATATCCTTGAGACGCAGCTTTTTCTTTTTCAGGCGTTGCACCGTCAACTGGTCGGCAGTGGGCATCTCCTGCAGCGCGCGGATAGAGTCGTCCAGATCCCGGTGCTCGCGACGAAACACTTCAAGTTCAACGCGCAGCACTTCGTCGTTCTTCATCGAAAGATCCGTGGGGGCGTTCATGATATGATTCCAAACAATTAGTGTAACGTTAATATAATCACGACAACGCGATGCGCCTAGACCTTGTTACACACATGGTTTCTGCCCATATTAGGCGTGTTCGTTGCCGTATACGGGACGGACACCTGACTGTCGCTTGCCCTAAAAGGACGTGTCGTATGACGAAAATGACTTTGGCCTCTTACCCGCATATGCTTGGGTTTGAGCAACTTGAACGGCTTCTGGAACGGACTGCCAAGGGCAGTGAAGGCTATCCGCCGTTCAACATCGAACAAACATCTGACTTTTCGTACCGGATAACGCTTGCCGTGGCCGGTTTCGCCGAAGAAGACCTGTCGATCACCGTTGAAGATCGGCAGTTGGTTATTCGCGGCCGACAGGCAGAAGAGACCGAGGGCCGCATATTTTTGCATCGTGGCATTGCCGGACGGCAGTTCCAACGCAGTTTTGTGTTGGCCGATGGTGTCGAAGTGGGTGAAGCTGTGATGGAGAATGGTCTGCTGCATGTGGATCTGACCCGCGCCCAGCCCGAAACGATCGTGCAGACGATCAACATACGGAAAGGATAAGTCATGAACACGCCATATGATTTGAATGCTGATGTGGGCCGCATGGTCTATGTCAAACCGATCTCGGTCGATGCGTTGCCCAAGGAAGTTCAGGATCAGGCCGAAGGCTTGAAGCAGTTGTTCGCTGTACATGATGCGGAAGGTCAGCAATTGGCCTTGGTGGCGAATCGCAAATTGGCGCTGGCACTGGCGGTTCAGAACGACTACGCCCCGCAGCCTTTGCACTGATGGTTTATTGACGGGCTGCGTACATTCACGTGGCCCGCTTTTTGGGGATGCAAGCGGACGGATCACGCATTCCTCACTGTTTGACGCGTCACTCTAAATTTACTCCGACGGATTGTATCTATCCACGAAGCCCCCGTAAGTTTCTGCAAACCAGATTGTCTGAGGGGGAACACGATGCAATTTGAGGTGGACTGGGTGGACGCGTTCACCAATGTCCCGTTTGGTGGAAACGGATGCGCCGTCGTCCACGATGGCGCAGGTTTGGGTGAAGAGACCTGTCTCGCTTTCGTTCGTGAAACGTCATTGGTCGAGTGTACGTTTACAGGCCCTTCGACGGTTGCAGATATTAGGGTGCGTTATTTTCTGGCCAGTCGGGAAATCCCGTTTGCGGGGCACCCGACGGTGGCCACTGTCGCCGCTTTGCGCCACCGTGATTTGATCGGCGACGGCACGCTGGTTTTGGAAACCGGGGCAGGCCTTGTGTCGGTTGCAATTGCCGATGGTCAGGTGACGATGACCCAGATCGCGCCGGACTTCGGCCCTTACGTTCCCAAAGCGCTTGTCGCCGCAGTCGGTGATATCGCGCCGGAAGACATCGTGCACCCACCCCGAATCGTCTCGACGGGGTTGCCGTTTTGCATAACGGTTCTGAAAGATCGCACCACTTTGAATGCGGTGCGTTTGAACAGTGTCGGATTGCAGGCTTACTTCGACCAATTGGGTCTCGACGGGACCGACATGATGGAGCCATTCTGGGTCACGCAAGCGGGTGCCACTGAGGAGGGTGACAGCTATGCGCGGCTGCTTTTGGCGCCGCCAAGTCCGGGTGAGGATCCGTTTACCGGGTCTGCGACCGGGGCAATGGCCGCCTATCTGTGGTCTGAAGGGTTGATTGGAACGCCCCGCCTTGTTGCAGAACAAGGGCATGGAATGGGACGGCCGGGCAGGGCATATGTCGAAGTTTTGGGTCCACGGGGGGCGATCACCGGGGTGGTTGTGTCGGGCCAGGCGCATGTGTTGATAAGCGGATCCTTACACTTGTAAAAAGGCGCACCAAAGGGTGCGCCTTACGGGAAGAGACTTCCGCGGGACTCTCTGATCGAGCCCGTAAGGCGGAGGCATCCTCCGCCGGTGGTATCGCTCGAATGGTCTAGATCAGGCCCATCGACTCCAGTTTCAGCAGAACCTGGTGCGCGCAGTTATCGACGTCGACATTCTCGGTTTCGACGCTCAACTCAGGGTTTGCAGGCACATCGTAAGGGTCTGAAATACCTGTGAACTCTTTGATCTTGCCTTCACGCGCCAGCTTGTACAGGCCTTTGCGGTCACGGCGTTCACACTCTTCGATCGTGGTGGCGACGTGCACTTCGACAAAGGCACCGAAAGCTTCGATGTCTTCGCGCACGGCGCGGCGCGTGGTGGCATAGGGCGCGATGGGCGCACAGATGGCGATCCCGCCGTTCTTGGTGATCTCGGACGCGACATAGCCGATGCGGCGGATGTTCAGGTCGCGGTGCTCTTTGGAGAAGCCCAGCTCGGAGGACAGGTTCTTGCGCACGATGTCACCATCGAGCAATGTCACCGGACGTCCGCCCATTTCCATCAGCTTGACCATCAAGGCGTTTGCGATGGTGGATTTGCCCGACCCGGAGAACCCGGTGAAGAAGACGGTAAACCCTTGTTTGTCGCGTGGAGGCTTGGTGCGACGCAGTTCCTTGACCACTTCGGGGAACGAGAACCATTCGGGGATTTCCAGACCTTCGGCCAGGCGGCGGCGCAGTTCCGTGCCCGAGATGTTCAGGATGGTAATGTCATCCTTATCTTTGATTTCGTCCATGGCTTCGTATTGGGCGCGTTCCTGCACCCAGACCATGTGTTTGAAATCGACCATTTCAATGCCCATCTCTTCCTGATGCGCGCGGAACAGGTCCTGCGCGTCATAGGGGCCATAGAAATCTTCGCCAGCGGAGTTGCTGCCGGGGCCTGCGTGGTCGCGACCGACGATGAAGTGGGTGCAGCCGTGGTTCTTGCGGATCAGGCCGTGCCAGACCGCTTCACGCGGGCCTGCCATGCGCATGGCGAGGTTCAGAAGGGACATCGAAGTTGTCGCTTGCGGGTACTGGTCGAGGACCGCTTCGTAGCAGCGCACGCGGGTGAAGTGATCGACGTCGCCCGGTTTGGTCAGGCCCACGACCGGGTGGATCAGCAGGTTGGCCTGTGCTTCACGTGCGGCGCGGAAGGTCAGTTCCTGGTGCGCGCGGTGCAGCGGGTTCCGGGTTTGGAAAGCCACAACCTTGCGCCAGCCCATTTTACGGAAAAACGCGCGCAATTCGTTCGGCGTATCGCGACGGCCGCGGAAATCGTAGTGCACAGGTTGCTGGATGCCTGTGACCGGTCCCCCCAGATAAACGTCGCCCGCCGTGTTATGCAGGTAGTTGACGGCAGGGTGTGCGCTGTCATCTGCTCCGAACACTTTTTCGGCTTCGAGCGCTTTGTTGGGTGTCCAACGGTCGGTGACGGTCATTGTGGCGAGGATCACGCCTTCCTGGTCACGCAGCGCGATGTCCTGACCGATCTCCAGATCGCCGGAGAATTTTTCGTTGACGTCCAGCGTGATCGGGATCGGCCACAGATGACCGTCCACGGTGCGCATGTCGTTGACGACACTGTTGTAATCCGCTTCGGAAAGAAAGCCCTTCAGCGGGTTGAACCCACCGTTCATCAACAGCTCCAAGTCACAGATCTGACGTGGTGTCAGATCCCAGCTGACAAGGTTCGCAGCTTCCATTTTGAGCTTTTGCGCGCTGTCATAGGAGACGAATAGCTCCGGGATAGGGGCGAGATTATTTTCCATCAATTTTGTCCTGTAGTTTAAGGGATTGAATCCAGAGGTTGTGCCAGTCAGTTCGGAATAGAGCGCGTCGTATTCTGCAAACTTTCGAGTTAAGAATTGGTCAGTGAGCCGAATTTTTTCGGCGGCACCGCGTGTCGTCAGTGCATAGTAGTAGCGTTGGCGTTTGTCGGGACCGTCATGGCCGCTGACGGAGACGAAACCGGCTGCCGTTGCGCCACGCAGCAATGCGTTGAGCCGACCCAGAGACACGCCCAACGCTTCGGCCGTAGACCGTTGCGACGCCTGCGGCGCCAGATCAAGCTGGCGCAACAGACGGAAGAGCTGATCTTCGTATTCCGGATTGGGTTTCGTCGCGGCGCTTGTCATGTCACAGACTCAGTTACGTTCATGCGTGAACACATGTCAGAAGAAGTGTGTTCATGAAAGAACAAACTTTCAATATGCGACGTTTTTGTACATTGTGGTTAATGGGCGACACGGAAGCTGCGGCGCAGGTCTGATCAGAACGAGCCTGTCTGAAGTGCTCCTGCATCGCTCGCATCTGACAGGGGCAAGGCTTGCAATGGTGCTTCGCGGCCACGCAAAGTGAGCGACACGAGGCTGTCATCGGGCGGACTTATGTCGGCGGCAATCAGAATATCAATGGAGACAATCGCTTGCACACCAAGGGCCTTGGTTTCACTCTCCAGACGCGACGCGATGTTGACCGTATCACCGATCAGCGTCCGTGGCGCCCGACCCGCCGCACCGATCTCTCCCAGCACGACTGTCCCCAGATGAACGCCGATGCCGATCGAGACTGGGGTGCTGCCTTCTTGCGTCAGGGTGGCATTGAATTTCTCGAGCGCTGCCCCAATCCCTTCAAGCGCCTTGAGTGCAGCGCGGGCCGAACTGGTGTCATCCCTTGTTTCAAAAACAGCCATCAGCCCGTCGCCCATATACTTGTCGATCGTGCCATCCGCCGCGAGAATGGGCGGGACGATCTCATCGAAGAACCGGTTCAACAGGAAGACCACATCATAGGGCAGTTGCCCGTCGGTCCGGGCCGTAAAGCCGCGCATGTCCAGAAAAAGGACAGCAAGCCGGGCTTCCTTGCCTTGACTGGCATGGGCGCGCCCCCGTTTGCCATCCTCTGCAAAGACTCGAAACACTGTTGTCGGGCCTTGTGGCCGAACCTGACAAGCAAGCCGCGCATTCGGCGGTGCGCCAACCGCGTGCAAGGCGCGCCTTTCCGCGGCTGAGGGCGGTGGCAAGTCATCAAGCCCGTCCTCGACGATGACCCGGCAGGTGGTACACCGCCCACGTCCACCGCACAGCGCGGTATGAACCACCCCTGCCATCCGCGATGTTTCCAACAGCGTCGGCCCCCGCGCGGCCCGGACGGTCGGGCCGTTCACATAGGTGATCCGCACCGGTTTGCGGATGCTCGCCACGGTCCAGCGTATCAGGATGAATATGATCAGAACGCCCAGAATTGTCCACATGATGCCGTCCACACGTGTGTCGATTGTGCGGAGAAAATCAAAGCCTTGTTGGTCTGGAAATCCCCAGGCTTCAAAGGCCATGGCCCGTGTCCCTGGGTCCTGGAGGATCTCCCGCACCGCGCGGCCAGAGGTGACGAATCCCAGCAAGGCCAAAGTCGGTACCAGAACGGCGATCCCGATCATCCATGGAATGGCACGCCCCCACCACGACGTTATCCTGAGCCACATATGTATGCCGATCGCGGCGTGCACCCAGGTGACGGCCATCAAGACCACCTGCAGCCACCCATCGGTCGTGTCCCATATCAACGCGGTGACATAGCCCAACCGGGTATCCACGCCGATGGCTTGAAATGCGATATGGGTGTAGATGATGTGGCTGCTCAGGATCAGTGGGATCGTGATGCCAAAGGCAATCTGGATGCCTTCGCCCAGCGACATCCGAAGCGAGCGCCGCATGGCGATTTTATAAAGCGCGAGCAAAAGATGCGTGATCAGCGCGGTGCCCAACAGGACCTCGCCCGGGGCGCTCCGGGTGACGGCCAGCCGGAGGTCCTGAAACGCATTGGCAACGCTGGGGGAGATCAGAACGGCCGCAATGTTGAGCAAGTGGAGCGTGACGTAGAGCATGAGCACGAGGCCGGACGCGATCCGCGCCCGCGTTGCCCAGTTGCCACGCCAAAGCACGCTCGCCATGATGTCCCCAATTCACGTAGTTCCGAGAGGAAAGGGTGGCGACAGAACACCTGTCGGTCAACCTGTCATTGGTCGCTGGTCGCCTTTGGTGTTGGCGGACCACACCCGGTGTTGATGGTGGTAGAGGGGGCCCCGCCCCCGCCCTTCGGGCTCCCCCGGGATTTTCGGGAACAGAGAAGGGGACGCCGGTTCGCGCACACACGGGGGCGCGCGCGAACGCATGGCAGTGATCTCTATTCCGCGACTGCGCTGATGATTGTTTCGGCGGTCGTGTCGCTTTCGGTTTCCGCGATGAAACGTTCGGCCTCGAGCGCTGCCATGCAGCCCATGCCCGCAGATGTAACAGCCTGGCGGTATTTGTAATCCGTCAGATCGCCCGCGGCAAAGACGCCGGGGATCGATGTTTCCGTGCTGTCGGGCTTTGTCACGACATAACCCCCCATATGCGTCTCCAGAACATCCCTGACCAGCTCATTGGCCGGCGCATGGCCGATCGCAACAAAAACGCCCTTGGCCTGGATGTCCGTCAGTTCGCCCGTTTTGGTATGTTTGACCTTGACCCCTTCGACACCCAGCGGGCTGTCGCCGCCGTAGACTTCGACCAGTTCGTGGAACCACAGCGGCTCGATCTTTGGATTTTTCATCAAACGATCGATCAGGATTTTCTCGGCTCGCAATTCGTCCCGGCGGTGCACAAGAGTGACTTTGGACGCGAAGTTGGTCAAAAACAAAGCCTCTTCGACGGCCGTGTTGCCGCCGCCGATCACAACGATTTCCTGTCCGCGGTAAAAGAATCCGTCGCATGTGGCGCAAGCCGACACGCCGAAGCCTTTGAATTTCTCTTCCGAGGGCAGACCCAGCCATTTGGCGCGCGCGCCGGTTGCCAGAATGATGGCGTCCGCAACATATTCCGTGCCGCTGTCGGATTGTGCGACGAAGGGCCGGTTCGAGAAGTCCACGGAGGTGATGATATCGCCGATGATGTCGCAGCCCATCGCCTTGGCGTGATCCTGCATGCGGATCATCAGATCGGGCCCTTGCACCTCGGTGTCGCCTGGCCAGTTTTCGACCTCAGTCGTGGTGGTCAACTGACCGCCGGGTTCAATCCCTTGCACCAGTATCGGATTCAGCATCGCACGGCTGGCATAAACGCCCGCAGTGTAACCGGCAGGGCCGGAGCCAATGATCAGAACCTTCGTGCGCTTTGTCTCGGCCATGATAACCCCCGGTCGATTAGATTTCAGTCCGACTGATATAGACACAGGATCGCAAGGTTTGAACCCCGCGATTGAAGGGAAGATCGTCCCGTGATTTACCGCTTTGATTTCCAAATGTTGCGCTGGTGCGAAAGATTATTGCGCATACTCCGCGGGGTGCTATAACAACCGCAAATTCAGGGGGCGCTTATGGCAAGCACGCGACTCGATTCGATTGATCGCAAGATTCTCGCAGAACTTCAGTCAGACGGGCGCATGACCAATGTCGAATTGGCCAAGCGGGTCGGCATTTCTGCGCCACCCTGTTTGCGCCGCGTGCGCACGCTTGAGGAAAGCGGATACATCAAGGGCTACCATGCGGATGTAGACGCACACGAACTGGGCTTTGAGGTGCAGGTTTTTGCCAATGTCGGGCTGGCCAGTCAGGCCGAAGTTGACCTGAGCGCCTTTGAAAATCTGTGTCGTGCCTGGCCGTTGGTGCGTGAGTGCCACATGCTCAATGGAGAGGTGGATTTCATCCTCAAATGCGTGGCACCCGACCTGTCCAGTTTCCAAAGTTTTCTGACGGGCGAATTGTTGACCACTGCAAACGTGGCGTCGGTCAAGACTTCGCTGGTGATCCGGCAAGCCAAGGACGCACCCGGCGTGCCGTTTGAGGTTCTGGAAGAGCGTTTGCGCAAGCAAGCCTAGGCGGACTTGCCAGGCTCTACCCGTCACCTGCTTATTACTTTGGCTCAATCGCCCCTGCCGATCGCGCGCCCCTCTTTCCCAAGGTCAGAGTACAATTGTCGCGATCAATCGGCCATAGTCGGGGGCTTTTTCGTGGACCGATCTGCGATAGGAAAAGAACCGATGCGGATCGAAATACGTGCAGTGGCGGGTCCATTCCGCTGATGCAATTCCGGCGGCGCGCAGGCGCGACAGTCCGTAACCGGGCAGATCGAAATGCATGCGGTCGCCGTCGCCCCCTGCAAAAAAGCGGGCGTTCTCCGGGCCTTCGTCCATAAATTCCTCAAAGAACTCTGGGCCCACTTCGTAGGCCCTTTGGCTGATCGTCGGCCCGATGACCGCGTGGATCTGGCTGCGGATGGCACCGAGAGCCACCATTGCGTCGACTGTTGCCTCTACAATACCCGCCTGTGCACCCTTCCATCCCGCATGAGCGGCACCTATGACCCCGGATTGTGCGTCTGCCAAAAGCACCGGCTGGCAATCTGCGGTCAGTACGGACAGCGCCAGACCCGGTGTGCGCGTGACAAGGCCATCGGCCTTGGGTTTGGTCGTCACGGGGCCGGTGACGTGGACGGCATCGGCAGAATGAATTTGGTGGACACCGATCAAATGGCTTGCATCTACGCCCATTGCGTCTGCGACACGGGCGCGATTGATCTCGACGATTTCGGTCTGGTCAGAACTGCCCGTGCCGCAGTTCAGGCCGGAAAAAACACCCGAAGACGCGCCGCCGGCGCGGGTGAAAAATCCATGGCGAACCGGGGCAAGTGTATCGGCGGTGAGGATCTCAAGTGTCATTTCGTCAGCCCCGGCGGTGGCGCAGAAGTCGCCGGGAATACGCCCAGCACTTTGAACAGGTTTCCCATTTCTTGCGGATGCGTCAACCGTCGATGTGCAGCGATATGGGTCTCACGCGCCCGACCGGTGAGCTTCTGGGCAAGCTGTTGCGCCCGTGCCGTGATCCCGAGCCGTTCGAGAAAGACACCCTGTGGCGTGACCCGCGAATGCGAGGCGGGTGCGGTTGCGGTGGCAAGCACTTCGAAATCTACATGAGCTGTCAGATCCGCGCGCCCCGGGTCCGCGAGCGGATCGACCGCCGCGTGGTTTTGAACAGCCTGAAGGGTGTCGCCCTGGCTGCGCCAATCGCCGTAATCGATGATCAGGGCCGCGCCACCCTGTGCGGCGATGTGGCTGCTGATCACGTTCAGAATCGTGCGGGCGGTCGGACAGACTTCCACGACATCACCATCGCCTGTGTCTTCCAACCGGTGTTCCAGATCAGCACGGGGCGCGGGCGCAGCAAGTCCAAAGCCAAGCGCATCGCCCGTCAACCCGACACAACGCTCCCGCCAACCGGATCCTGCGCGCTCGAATTGGCGGATGGGAAGCGCGTCGAAAAATTCGTTGGCGACCAGCCAGAGCGGCGCGGCTGGCAGATCATTGACACTGGACACCCATGTCGGCGCGTGTCCGACCAGCGTTGCAGCCTGAGCGTCTTGCAGGACAGGGGAAGCCTCGACGAGATGGATGTTCGCCGCGTCATGAAAGCCGGGTACGCTCCGGGTGGCGCGCAGAATATCCGCCATCAACGTGCCGCGGCCCGGACCGAGTTCGGCCAAGGTGAAACGCTCCGGCGCCCCTTGATCGAGCCAGCTTTGCGCGAGGCTGAGGCCCACCAACTCGCCAAACATCTGGCTGATTTCGGGCGCCGTTACGAAATCGCCCTGCGCGCCCAAGGGGTCACGGGTGGTGTAGTAGCCTTTGGTGGGATGCAGCAGGGCCTCGGACATAAAGTCTGCGACGGAAATCGGGCCGGTCGCGGCAATGCGTGCCATCAGGTCGTCCTTGAGGGTCATGTGGCTATGGCGGCGCGCTTACGTGCCCTAAGAATCAACCAGACGCCAAGCGCAATCATGGGCAGTGACAGGATCTGACCCATCGTCAGCCCGTAGCCGCCGACATGCCAGGCGAGGCCCAGCGGATTGCCCTGCGAGATGAATTGTGCGTCAGGCTGGCGTACAAATTCGACCATGAAACGCGAGAGTCCGTAGCCTGCAAGGAAGGTACCGCAGATCAGTCCGGGCCGTTTGAACGCGTCGCGGCGCCATGCCAACCACAAAAGCAGGGCGAGCAAAATCAATCCTTCCAGCGCGGCCTCGTAGAGTTGCGACGGGTGGCGGGCGCATATGTCTGTGATGTCCGGGCAGTACTGCGCGGTATACCCGGGAAAAGCGACGCCCCAGGGCAAATCCGTCGGACGCCCCCAAAGCTCGGCGTTTACGAAATTGGCAAGCCGACCGAGAAGCAGTCCAGGGGGTACGCCCAAGGCGATGGCGTCCGCTGCACTCAGCCGATCGATCTTGTGCCGTCCGGTATACAGCCACGCGGCAACGACAACCCCCAGCATACCGCCGTGAAATGCCATGCCACCCTGCCAGATGGCCAGAATGGATGCGGGATTCTCAAGGTAAACACCGGGTTGATAGAACAGGACATAGCCAAACCGCCCGCCCAGAAGTACACCCAGGATGATCCATGTGAGCATATCCTCGATTTGGGCGGGGGTCATGACGGGCGTGCTGTTGGGCCACAGTCGTGGTGATTTCACTGCCATCACAACGAGCCGCCAGCCGATGATGATCCCAACGATATAGGCCAGCGCGTACCAGCGCAGCGCCAGTTCCATCCCAAAAAGCGAGATGGAGAAAATCTCTGGCGAGATGTCGGGGAAGGGGATCATGGCGTGCATCTGCGTCTGAATGCCTCTGTGTCGGGGTGAGGTCAACCTTGCGGGCGGTGCCTTGGCACTCCATATAGGATACAGCGACAAACGGGAAACCAAAACATGCAAGCACGCGGCAAGATTTTTGACGATATTTCTCAGTTGATGACCAATGCGATGGGCGTTGCTCAGGGCGCGCGGGACGAAGCGGAAACGGCGATGAAGTCTATGATGGACCGCTGGCTGGCGGATCGCGATTTTGTCACCCGTGAAGAATTTGACGCCGTGCGCGCCATGGCGCAAAAAGCCCGCGAAGAAAACGAGGCGCTGAAGGCGCGTCTGGACGCGCTGGAAACCAAGTAATCCGGCGGGGGCGCTGCCGCGCCATTCCATATTCTGCCAGCTTGAGAATGATCGCCCGGTATCTGCCGGGCGTTTTGCGTTTCAGGCGGGCCCTCCGGGGGATTTTCTTGGAACAGAGTAGGGCAGGCGCCTAGGCGTGCCCGCGTTTCACGGTCAGTCGCCCTGCGGCCGGGTTTTCAAGATCGGGCGTGCTTATTTTGCGATCAAAGTGTCTTTGTCCCCAACTTATTGAGGTTATCCCCAAATAAAGGGTTGCCACAGACGTCAAGCACGGCCACCATATCTGGTAGAGGCACGGGGGATCGCCCCGGTTTCTAGAGCAGGCACCTAGCGCTTGGGGCGCTGCCAGCCCCCATCGCTACAGCGAATAAGAGGTGGCGACATGGCCCTTTCCGAGCAGTACCTGGAAGACGAAATCCATCCCATTGATATCGTCGAGCACATAGCAGAACACCATGAGTGGGATTTTGACCGCATTGGCGATGATCAGATCGCAATGGCTGTCGAAGGTCAGTGGCGCACATACTCCATCACTTTGGCCTGGTCGGGCTATGATGAGACGTTGCGCATGGTTTGCACCTTCGAGATGGAACCGCCCGAGGAAAAGCTGTCCGAGCTTTATGAACTGCTGAACCTGATCAATGACCAGTGCTGGGCCGGGTCGTTCACCTATTGGGCAGAGCAAAAGCTGATGGTCTATCGCTATGGTCTGGTTCTGGCGGGTGGTCAGATTGCGGGCCCCGAGCAGATCGACACCATGATCAACGCTGCTGTCATGAGCGCCGAGCGGTATTATCCCGCGTTGCAATTGCTTGTCTGGGGCGATCGGAGCCCGAAAGACGCGTTGCAAGTCGCCATTGCAGAGGCCTATGGCCGCGCTTAATCTGTCCCCCTGATACGTCGGGGGAAATTTTATGCAAGACGAACGGATTGCGGCACATGGCCTTGTGCTCTTGGGCTGCGGCAAGATGGGGTCGGCCATGCTGGCCGGTTGGTTGGAACGCGGGTTGCCTGCTGACAAGGTTTGGGTGCTGGATCCCGGACCGTCCGATTGGGTGGTGTCCACGGGTGTACACGTGAATGCACCTTTGCCTGACGCTCCTGCTGTCGTTTTGATCGCCGTCAAACCCCAGATGATGGGCAATGCGTTACCTGCGATCACGGCGCTGGCCAATGGGCAGACGGTTTTTATATCGGTGGCTGCCGGTACCCCGATCTCCTCCTTTGAACGTGCATTCGGGGCCAACACCCCGATCATACGTGCCATGCCCAACACACCGTCAGCGGTGGGTCGCGGTATCACGGCGCTTTGTGCCAATGTCGCGGGGCAGAGCGCCTTGGGTGAGGCGGAGTTGCTGATGTCTGCTGTGGGGGAGGTTGTGTGCCTTGAAAGTGAGGCGCAGATGGATGCCGTGACCGGTGTCAGCGGATCGGGCCCCGCCTATGTTTTTCACCTGATCGAAACCCTGGCCGCTGGCGGCGTGGCGCAAGGGTTACCGGAAGAACTGGCCCTGCAATTGGCCAAGGCCACAGTCGCGGGGGCGGGCGCGCTTGCCATGCAATCGGACGAGGATCCGGGGCAACTGCGCGTGAACGTCACCAGCCCCAACGGGACCACGCAAGCGGCTTTGGAAGTGTTGATGGATCCCGACCGTGGGTTTCCCACCTTGTTGCCCGAAGCGGTTGCCGCCGCCGCGAACCGATCCAAGGAGTTGGCCAATGGATGAGATCAGTTTTGATGACTGCATGAAGGTTGATGTGCGTGTCGGGCGCGTGGTGCGCGCCGAGCCCTTTCCCGAAGCGCGCAAGCCCGCGATCAAGATGTGGATCGATTTTGGGTCCGAATTGGGAGAGAAAAAGACCTCGGCCCAGATCACGGTACATTATGAACCGGAAAAGCTGGTGGGTCGGCAAGTGTTGGCCGTGGTGAATTTTCCTGCCCGTCAAATCGGGCGGTTCATGTCAGAGGTTCTGGTCCTTGGCTTTCCCGATGCGGATGGGGCCATCGTGTTGGCGCAGCCAGAGCGGGATGTCCCGGTCGGGGGCCGTTTGCATTGAGCCGCGTTCTGATTGCCCGCCCGCTGCCGGATGTCGTGGTCGACGCCGCGCGCCCTTTCTTCGATGTCGTGGATGTGCGCAATGAAACCCTGCCTCTGACAGGAGACGAGATGCGTGCCAGCCTGCGTGACTATGATGCTGTGCTGCCGACCCTCGGGGATCAATTCTCTGCCGCAGTTTTTGCGGATGTGCCTGACCCGCGCTGTCGGTTGCTCGCCAATTTTGGCGTTGGTTTCAATCATATTGATGTGGCTGCGGCCCGCGCGGCAGGTATCGCCGTGACGAACACGCCCGGGGCGGTCACCGATGCGACGGCTGATATCGGTGTCATGCTGATGCTGATGTCTGCGCGGCGGGCGGCAGAGGGGGAACGCTTGGTGCGGTCCGGAACGTGGGCGGGATGGCATCCGACGCAGATGTTGGGACTGCACATGTCCGGCAAACGTGTGGGAATTGTCGGTATGGGCCGGATCGGTCAAGCGATCGCGCATCGGTGCCATTTCGGATTTGGAATGGATGTGTCGTATTTCAACCGCTCTCAGAAGGCGCTGCCCTATCCTGCGCAACGGTATCCGACGCTGACCGATCTGGCAGGGCAGGTCGACTTTCTTGTGGCGGCTGTGCCCGGCGGAGCAGAGACGCATCATTTGATTGATGCCGCTGTACTGAGTGCAATGCAGTGTCATGCGCATTTCATTAATATTTCGCGCGGGGATGTCGTCGACGAAGCGGCCTTGGTTGCAGCGCTCGAGGCTGGAACGATTGGAGGAGCAGGGTTGGATGTCTACGAATTTGAGCCCAAAGTGCCAGAAACTTTGATGGGTTTGGATAGGGTGACCGTACTGCCACATCTCGGAACAGCGGCCTTGGAAGTTCGCGCCGCAATGGGCCTTCTGGCCGTCGACAACCTCAGGGCATTTCGACTGGGCGAGGCGCTGCCGAACCCCGTTTAAGCCGGAAACCGACGCGGTTTCCGGCTACAATCCGGTACGGATTGCGCTCTATGCGGCAAAGGTTGGTCTTACTCGGTGAGGACATCGTGTCGATGTCCCGCCGCGATCCGTGTCGGATCGCGTTTGTCTCAACGACCGACCGCTTCGCGCCAGTGCCGCCTGCAGAGTGACACATACGTCTCGTTGCCACCAATCTGCACCTGCGCACCGTCCTTGATAACATTGCCATCGGCCCCTTGCCGGATCACCATCGTCGCCTTTTTCCCGCAATGACAAATTGTGCGAACTTCGCGCATTTCATCGGCTAGGGCGAGCAGCGTTGAAGAACCGGGAAAGAGCTTGCCCTGGAAATCCACCCTCAAACCGTAACACATGACCGGCAAATTCAGGTCGTCGACGGCGCGGGCGAGGTCCCAAACCTGTGCTTCGGTGAGAAACTGGGCTTCGTCGACAAACACACAGGCAACCGGCCCTCGGGCGGCCCGTTTTTCGAGCTTTTCGAACAGATCTTCGCTTGGATTAAACGTGTCTGCTGGTGTGTCTATTCCAATGCGCGAAGCGATGCGGCCGGTGCCTGCGCGGTTGTCGAGTTGCGCCGTGAGAAGATAAGGCTCCATCCCCCGTTCCCGGTAGTTGTGCGCCGCTTGCAGCAGAACGGTCGATTTGCCTGCGTTCATTGTAGAGTAGTGAAAATAGAGCTTTGCCATGGCGCCTTCCTTAAATCGGAGGCCCTTGGGGGGCAAGAGGAGCGAAGGTAGTGCAAAGGCTGGCCTGTTCAGAGCGCATTGGTCCTGTTTCATTGGTATTTTGAGGAACTCAAGGCGTTGAAGAGACCTGCGAACGTGCCGCTCACCCGCCTGCTCCTTGGTCAGTCTTGCCGTTCAACAAGGATGGAGCCAACCGAATATCCCGCTCCAAAGGAGCAGATCAGGCCGATATCACCGTTTTCCATGTCTTCGGAGTATTTGGAGAACGCGATAATCGATCCGGCGGAAGACGTGTTGGCGTAATCCTGCAGGATATTGGGCTGTTCGCCAGGTGCCGGATCGCGGTCGAGGACACGTGCGCCGATATAGTCGTTCATCGATTTGTTTGCCTGATGCAGCCAGACGCGTTTGAGGTTGGGCGCAGTCACACCTTCGTCGGACATGTGGTTTGCGATGTGCTGGTTTACCATGGGCAGCACTTCCTTGAACACTTTGCGTCCGTTTTGCATGAACTGCATGTCTCGCCGGTCAATCATACCGTCAGGCCGGGACCGCCGCAGGTAGCCATTGTTGTTGCGGATATTATTGGAGAACCGGGTGGCGCAGCGGGTCGATCTGATTTTGAAATAAGGACCGGTCGCGGCCTCTTGCCGCTCGATCAGTATCGCCGTTGCCACATCGCCAAAGATGAAGTGGCAATCGCGGTCACGCCATTCCAGATGGGCGGAGCAGATTTCGGGGTTGACGACCAGAGCCGAGCGGATCGATCCGGAGCGGATCATGTCAGCGGCCGCCTGTATTCCGAATGTCGCGGACGAGCAGGCAACATTAATGTCAAAGGCAAAGCCCCGAATGCCGAGCAGGTCCTGCACTTCGATCGCGACCGCCGGATAGGCGCGTTCGAGGTTTGACGCCGCACAGATCACAGCGTCAACATCCGCAGCCGTCTTGCCTGCGGCGACGAGGGCCTTGTTTGCGGCATCCACCGCCATTTCTGCCATGATTGACGGTTCATCATCACTGCGTTGGCGCAGCAGCGGGTGCATGACCTCCGGATCCAGAATGCCGGATTTGTCCATGACATATCGCTGTTCGATGCCCGAAGCCTTCAGGATGAACTCTTCAGAGGAGTGCGCTTTGGCCAACCGCGTTCCTGCGGCGATCTCGTCGGCGTTCTCGGCGTTGTATTTGTCGGCATAGGCATTGAAGGCCACAACAAGTTCAGCGTTGGATATCACGTGTTCCGGTGTGAAAACTCCGGTTCCGGTAATGGCGGGCGTGAAGGACAAGGCACGTGCCCCTTTCAAAGATGTCGGATTTCAAGCGAACCTACAGATGTGTAGAAGGGCTCGCAAGCGATAGCGGGGTGTGCATCTGAAAGGTTGCGCCAGTGGCGCTGAACAATTGTCGCCTTCAGGTGTGTGACGTGCGCGCGATTTCATCGTGACGTCCGGCGCAATATCCGTTCCGCAAGCGGCGTTTGGGCCGTTGCTGGCATAACCCAAAGGACAGGTGGATCGAAGGAAGATTTCAAATTTGTTTTCATCAATCTTCCTATTGTCATCATGCTGTTACGCCCGACTGCCAAGTGCAAGGCAGGTTATGCGCCACCAAAAAACGCATGACCAAAAGCAAATTGAACGATGTGCGCGGCTTGATTAAAATTCCGGCAGGTGTATCGTCTCGAAGTCGATTAACTGATGCGGGCGAAATGCCAAGACATCGCATGGACATAGCACCGTAACGGTGCATGGGAGGACCAATGAAAAGAACTTTGCTCGGCGCACTCGCCGTATCCACATTCTTGTCGCCAATCGCGGCGGCGGCGCAAACTGAAGTCCAGTTCTGGCATGCCTTTACGGGCCGTCTGGGTGAGTTGGTGAAAGCGCAAGTCGCAGATTTCAACGCAAGTCAAAGTGACTATGTCGTTGTCGAAAGCCACAAGGGCAACTACTCGGAAACGCTGAACGCGGGCATTGCGGCCTTCCGGGCGGGTGAACAGCCTCATATCCTGATGGTGTTCGAAGTGGGCACCGCCACGATGATGGCCGCCGAAGGAGCTGTCAGGCCGGTCTACGAAGTGATGGGCGAAAGCGGCGCGACCTTTGATCCCGATGCATATATCGGGGCTGTCAAAGGGTACTATACGTCGACGGATGGCGATATGCTGTCACTGCCGTTCAACTCTTCCACTCCTGTTTTGTGGGTGAACCGTGACGCGATGGCGGCGGCTGGCGTCGATCCCGATACGGATTTGTCCACGTGGCAAAACGTCGGCGCGGTGCTGGATCAACTCAAAGCTGGTGGTGAAGATTGCCCGCTTGTGACCGCATGGCAAAGCTGGATCCATCTTGAGAACTTGTCGGCCTATCATGACGTGCCCTTTGCCAGCCAGGACAACGGGTTTGCCGGTCTGGACACCGAGTTGATGCTGAACGGCGAAGCGCAGGTTGCGCACTTGACGGCAATGGGTGAGTGGGCGCGCGATGGCAAATTCATCTATACGGGGCGTCGCAACGAAGGTGGCGCGAACTTCCGTGCCGGCGAATGCGCACTCTTTACCGAAAGCTCGGCGGGGTATGCCGGGATCAAGTCCGAAGCGGAATTCGAATTTGACGTGCGTCCGTTGCCCTATTGGGAAGGCGTCGGCAACAGCCCGCAGAACACCATCATCGGTGGTGCATCGCTTTGGGTGATGTCGGGCCATGAGGCGGATGAGTACAAGGGCGCTGGTGAATTCCTCTCCTACCTGTCTTCGTCCGACGTGCAGGCGAAATGGCATCAGGACACCGGGTATCTGCCGATCACGACAGAGGCCGGAGAGGCCACCCGCGCATCCGGTTTTTATGACGCAAACCCCGGTACCGATATCGCTGTCATCCAGATGACCGCCAAAGAGCCAACGGCCAATTCCAAAGGCTTGCGCCTCGGCTCGTTCGATCAGATCCGCGGGATCATTGACGAAGAGCTTGAGGGCATCTGGTCGGGTGATAAGACTGCGCAGGAAGCGATGGACAGCGCCAAGGAACGTGGCGACGCATTGTTGCGGCGTTTCGAAACCGCCAATAACTAAGACAAGACGCTCTTGGCGGGCCTTGCGATGGGCCCGCCAAACACAGGACTAGGAGCAATTGATGGAAAAACGCGTCACGTTTCGCGGCTGGTTGCTGCCCTTGGTACTGATCGCGCCGCAGGTTGTCATTTCCCTCGTGTTTTTTTTCTATCCTGCCGGGCAAGCGATCTGGCAATCGCTGTTCATCCCTGACCCTTTCGGCTTGTCCTCTCAATATGTCGGGCTGGGGAACTTTGAATTCCTGCTGAATGACAAATTCTACCGCGCGGCCTTTGGCACGACGGCGATTTTTTCGATCCTCGTGACGCTGTGCTCGATGATTCCGGCCTTGTTTCTGGCCGTCATCGCCGATCGACTGATCAAGGGATCGGGTGTGTATCGCACCATGCTGATCTGGCCCTATGCCGTGGCCCCCGCCGTCGCCGGTGTGTTGTGGTTGTTCATGTTCAACACCCGTGTGGGCGTCATTTCTTGGTATCTGGGCCAACTTGGCTATGACTGGAACCATGTGTTGAATGGCGGCGAAGCGATGGGTCTTGTCGTGGTCGCCTCTGCCTGGGGCCGGATCAGCTATAACTTTCTGTTCTTCTTTGCGGCCCTACAGGCTGTTCCGCGCTCGGTGATCGAAGCTGCAGCCATCGACGGGGCCCGCTTCTGGCGCCGGTTCTGGACGATCGTGTTGCCGCTGTTGTCGCCCACGACATTCTTTTTGCTGGTCGTGAACGTGGTTTATTCGTTCTTTGAAACCTTCGGTGTGATCCACACCATCACCGGGGGCGGGCCGCAACAATCGACGACGATTCTGGTCTACAAGGTCTTTTCCGACGGGTTCGTCGGGCAGGATCTGGGATCGTCCTCTGCACAATCTGTGATCTTGCTGGTGGTGGTTGGATTGCTGACGATCATCCAGTTCAAGTTCATCGAAAAACGGGTGCACTACTGATGGCCCGCGAAGTGCATGGGATGGTCGAAAAACGCGGCTCGGGACTGTGGCTGACCCATGTGTTTATGATCCTCGGCGTGATGGTGATCTTTTTCCCGATCTGGCTTGCCTTTGTCGCGTCTTCGGTCACGCAGCCTGAAATCGTGCGCCCCCCGATGCCGCTCTGGCCCGGTGACCAGCTTTGGGAAAACTACTCCAAAGCGCTGTTTTCCGGCGTCAACGTGCCCGTCGGCACCATGCTGTTCAACAGTCTGGTGATGGCCATCGGTATCGCGGTGGGCAAAATCATCATCTCGTTGCTGTCGGCCTTTGCCATCGTTTATTTCCGGTTTCCGGGGCGTAACTTCTTCTTTTGGATGATCTTTCTGACCCTGATGCTGCCGGTTGAGGTGCGGATCGTGCCCACATTCGAAGTCGTCGCCGGCTTTGGTATGCTCAATAGCTACGGCGGTCTGATCTTTCCGTTGATTGCATCGGCCACGGCCACGTTCCTGTTTCGGCAGTTTTTCCTGACGATCCCGGATGAGCTGGCCGAAGCCGCCCGGGTCGATGGCGCCCGGCCCATGCGGTTTTTCTGGGACATCGTCGTGCCGATGAGCCGCACGAATGTCGCGGCGCTCTTTGTGATCCTGTTTATCTACGGCTGGAACCAGTATCTGTGGCCTCTTCTGATCACCACCGATCCCGAGATGAATACCATCGTCATGGGCATCAAACAGATGTTCCCGTCGGGTGACGATGTGGCCGATTGGCCGGTCATCATGGCCACATCCATCCTTGCGATGATCCCCCCGGTGATCGTCGTCGTCAGCATGCAACGGCTGTTTATTCGCGGCCTTGTGGATAGCGAGAAATAATATGGCGACAGTCACCCTGAAGGGGATCAAGAAAAGCTTTGGCGCGACGGACGTGATCCACGGGATCGATGCCGAGATCGCGGATGGCGAGTTCATCGTGATCGTCGGGCCGTCCGGTTGCGGCAAATCCACCTTGTTGCGGATGGTCGCGGGCCTTGAAACCGTGTCGGGCGGAGATGTCCTGATCGGCGGCGCACGCGCCAATGACAAGGAACCGATGGACCGCGACATCGCCATGGTGTTCCAGAACTACGCGCTTTATCCGCATATGTCGGTGCGTCAGAACATGGGCTATGGGTTGAAAATCGCGGGCTTGCCCAAGGATCAGATCAACGCCAAGGTGCTTGAGGCAGCCAAGCTGTTGCAGTTGGAACCACTGTTGGATCGCAAGCCCAAACAGCTGTCAGGAGGCCAGCGGCAACGCGTTGCCATGGGCCGCGCCATCGTGCGTGAACCTGCGGTTTTCCTGTTTGATGAGCCGTTGTCGAACCTCGATGCCAAGCTGCGCGTGCAGATGCGGCTCGAAATCAAGGAGCTGCAATCAAAGCTGGGGATTACGTCGCTTTATGTCACCCATGATCAGGTCGAAGCGATGACAATGGCGGACCGCATGATCGTGATGAATGGGGGCATTGCCGAACAAATCGGCACGCCACTGGAAGTGTACGAGACGCCCCGCACGCTTTTTGCTGCGCAATTCATCGGCAGCCCCGCGATGAATGTCTGCGCGGCGGCTGTTCACGATGGGAATGTGACCCTCGGTGGGCAGGTGGTGATGCAGGCAGACACGCCGGATGGTCCGGTCCAGTTCGGAGTCCGCCCCGAGCATCTGGAGCGTGACGAGAACGGTCCGATTGCAATCAACGTGCTCATGACCGAACCCCTGGGCGCCAATACACTCCTGCATGGAAAGATGTCCGAAACCGGCGAGGCTGTTACGGTCAGTCTTCCGGGGGTGCATCTGCTAGGGGCCAAAAGCGAGACGATCCGTTTCCGGGTGCAGGACGGCAAGGGGCATTTGTTTGATCAGGACACCGGACTGCGGCGCACGGGTTGACGTGAACGCGAGAAACTCGGATGCCCTTTTCCGGTCAGCCTGGAACCTTGGCGGTAAGCCGCCCGCTATACATCGAAGGTCTTCTCAAAACGATGTGGCGCACTGCCGCTGCTGCTAGACTGACCATTGGTGCTGTCGGATCGGTCGCACTCGATCCGGATGCATTTTACCTTCCAACGGATCACAAGCGGGGGATTGACCCCGTTGGCCCTGCTCACGCACGGTGTGGACATGAAAATATTGCAGAACCCTTTTCGCGGTATGGGCCTTGGCGGGGATGCGCTGGCCGATATTCCATTTCCATCCACGGACGCAAGTGCGCCTCTGGCGCTTTTGGCGCGGTGTCCGCGCGCCGCACAGACCCCATTGCATGATGCACCCGAAGTGGCGGCTGCCAGCGGCGTTGCAGTGGTCCGCATAAAGGATGAGCGCGGCCGCATGGGGCTGGGCAGTTTCAAAGCCCTGGGTGCCGCCTATGTCATCGCCCGCGATGCGGCCGAAGGACGCGCGCAGGGTCAAACCTATGTCACAGCCAGTGCTGGCAATCATGGGCTGTCTGTCGCGGCGGGTGCCGCGGCCTTTGGGGCTCAGGCCGTAATCTATATTGCCGAAACCGTACCGGAGAGTTTTGCCGACAGATTACGCGGGATGGGGGCTGAGGTGGTCCGAAGCGGGGCCACTTACGAGGCAAGCATGGAGGCCGCAATGCAAGCCGCCGGGCAGGGCGGTCATGTGCTTTTGTCCGACAGTTCATGGGCCGGATACACGGATCGGCCTTACCGCGTCATGGAAGGCTATCTTGCCCTTATGGCCGAAGTGTTAGCCCAGATTGATGTGCCTCCCACACATCTCTTCTTGCAGGCCGGTGTCGGTGGATTGGCGGGCGCCGCGGCCGCCATAGCGCGTCAGGAGTGGGGCGACCAAACCCGGATCATGGTGGTCGAGCCGGAAGCCGCCCCCGCTCTGATCGCATCAATCGAAGCGGGCATGCCAGTTGAGACAACGGGTCCGGTATCGGCCATGGGGCGTCTGGATTGCAAAGTGCCGTCCCTGATTGCTCTGAAAGGATTGGCGCGGGATGCGGATGATTTTGTCACGATCACCGAGGCCGAAGGCACCGACGGGGCTGCGCGGGCTGACACATTCGGTTTTGCCACAACACCTTCGGGCGGTGCCGGAATGTCCGTGCTGCTGACCTGCGCAGAGCACCGCGCCACGCTGGGCCTGGATGCAAGCGCCCGGGTGCTGGTAATCCTATCCGAAGGGCCTGACGGGTGAGCGGATTTGAGGCCAGTGAATACCGGGTGCGGACAGAGCGCGCTCAGACCATGATGGCCGAGGCGGGGCTGGAGGCCCTGTTGCTCACAACAGAACCGGACGTGCGCTATTTCACCGGATATCTGACCCGGTTCTGGGAAAGCCCGACGCGGCCTTGGTTTGTGATTGTCCCGGCTGCCGGTGATCCGATTGCGGTCATCCCTTCGATCGGGGCGCCTTTGATGCAGGCCAGCTGGATCACCGACATTCGTACCTGGCGCTCGCCCGATTATCTTGATGATGGCGTGTCACTGGTGGCCGAAGCTTTGCGTGACTGCGTCAGTACCAGCGGGCGGATCGGCGTCCCCAGCGGGCCGGAAACACATGTGCGGCTGCCCCGTGACAGTTGGGACGCGATTGGGCAAGCGGTTGAAGGCCGCAGGCTCGTTGGCGATGCACTGATCCTGAAACGGCTGCGTATGGTCAAGTCCGAAGCCGAAATAGGCAAGATCCGAACAACCTGCGCCATTGCCGACCGGGCCTTTGCCCGTGTGCCGGAGATTGCGGCGGAAGGCGCCGCACTGGACGATGTATTTCGCAGATTTCAGATGTTGTGTCTGGAGGAAGGCGCGGATTGGGTGTCCTACCTTGCCGGTGGGGCGGGGCAGGGAGGATATGGCGATATCATCGCGCCAGCGACCGCTCAGGCGCTGGTAAAGGGCGATGTTCTGATGCTGGACACTGGGGCGGTGCGCGACGGTTACTTCTGCGATTTTGATCGCAATTGGGCCATTGAACGTGCCACGCCCGAAAGTCAAAGCGCCTATGTGCGGCTGATCGAGGCCAGTGATGCCGCATTCGAGGCTGCAAGACCAGGTGCGACTGCCGCTGACCTGTTTCACGCGATGGACGCGGTATTGACCGGCGGTGCGGGTGGGTCGGATGCAGGCCGCTATGGTCATGGGCTGGGGATGCAGTTGACGGAATGGCCGTCGTTGATCCCCGATGATCACACGGTTCTGGAGGCGGGCATGGTGCTGACGCTGGAGCCGGGCATAGACGTGGGACACGGGCTTGGGATGGTGCACGAAGAAAACATCGTCGTGACGCAAACCGGCGCTGACTACCTTTCGACACCTGCCCCGCGCAGTTTGCCTGTGCTCTAGTATGGACGCCTTTCGCTATACCCGTGCTGCGGATACCCGCCGCAAATTGGGGCTCATCGCTCTGCAAGCGGACGAAAGCATCGAGGATGACATGCGCCGTTTGCTGCCGCGGGATGTGAGCCTGTTGGTCTCAAGGGTGCCGTCCGGAGAAGACGTGACGCCCGAAAGTCTGTGCGCCATGGCCGGACACGTGACCGCCGCCGCGATGCTGTTTCCGCGCGGTTTGCGCTTTGATGCGGTGGGATATGGCTGTACCTCGGGCACCTCGCAGATCGGGGCCGTGCGGATCGCGGAACTGGTCAGTGAGGGCACCGAAACGCGTCTTGTCACCGAGCCGGTCTCGGCTCTGGTCGCTGCCTGTCGGTCGGCTGATATCAAACGACTCGCGGTTTTGTCGCCCTATGTCGCGTCGGTGTCCGAACGACTCAGGGAGGTTTTGGGTGCGGAAGGGATTACAACTCCCGTCTTCGGCAGTTTTGCGGAACCGAACGAGGCTTTGGTGGTCTCGATCGATGCGCCATCCATCATGGCGGCTGCCACGACCCTTGTGCAAGACACTGCGGTCGACGCCCTGTTCCTGTCGTGCACGAACTTACGTACACTCGATGTGATCGCGCCGCTTGAGCAGAGCCTCGGCATGCCGGTGCTGTCCAGCAATCTTGTGCTGGCTTGGCACATGATGGGCGGGCATGGCGCGCCCCGCGATCTGCTTTAGCGCATCACAAACGGGTTGCTCATCGGCTCTTCCGAGGTGTTGATCCACGTGGTCTTGGTGCGCGTGTAATCCAGGATTGCTTCGGCCCCCGCCTCGCGGCCATAGCCGGACTGTTTAAACCCGCCAAACGGCGCAATCGGAGATATCGCACGGTAGGTGTTCACCCAAGTGATCCCCGACCGGATGCGCCGCGATACCCGATGCGCGCGGGCGACATTTTGGGTGAACACGCCTGAACCCAGCCCGAAATCACTGTCATTGGCCAGCGCAATCGCTTCTTCTTCGGTGTCGAAGGGCAACAGCGACATGACGGGGCCAAACATCTCGACCTTGAGGGTTTCCACGTCAGGACTGTCGCACAGAACCAGTGTGGGGTTGAAATAGTGACCCCCGGCGGGTGCACGCATGCCGCCAAATGCAATCTTGGCTCCCTGCGCGCGTGCCGTCACCAGTGTCTCTTCGATCCGGGTGACCTGCGCGATCGTGCAAAGCGGCCCCAGATGCGTGCCGGGATCGTGAGGGTCACCAATGCGCAATCCCTTGGCCTTGTCAGTTATCGCCGCGACCAGAGCGTTGTAGATCGGGCGATGCACCAAGCCGCGCGTGCCCGCGACGCAGGACTGGCCCGAAGCGCCGAAGTTTCCAGCGATCAGGCCATTGGCAGCCGCATCGATATCAGCGTCGTCAAACACCAGAATGGGGGATTTGCCACCCAGCTCCAGCGTGGTGACGGCAAAATTCTCGGCTGAATTGCGCACCACATGCCGCGCAGTCTCCGGCCCGCCGGTGAATGCGATCCGGTCAATGCCGGGATGCCGGGTCAGGGGAATGGCGCAGTTCTCCGCGTCGCCTGTCACCACCGAAACCACGCCCTTGGGAAAGCCGACCTGATCGATCAACCGGGCGAATGCAATCATCGGTGCAGGAGCCACTTCGGACGCTTTCAGGATCACGCTGCAACCCGCAGCCAGCGCCGGGGCCAGCTTGGTCGCGGCCAGAAACATCTGGGCGTTCCATGGCACCACGGCGGCCACGACACCAATGGGCAAACGTTGGGTGAACACATGCATGTCAGGTTTGTCGATGGGCAAGACCGCCCCTTCGACCTTGTCCGCCAGTCCCGCATAGTATCGATAATAGTCCGCGACATAGCCGGTCTGGGCGGTGGTTTCTGCCGCCAGCTTCCCGCTGTCGGTTGTCTCGATCCGGCCCAACGCGCCCGCGTTCTCAGCGATCAGGTCTGCGAGGCGGTACAGCAATTTGCCCCGTGCCGTTGCCGTCATGTCGCGCCAGTCCGGGTTGTCCAGCGCCGCTTGGGCTGCTGCCACTGCGCGGTCGATATCGGCAGGGGCGGCGCAATCGAAGGTCGCCCAAACCGCGCCTGTTGCGGGGTTGATGCTGTCCATCTTCTGGCCTGCGGCCCCGGCGGTGAATTCACCTGCAATGTATAGCGGATAGTGGGGCAGATCGCTCATGGCTTTGGGTCCTTGGTTTAGCAAAAGGCCGGCATCACATCGTCGATGAACCGCGCCAGAGAGGCGCGCTTGCGTTCAGTGCTCATGCCGCTGTCGATCCAGAATGAAAACTCATCATAACCCAGATCTTCGTAACGTTTGAGCCGATCTATGACGTCCTGCGCCGTTCCGATGGTCAAATCGCGGCGGAGCGTTTCAGCGGCCATCATTGTGTTGGCGGCGATATCGGCATCGCAGATCTCTTCCATCAGACCCTGTTTGACGGGCCGTTTGTTTTGGAACCATGCGCCGAAGTAATTGTAGAACCGGCTGAGCTCCCGTGCGCCCCGGTCGGCGTCTTCCGCGTCGGAGGCCACATAGGTGTGATGCAGCAGCATAATTTTGGGGCGCGGACCCGCAAAGTCTTCGCAAGCCGAGTTGAACTTGGCCATAAGGTCGTCAATTTCGGCATCACCCTGCCACAGCGGGGTGACTTGCACGTTAAAACCGTTTTGCACGGCAAAGGCATGGCTGTTGGGATCGCGGGCGGCCACCCAGATCGGCGGGCCACCGGCCTGGGTCGGGCCGGGCGCACTGGTGGTGGCGGGGAAAGTGTAAAATTCACCCGCATGCGCACAATCTCCGGCCCATAAGAGTCGCAACAAAGGCAGCGTTTCGCGCAACCGTTGCCCGGCTTCCCAGGCGTCCAATCCGGGCATCATCCGTTCGTATTCGTAACTGTATGCCCCGCGCGCAGCCCCGATCTCCAGCCGTCCGCCTGTCATCAGATCGGTCATCGCAGCCTCACCTGCCAGTTTGATGGGATGCCAGAAGGGAACGATGACCGTGCCTGTTCCGAGGCGGACGTTCTTGGTGTGATGCGCGAGATCGGCGATGGTGGTGAACGGATTTGGCGCGATGGTGAACTCCATCCCGTGATGCTCGCCGGTCCAGATCGCACGCATCCCACCCTCATCCGCCATTTTGCACAGGCCGATGAATTCGTCATAAAGCGCCGCGTGGGACTGATCCGGGCTGAGCCGTTCCATATGAGCGAAAAGCGAGAAATCCATGGCTATCCCCTGTCTTTGGTGCGCAGCACGTCACCGGTTTGATCCGAGCCGACATAGAGGGCGAAGGCTTGCGTTTTGTGTTCCTGGGCAAAGCGTTTGAGCAAGGCATCCAAGGCCGGGTCTGGTGCATGCGCCGCGTCGATAGGCATGGCGACGAGCCCCTCGGGCGCTGCGTTGACATGGCCGCGAAAGACGATCCGGCGCCCACCTCGATCCCCGTCATAAATCGCATAAACGACACCCAGTTCCGCAGCGATGCCTTGGCCCGCAAGATAGTCCTCAAGTGCCCGTAAAGGGCTGGCATCGGTTCCGACAGGAATCATGGGCAAGTCATTTGCTTGGGTCAGATAGACCCGCGCACCATCGTCCAGCAGAACGCAGGCGCGGGTGTGGGTGGGCGCAGGAGCCTCGGCCCGCCGTTCCCGGCTCAATTCAAAATACCCGTCAGGGCCATATCCCAGTCCGGGCGCGTCACACATGTCGTATGCGATCACCCGTCCCATCAGGACCGTATGATCGCCCGCTGGCACGCGGGTGAAAACATCGCAAACAAATCCGGCGGCCCGTCCGTCGATCAAGGGCATGTCAGCGGCCCCATCGCGCCAGTCCTTTGGTCCGAACCTGTCGGATTTGCTGCTGGCGAAACGGTTTGCGATGGCTTCTTGCCCTTCGGCCAGAATGCTGACCGCAAAGTGAGAGGTTTTCTGAAAGTCGCCGTAGCTGGAGAGATGTTGCCCCGGACAGACCAACAGCAACGGCGGATCGAGCGAAACTGATGTGAACGAGTTGGCAGTGAACCCGATGGGCGTGCCGTCGGCGCAGCGGCTTGTGACCACGGTCACCCCTGTCATGAAGCGACCAAAGGCGGCGCGCAATCTGGCGGCGTCGGGGGTCATGGCCGGGCCCTTTGGATGTGCTGGATCAGCGTTTCTGCAACCTCGCCCGGGTGGGTCATTGGTGCCATGTGCGCCGCGTTTTCGAGGATGTGTGCCTGCCCTTTCGGGGCCAATTCGGCCATGGTGCGGGCCATAGCAGGGGTGGAGTTGGGGTCATCCGCCCCCGTCAGGAACAGGGCCGGTGTCTGCATCTGCGTCAATGCCGCGCGGGACGGCCCATCGTGGTGGGCAAAGACCAATAGGCCCGCGCATAGCCATCATGATGGGCGTCAGTGAGCCACGTGCGGCACGCAATCGCGGCGGCGAGGTGCTCACCTGAGGGGGCCGCGCCAAACCACCGCTGCAAGGTCGGGGTCGGATCTGATGGCCCGTGGTCCTTTAGGCAAGTCGCCCGTGCTTGCACGGCTTGGGAGGCGTCTTCTGTTCGCTCAAAGACGGCATTCAGGGCTGCGACAGAATGCAGGCTTTCAGGATGTGCGGAGGCGATTTCAAGCGCGATGAACGCGCCCATGGAGTGGCCTGCCACCGCCACCGGGGCGTCCAGGGCTGCGATGAATGCGGCAAACCGTTCGGTGTAATCCACCAAAGTCGTCGTGTTGTTCAGGGGCGATGCGCCATGGCCGGGCATGTCCACGGCATAAACCATGAAATGCGGAGCGAGTAGGGGCATTACTCCGCCCCACGCTTCGGCGCGCAAGCCGACACCGTGGATCAATACCAGCGCGGGTCCTTGGCCCTCGGACCAGTAGTGCAGGCCTCCCGGGCCCTCAGATCGCGGCCGGATTGTCCAGGTCATGGCCCAAATCCTTGAGGTCCTGATAGCGGTCACCAATGCGATGATGCGGGCGCCCCGAGGTCGCGGCCCCGAGGGCAATCACAAGTTCATCGGCGCGGGGAGCATCGGGGATCGCGAAGTGTATCGTCAGATAATGTGACCGCCGCCCCGCGTCGTGCTTATCCATCAGCGGGATCTGCATCGCGGCGTTTGCCGGCCCCCTTGTGTTGGTGAAGGCCAGATAGGACGTGGCCTGGACAGCCTCGCGAAAATGGTTTCCAAACCGAAGCGTATGGATGAGGCCGGAGGCGTGTTCGATCTCTCCATCCAGACCGACGATGGCAGCTTTTCCAAAGGCCTCGATATTGTCTCCACCGCCACACAGGCCCGTTATGCGATCTGTGAGCAACGCTCCCAGTTCCGGCCCATAGGCCATGATTTCTGGCCTGAGGTCTTCGACATAGCGACCTGCCCAAGGATTCTTGACGACTGCTGCCGCCGCACACATACGCCAAGGGGATTGGACGGGTTTGAACCCTTCGATCAGGATGTCTTCCTGATAGGTTACGATTTTGCGAATTTCGGGTGTCATTGGGCCTCCTGAATTGGCCAAGGATACAGCCCGGGTGGATATCGACCTAATGAAAGAAAAGACTATGGAGGCATTAGATACTCTTATGGTAACTGTTGATCATGCCCAAAAGCCTGCCTCCACTCACCTGGTTTCGCGCCTTTGATGCCGCGGCCCGACACCTCAGCTTTACCGCAGCCGCGGACGAGCTGGGGTTTACCCAATCCGCGATCAGCCAGCATGTGCGTGCGTTGGAAGAGCGCCTTGGTGCGCCATTGTTCATCCGGGACAAACGTGCGCTGATCCTGACGGAAGCCGGGCGCGGTCTGGTGCCGGACGTGGCGGCCGCCATGGCGCAACTGGCCGCGGCCACTGAACGGTTCGTGCCGTCGCAAAGGGTGCCGAAACTGACGATTGCCACCAGCGCCAGCGTCTCGCAGTGGGTCTTGGCGCCGGGCTTGCGCCATTTTCACACGGCCCATCCGGACATCGCCCTTCAACTTGTGTCAACAATCTGGCCGGATGATTTCAGCGCAACGCGCGCCGACATCGACATTCGCTTCGGAGCCCAGGCTGTGGTTGGGCGCAACGCGACCCTGATCGAACCTTCGCACCTCTGCGCGGTTGTGGCGCCGGAACGGGCGCAGACATGGGAGGCTGCGATGTCGCTGCCGATGATCCAGCCCGTCGGCCTGTCGACGGGGTGGCGCGACATCGGAGCGGCGATGGGGCACAAGGATTGGCCGATGCCGATGATCGAAGTGGACACGCATGGGTTGGCCGTCGATCTGGCAGTGGCGGGGGCAGGGGTTGCGTTGACGCACAGCCTGATTGCCCATCACGCCCTCTCAGACGGTCGCTTGCTCAATCTTGATCTGCCCGACACGCGCGCGGTGGAAGGGTACTATCTTGCGTGCAATGCAACGGATCTACCCACGTCGCAACAGGTCTTTGTGGATTGGTTTAACGCGTGGGTTGCGCGCTGAAATCTCGAAATTACGGACAACTGGGCGAAGCCACTTGCACAGGCTACGGGCAAGGTGCTTGTTTGTGCACAAAGGCGCGCGCGTGCAAAGCTTGAAGCAAGGATGGATCACATGAAACTTGGCTGTATCGGAGATGACTTTACGGGGTCCAGTGATCTGGCCAACACACTTGCCAAGGGGGGGATGCGGGTCACCCAATACACCGGCGTGCCGGACGCGTCGGCGGATCCATCGGTCGAAGCGGGGGTCGTGGCACTGAAATCCCGCTCGATCGATCCGGGCGACGCCGTTGCCAAATCGCTTGAGGCTCTGGCTTGGTTGCGAGCGCAGGGCTGCACCCAGTTCTTTTTCAAATATTGTTCGACGTTCGACAGCACGGCCAGGGGGAATATCGGCCCGGTTGCGGATGCCTTGGCCGAAGCCCTTGACGCACACAAGGTTATTGTTTGCCCCGCTTTCCCGGGCACCGGGCGGTCTGTCTATCAGGGTCATCTGTTTGTGAATGATACGCTGTTGAACGAAAGCGGCATGCAAAACCATCCCTTGACGCCGATGACCGACCCGGATTTGCGGCGCTGCATGGCGGCGCAGTCGCGGTTTTCTGTTGGCCATGTGGCGGCAAAGGCGGTGTTTGAGGGGGCAGACGCTATTTCCGGTGCGCTCGATGCCCAACATGGTGCCGGGCATCGGCATATCGTCGTGGACGCGATCCGCGATGCGGATTTGCGCGAGATTGGCGCGGCGGCCCGCGATTTACCACTGATCACGGGTGGTTCCGGCGTTGCGCTCGGCCTGCCTGCGAATTTCGGATGTGTCGCCGGTACTGTGCCATGGCGCGGACAGGCGGGCAGGGCGGTTGCCTTGTCAGGATCCTGTTCGACGGCCACGCGAGCGCAGGTCGCGCATCATGCGGCAGCGCATCCGACCCGGGAGATTATCGCTGCTGACGTGATCGAGGGGCGGTTGACTGCGGCAGATATGGCGGCCTGGTTACTGGCTCAATCGGGCGTTCCATTGGCCTACAGCTCGGCTGATCCGGATGTGGTGCGGGCTGTGCAGAAAACATACGGACGCGAACAGTCCGCCAGTGCGCTTGAGGGGTTCTTCTCAGACGTTGCACGCCTGTGCCGCGATGGTGGGGCGACCCGGATCATCACGGCGGGTGGTGAAACATCGGGTGCTGTGATCGAGGGGTTGGGCCTGGACCAGCTTGAGATCGGGCCGGAGATTGACCCCGGCGTGCCCGCCTTGCGCACAGGGCCTGATTTGGTGGTGGCCCTGAAATCCGGGAACTTCGGGGCGGAGGATTTCTTTGAAAAGGCAAATAAGGTCCTGGCAGGCGCATGAGTACCGAAAGCGCGCTGCGTGAACAGATCTGCCTGCTGGCCAAGTCGTTGTTTGACCGGGGGCTGACTCATGGGAGCACGGGCAATATCTCTGCCCGGACGGATGACGGGGGGCTATTGGTATCGCCGACCGGAACAAGCTTTGGGCGGCTGGACCCGGCGCGGCTCAGCCGGTTTGATGCGGATGGTCAGTTTCTCGATGGCGATCCACCGACCAAGGAAATGCCGCTTCACACGGCTTTTTATGACACACGAAGTGCGGCAGGCGCGGTGGTGCATCTGCACAGTTGCCACTCGGTCGCGCTGTCGATGCTTCCGGGCGCTGACACCGACAATTTCCTGCCCCCGCTGACCCCTTACGGAATCATGAAACTGGGCAAGGTGACCTTGCTGCCGTTTTTCTTGCCCGGCGATCCGGCGATGGGCGATGCTGTCCGCGGATTGGCGGGAAAACGCAGTGCCGTGATGCTGGCAAACCACGGCCCGGTCGTGGCAGGCAAAGATGTTGAGGCGGCCTGTAATGCCATCGAAGAATTGGAAGACACTGCCCGACTGGCATTGATGACGCGCGGGATGTCACCGCGCGCTTTGACGGATACGCAAGTGCAGGCCGTGGTCACGACCTTCGGCGTGCAATGGGACGACTGAGCCACCGCAACCAGGTTTTCTAAGGGATCGCATCCCCGTCCGCGCCAAAAAAAACGGTGCGCTCGGGATCAAAGGTCAACCCAAGCACATCGCCCACTTTCAGATCCGCATCCCCAGAGATGCGCACGTTGATCGCGCCTGCGCCGCCACAATCGAAAAGAACAAAGGTATCAGCCCCAAGATATTCGATGACATCAACCGTACCGTCACATTGCCCAGTGCCCGCCGCGCCGACTTCGATATGCTCTGGCCGGATACCGACCTGCGTGGCGCCCGCCGCGCTCGCCGTATAAGGCCCGCTGCGCCCGCCCGGCACAACGTAGCCATCCCCCTTGGTTTCACACGGGACAACATTCATCTTGGGGCTGCCGATGAACTGGGCCACAAAGGTATTGGCCGGGCGGGTATACAGCTCGCGTGGCGTGCCGACCTGAATGATACGGCCTGCGTCCAGCACAACGATCCGGTCCGCGAGCGTCATCGCTTCGACCTGATCATGGGTGACGTAGATCATCGTGGCATCAAGCGTTTGATGCAGCTTGGAAATCTCGTGGCGCATTTCGACGCGCAGGGCGGCATCGAGGTTCGATAGCGGCTCATCGAACAGAAACGCGGTCGGGTCGCGCACAATCGACCGACCAATGGCCACTCGTTGACGCTGACCGCCGGAGAGGTCCTTGGGACGCCGTTCCAGATAGTCTTCCAGTTTCAGGGTCGCCGCCGCCGCGTCCACCTTTGCCGCAATCTCGGCCTTGGGCGCACCGGCCGTCTTGAGCGAAAAGCCCATGTTATCCCGCACGGACATATGTGGATAAAGGGCATAGGATTGAAAGACCATCGACAGCCCGCGTTTGGAGGGCGGCTGATCCGTCACATCTTGTCCATCAATGTCCATCGAGCCGCGACTGATGTCCTCAAGCCCGCCGATCATCCGTAGCAAAGTAGACTTGCCACAGCCCGAAGGACCTACAAAGACGACAAACTCACCGTTCCTTATTTCAAGGTCGATGCCCTTGATGACCTGAACCTCGCCAAACCACTTTTCGACGGCATTGAGGGAAATCGCGCCCATTTCATTTCCCCCGTGCGTTGGGGGACGCCCAACCAAGCCAGATCGCTGCCGTCCACGTAAAGGAACTACCGCCCGCGGGAGATCCGTCCATCGGATCGAAATACTCAGCAAATCCGTGCTCGGCTATCAGATCGGCGGTGGAGGCGCGCAAGGCTTCGCCTTCGGCTTCGAGGCCCATCTCGGTGAGCCCCAGCCCGATCATCAGGTTCATCACGCCCCAGACCGGCCCACGCCAGTAGCGTTTGCTGTCAAATCGGTCGTCCTGAGGGCTGAGCGAGGGCACCCCGTATTTCACCTGGGCCTGCACATTGGCATAAATGTCGCGCATACCGGCTGTGTCCAGCCCCGCATACCAGCACAGGAATGATGCGTTCGAAATGGCATTGGCCCAGGTTCCGCTGCGCACATCGCGGCTGTCGTAACAGCCCAAGTCGTCATTCCAAAGCGTGGCCGCCCCCTCCTCCAGTGTCGCAATCCAGCCCGTAAAATCATTGATGTCCCGACCCATAATCCGGCCTATCGCGGCCAGATCCCGCATTGACCGCAACAGCGTGAAGGTCATTGTCGGATCGGCCACGCGGAACGGCGTGTCTTCCAGCATGAGCGCTTCGTTCCAGCCCATGCGCGCCCCCCGTTGCACCAGCCAGACATAGCGATCGTAATCATATTTCGTCGGGCGCATGCTGCTATCCACATGGGACGTATCGCGGCGCTTGTAATCGCCAACACCTTCGGGCGTGATGGCGGCCATGGCGACGTCCCAATCCGGGGCGTTGTCGCGGCCGGCTTCCCATGGATGGGTGATGCAAACGGCCCCGCGATCCAGCCGCCAGTTTATGAACCACCGGTGCCAGGCCACCATTTTGTCAAACAGACCCGCCATCCGCTGCGCGCCAACTTCCGGATCGCGTTCAAAAATCTGGCGCGCCATGGCCGCTGCCACAGGCGGCTGCGAAATGCCCGAGGACGCAACCGGGCCAGTCCCCTTCCAGACGTCATGGCTGGGAAAATACCCTTCGTCCGGGACGTGAAACAGGATGTGCGGCACCATGCCATTGTCCCATTGCCCCTCGAACAGCGTCTCGATCTCGCGCCACGCCCGGTCCAGATCAAATTCAGCAAATCCGATCGCGGCAAAGGCGCTGTCCCAATTCCATTGATACGGGTAAAGGCCCGCCGTCGGGATCGTATAGCGCCCCTTGTCATTACGGCGCAAAATCTCGCGCGCCTGTTCGTCGAAGGGATCAGCCCAGGTCAAATCTCGCATTATCCTTTCACTGACCCAGCGGTCAGCCCCTTTGTCATGAAACGCTCAAGCCCGAGGAACAGAACCATGATCGGCAATGTTGCGATCACGGCGCCTGCCATCAGATGCTGGCGCGGAATTTCGGAAGAGTTCAGCATCGCGACGCCGCGCGTCAGCGTGAACTTCGATGGATCGTCCAGCAGCATGAAGGCCAGCAGAAATTCGTTCCAGGCGATCATGAAGACGTAAAGCGAAACTGAGACCATGGCGGGCAGGGACAAGGGCAGGGTGATCTTCATGATCACTTGAATCCGGTTCAGCCCATCCATGAGCCCCGCTTCTTCAACCTCGCCCGGAAGACCCCTGAAATAGCCCTGCAACATATAGAGCGCGACGGGAATGGTCGTGACCGGATAGATCATCAAAAGCCCCGGAATGGTATTGCGCAACCCCGTCATCGAAAAGGCGATGTATATTGGCAGAGCCAAAACGATCATCGGCACCATGTAAATCAGCAAGATCGAGCGCGAGAACGCCGCCCGCCCCTGAAAGCGCAGGCGCGCCACTGCATAGGCCCCGGGCACACTGAACAGCAAGGTTATGAACACCGTCAGCACGGAGACATAAAAGCTTGTCCAGAGGTAGCTGCCAAAATTGAACTGGCCGAACAGCTCGAAATAACTCCGAAAGAGATCCAACCCCCGGCTCAGATCGACCGAAAAATCGAGCGGGTTCTTCAACAACGCCTGTTGGGATTTCAGGCTCGTCATCACCATCACGTAAAACGGGATCAACACAATGGCCGTGAAAATGATATAGCCAAAACCGGTCAAAAACCGAATTACCGCATCCTCAAACGCATGGCGGTTCAGTGCGCCGACATGGGCCTCGACCAGCATCCGCTCAAGCGGCCAGATGGTAAACAGACCAAAGAGGCCGACAGCCAACAACCTCCACATGATCGAGACACCTTCACCGAAAAACATGGGCGATAGTGGGGTCAAAAGCAGTGTCATCGCGACCAGAATTCCGCCGACAATCACCCACCGCGCGTTCTGAACATATACGAGGGCCATCCCACCCGCAGCGCCCACAAGCAGACATCCCCAGATGCCGGGCCTAAACCCAAGGCCGCTGGCGAAAGACAAGGCAACGGAAACTGTCACCGCGATGACAAAGGCCCACATAAGGCCGATCACACCCCCGGTCACGATCCCTTGACGCAGCAGGTTCACGACAAATCCCTCTTCATCTTGCCGGGTAAACTCCTGGGGGAATTGGCCGCGAGGCCAAGGGGGGCAGCGCCCCCAAACCCGCCCGCGGCACGCGCGGCACAAACTTGCTTTGTGGCTCCACCGCTCACAGCCCTTCCTCCTGACTGATAAAGCGAAAGAAGAGGACGCTGAACAGGAGCAGCATCACAAATATGACCACCGCCACTGCGGCACCGGCCCCGATATTCGAGATCGCAAAGGCCTGTTCATAGACGTTCACGGTCAAGGTGCGCGTCCCGGCATTGCCCCCGGTCAGCAAAAAGATGTCGTCGAACTTGTTGAAGGTCCAGATAAAGCGCAACAGGAACAGGACCGACAGAATGCCCAGCAGCATGGGCAGGCTCAAATACCAGAATTTCTGAAACGGAGACGCTCCATCCATATCGGCAGCTTCATACATGTCAGTGTCGATGGACTGCATGCGGGCCAGAATGAACAGGAACGAGAGCGGAAAATAGCGCCAGATCTCGAAGACGGTGACCATGATCAACGCCAGTGGGCGTTGCCCGAAAAAGTTGATCGGTCCGGACGTGACACCCATCTGGATCAACAAGGCGTTGAGCGAGCCGGAGAATGGATCCAGCAAGGTGACCCAGGTGAAGGCCACCGCGATAATGGGCGATACGTAAGGAAAAAGGTACAAACCGCGCAAAAGCCCCTTGCCGCGAAAGCTCTTGTTCAAAAGCAAGGCGGCAAACAGGCCCACCACCAGCGCTCCGATGGTGCCGAAAACGGTATAGAAAAGCGTCGCCCACAACACGTCCCAGAACTCGTCTCCGTCAAAAATACGGGCAAAATTTTCTAGCGTGAATGCGGAATTCGTCAGAACGCTGTCCC
The DNA here is from genome assembly GCF_019966495.1 of Tateyamaria pelophila. Lineage (GTDB taxonomy): Bacteria > Pseudomonadota > Alphaproteobacteria > Rhodobacterales > Rhodobacteraceae > Tateyamaria > Tateyamaria pelophila. The sequence goes on along the minus strand of NZ_JAIMIA010000001.1, from coordinate 131,348 downwards.
CTTGTCCGCGACTTGTGGGTTCCGAACCTTCCACGATCTCCTCGAGAATCTCGGGATCACCGTCCAGCGTCACGGGTATCCTGAGCCGTTCGTTGAACCCGCCCTCCACATCGCCGAAATCACAGATAAGAGCGGCGCCGTTCAGATCGCAATTTGGTGGAACATCAAGGAGGGTCACTCCGTCTGGGATTTGGTCGGTAAATCCCATACCGGTAACGGTTTTGGTCTGCGATGAATTGCGCACCCGATATTCAAGTCGGTAGTCGCCGTCCCGTTCGCGCAGACTTTCGCGGATCACAGGGGCGACGGGGCGCAAATCGGCAAGGCCTACCGGTTTGAAGCTGATCCAGAAAATCGCCAGCAAGGGCAACACGATCACCAGACTGACAATGGCAATCGTCGGCAGCAACAAGCCCCACGCCAGCCTGGCTTCGCGCTGTTCAAGCGCACCTTTTGTCGTCGGAGGCATAGGGGTTGTCATGAATGCAGTCTTCTGAGTCCAAAAGAAGAACGAGAGGGCGCCTGATCTGCCCTCTCGCGCACGTTACTTAGTTCACAGAAGCCAGCGCTTCATTCATAGCGGCAACTGCCGCGGCAGCATCCAGTTCGTCGTCGATATACTGGCGGACGATGCGGTTTATCGCCTGTCCATTGATCATCTTGGAGGCCAGCGACAACTGTCCTTCCTCAACGCCCCAGCGTTGCGCAACCTTCAGGCCGCCCACGATTTCGTCCAGCATTTCCGCGGAATAGAGATCTTTCAACGCGGCCTTGCGATCAACGCCAACTGGAATCTCGGACCAACCGGCACTGAATTTTCCCGGCTCGTCTGCGGTGCCTGTTCGCACCGGGAACTTGCCTTCGGCCGCGATGGACAAGGTCTGCATGTAACCGTCGTTCATCGAATATTCGACGAAGGCTTGCGCGATATCGATGTCTGCATCCGTTGTGATCCCGAAATAGCGGACATCGCCCCATGCGGCTCCGTCCGGATTTGAGGGACCGGCAAAATTCGTCACGATGCCGGTCTTGGCTGCAAGCTCCGTGGTCGTCGGATCGTCGTTTATCGTGGGCGCCGCGCTGTCGCGCAGGCCTGCCAATTCATCGAGAATGAATGGAGACCAGATGATCATCGCCGCATCCCCTGCAAAATAGAGTTCGCGCGATTGTTTCCAGAAGAGTTCACCCGGAGGGGAAGCCTTGGCAATGGCTTTGTAAAATTCCAGTACTTCGGTGGTGGCCGCAAGGTCGAGTTCCTGAAAGCCGCCTTCGCCCACGGGCGACACGCCATTGGCCAGGAATACGTGTTCGAGCACCTGGCTCATGAAATTTTCGTCCACCTTGGTCGCGGCGACAAATCCGTACATTTCGGGCGGATTGTGCAGCACATCAATGGCCGCCAGCACATTCGCGTAAGTGTTCGGAGGCGCAAGGCCGTTTTCTTCGAACAAATCGGCGCGGTACACGATCATCTGCGTCCAGCCATCCACGGGCACAGAGGCGATATCGCCCTGATAGGCCGCCATGGAAAGTGGGCCTGCCGCGAACGTATCGCGTCCCAGCGCATCAACAACTTCTGTTGCAGCATCCGTATCCAATATGCCGGCCTCAGCCCATGGCAATGCGTATTGCAACGGATGGTAAATCACATCCGGCAAGTCACCCGCCGCAAAAGCGGCCGTAGCGCGCGTGCCCAGTTCGCTTTCCGAAACAGGGATCACTTCGACCGTGTCGCCTGTTGCCTTGGCAAATTCTGCCGCCATCTCTTGCTGCTTCGCCAGACGCTCGGGTTGTTCTTCGGTCGTCCAGAACCGGATATTATCCGCCATGGCTGTGCTGGCTGTCAGCACCAGTCCCAGTGCGGAACCCAAAAGCAAACGGCCTGTCAGGCCTTTGGTCGATGTCATGAATGCGTCCTCCCTGTGGTTTTTCGCGTCATTGCTTGGGGTCACAAAGGTGCAATGCCGAATTGGAAACATAGCTATGGTGCGTCGATAATTGCAACGATGCAACAAAAAATGGTATTCGGATATTTACCCAGTCATTTACAGTTTATTCAAAGAAAATGCTGCGTTGCGGCAGGTTAAGATCGAGTGTTTTGCAACGTTGCAGCATGATTCGGAGTTGTGTGACAGATCAAAGCCTGTACCTATATCGAGGGAGAAAGATCCGCCCTTTGCGGGTTGCTGCATTGATGATGGTTGAGAACAGGTCCAAGCCTCCGACGCTCAAGACGATCGCAGATCTGACCGGCCTCAGCCTGTCGACTGTGTCGCTCTCTTTGCGCGACGGCAGCCGTCTCAAGAAGGAAACGCGCGAGAAAATTGCACAGGCCGCTGCCGAGGTTGGCTATGTTCCCAATCGGGCTGGCGTTCGATTGCGCACAGGGCAGACAAATGTGCTGAGCCTGATCCTGTCCCCTGCCCGAAACACCATCAACTATGCACAGCAAATCATCGAAGGCATCGGGGCGCATTTGATGGGAACGAAGTACCACCTGAACGTCATCCCCGATTTCCAGCATGACAAGCCCGAAGACGCCGTCCGATATGTCTTGCAAAGCAGGGCAGCGGACGGAATTATCCTGACCCATACCAGTGCGCGTGATCCGCGTGTTCAAATGCTGTTGGACAGTGGCTTCCCTTTCGTGTCGCATGGGCGCACCGAATTCTACGGCGCGCATGCATTTCACGACTTCCACGTTGAGCGCTATGTGCAGATGGCGGTTTCGCGTCTGTTGGAGCGTGGGCGCAAACGGTTCCTTCTCGTGGCCGAAGACGACGGCACGACGAATTTTGCCAAGATCGTCGGTGGCTTTCACCGCTGTTTGGCGCAGAATGGCATGACGGGCGAGGTGGCGACGGAAACGGGTATCCTTGTGTCCACCGAAACGGCGCGGTCATTCGGCGGTGCCCTTGCGGATCGCCCTGAACCGTATGACGCCATCATCAGCAATAATGAGTTGACGACGATTGCGCTTATGGGTGGCTTGGCCGACCATAACCTGGTCGAGGGCCGGGATTATTCGCTGATTTGTCGACAGACCACGGATATTCTGCCCACGCTCTTTCCGGGCATTGATACGGTTGGCGAGGACCTGTCGGAAACGGGCCGCGAACTGGCCCGATTGTTGATCGCGCGGGTCAACGGCGCCCAGGCGGAAACGCTGCAAACCTTGCATCCGCCGACGCCACATTGGCGCAGTACCTGACGGCGTTTCGCGCCGCCGCTGACGATCATACGCCGGTGTATTCAGGAGCTGTTTGAACGGAACATGCTTTGCGAACGCATCATCCTATCGCCCATTCAGGATCAGGTCAGATGCCTTTTCTCCGATCATGATGGCCGGGGCATTGGTATTGCCGCTCACAATTTCTGGCATGATTGAACAATCGGCCACGCGCAGACCCCGGATGCCATGAACCCGCAGATTGTCGTCGACCACGGATGTCTTGTCTCGCCCCATTTTGCAGGTGCCTGTCGGGTGATAGATGGACGCCGTGTTGTTGCGTGCCCAGTCCAGCGTGGCGTCATAGTCATCCATGGGAAGGTCCGCGTGCGGCCGGAACTCTTGTGATATCTTGGATTTCAGCGGCGCGTGGCGTGCAATCTTGCGGGCGATTTTGATCCCCTCGACGACCGTGCGGCAGTCGGTGTCGGTGCTGAGGTAGTTGGGAATGATCTTGGGGTAGGTGCGGCCATCGGCACTTGCCAGCCGGATCTCGCCCTTGGATTCGGGGCGCAATTGACAGACGGACATGGTAAAGGCGGAAAACTTGTCCGCGCCTTTGCCCGGGTTTTCGGCAGACAAGGGTTGCACATGAAATTGGATGTCGGGCGTTTCCATGTCCGGCCGGGTCTTGATGAATCCGGTGGCCAGACTGGCGGCCATCGTCATTGGGCCGGTGCGGAACATAAGGTATTTCAGGCCGATCCTGGCTTGGCCAAACAGGCTCGACACCTCGTCATTCAGGGTCGGTTCGTTGCACTTGTAGACCAGGCGCGCTTGCAGGTGATCCTGCATGTTCTTGCCGACGCCGGGCAGGTCAGCGATCACGTCGATGCCATGCTCGGACAACTGCTCGGCTTCGCCGATACCCGACAGCATCAGCAATTGCGGCGAGTTGATCGAGCCGCCGGACAGAATGATTTCTTTGCGCGCCGTGACGGAACGCAGCGCGCCGCCCTTGTCGCGGTAGCTGACGCCGGTTGCGCGCTTGTCCGAAATCTCGATCTTTTCCACCTGAGCATGGGTGATGATCTTGAGGTTTTCGCGGTCTTTAATGGGGTTCAGGAAAGCAACGGCGGCGGAGCAGCGGCGTCCGTTCCGGGCGGTCAGCTGAAAGAAACCAACGCCTTCCTGTTCGGCCCCATTGTAGTCCGGGTTGAACTTGTAGCCTGCCGCTTGCGCAGCCGCGACCCAGGCGTCCGTAATAGGGCGCTGGACTCGCATGTTCGAGACCGACAGATTGCCCTGATCGCCGTGAAACGCGTCTGCGCCCCGCTCGTTGCGCTCCGAGCGTTTGAACAGCGGCAAGACATCGTCCCAGGACCAGCCACGATTGCCCATCTGGGCCCATCGGTCATAATCCTGTGGTTGCCCCCGCACATAGAGCAAGCCGTTCAAGGAAGACGAGCCCCCCAAAACCTTGCCGCGCGGCCATTCGATCGAACGGCCATTCAACCCCGGATCGGGTTCCGTCTTGTAGCACCAATCGACGGTGGGATTGTGGATCGTCTTGAAATAGCCGACCGGAATATGGATCCAAGGGTTCAGGTCACGGCCACCGGCCTCAAGCAGAACAACTCGTTTCGTCGGGTCAGCGCTCAGACGGTTCGCGACGACACAGCCAGACGAACCGGCCCCTACGACAATGTAATCGGCTTCCAAAACGCGCCTCCCAGGCACTTTACGTCACAAAGACTATGCAGATTGTTTTTTATGCGCCAGCTTTTATTGAGATAAATGGTCTCGTTAATGTGAGGTGGGAAAATGCACGGGACTGGGAGGAAAAGCGTGGGGTTAACCAGTTTTGCGCTCGGGGATGGTATATTGAAAGGGCCGGTAACGCCTCTTCGAGGGGTATGCAGTTTCGACGTCGATTGCAGCATCCATGGGCGTGCAACCCATCCGCTTGGCGGTAACTTTCCGTTTGGCGGCGTCTATCCGTTTTCTTTTGCCGCTTTGTGGCTTTAACCTGTACGCGGCGTCGGCTGTCATGGGCGTTCCATATTTGCGGCTGCTGCGCTATTTATCTGGGCGCGTTGATTGCTGTGTTGCGCTTTGTCGCGTTCGTGCCGCAATTGGGACCGACGCTCCTACCAAGTTGGTAAAACACCATGCCTGACGATCATCTCTCCCGCAAAGCCCCCCAAATTCCCACCAATCTGCGTTTGCTGTTGGTGATGGAGGAAGTGGCCAGGCGGGGGGTGGCGGTCAAGCCGACGGATCTGATCGACGCACTGGGGCTGCCAAAGCCGACGGTGCATCGACTTTTGCAGACCGCCGAAACAGAAGGGTTCCTGCAACGCGACCTGGACGGGCGCTCCTTTGGGCCAGGTCCGCGGCTCCGGGCGCTGGCCGTCAGCACGGTCTCGTCCGAGCATCTGCGCACGGCACGGCTGACGATCATGCGCGGCCTGGCCGAACAGATCGGCGAAACCTGCAATCTTGCGACGCCGGACCGCGAGGGGATGACCTATCTGGACCGGGTCGAAACCGAATGGCCGCTGCAGATTCAACTGCCCATCGGCACTCAGGTGCCGTTCCACTGCACCGCAAGTGGCAAGATGTACCTGTCGACATTGCGTCCGCATATCTTGCGCTCGGTCTTGACCGGGCGGCCGCTGGACAAAAAGACGGAGCGGACGCTGACCGATATCGACGCGCTTCAGGCTGAGTTGGAAATGACCCGCACCCGCGGCTACTCGACGGATAACGAAGAATTCATGACCGGTATGGCCGCGCTTGCCGTGCCGGTGAAGGACGCACAGGGCAAGCTGTTGGCGACCCTGTCGGTGCACGCACCCGTTCAGCGCAGCAGCCTGCTTGATATGATGGACTGGCTGCCGGCGTTGCGCCAATGCTCTGCCGAATTGACCCAACTGCATTCGGAATAGATCACAGGAACACAGGGCGCACCGTGCCGGGTCGCAGTGCTTCGATCTCGGTCAGGATATCCACGATCTGTCCTGTGAACATATCGCGGATGGCGGCCTTGTAGGGCGGCAGATTGGTACATTCGAGCAGTAAGGTCTGGCACTTCGCGGCGACGTGATCTTTAACCAGAGCGGCGATCTCTTCTGCCGCCCGCCGTTGATCCAATGCGCAAGCATCCAGCTCAATCACCTGCTTTAAATGCATGTCAGCGTTCAAGCCAAAAACCTGTGTTTCATGTCCTCTGAGGATATCTCCGTGCCCTGCAATCAGCTTGTTCGCATCAAAGGTTAGGACCGCAATCGCGCCGCCCAGGCAGGCCAGTCCCGGCAAGGCCATCAGGGCGGAGGCGACAACCGGGCGCGTCGTCTGCGCCTGAAGCTGTGTCTGCCAGTGCGCCAGAAACCCGCAAGAGGTGGTGATAACGTCGCCCCGTGCGCGGCGCACGGCCTCCTCAAAGGGCGTGATATTGACCGATCCGGGATCCCCGGTGACGATACGACCAACCGAGGCTGCAGGAATGCGTATGAACTCGACCTCGGCCAAATACGTGTCGGCGCTGGCCACATCCCCCGGAACACGTGGGAAATGCGTGTCGAGTTGCAGAACCGTCAGGGCGGGCCTCATCCGGGGCCCGACGCCCGGATGTTGTCCGGCAGCCATGTTGCAAGCTCCGGCCAGATCACGAGGATGATCACCATCAGCAGCATGAGCAGAACCATGGGGATCGCGACCTTGGAGATATAGGAAATCTCGTGCTTGGTCATGCCTTGGAGTACAAAAAGGTTGAAGCCAATGGGCGGCGTCACCTGCGCCATCTCGACCACCACAACGATGAAGATGCCGAACCAGATCACGTCGATACCGGCCTGACGGATCATCGGCTCGACGATGGCCATGGTCAGCACCACGGATGAAATCCCATCGAGGAACATACCGAGGATGATGTAGAACACCGTCAGCGCCGCGATCAATGTGATCGGCGACAGGTTCATCTCATCAATGGCCGCCGCCAACGCACGCGGCAAGCCGGTAAAGCCCATCGCCAGCGACAAGAACGCAGCCCCCATCAGGATCAGCGCAATCATGGCCGAAGTCCGCGTGGCCCCCATCAGCGAGGCAAAGAACGCCTGCGGTGTCAGAGATCGTTGGAACATCGCCAGGGTCAGCGATCCGAGCACACCCACGGCCGCAGCCTCAGTCGCAGTGGCCCAGCCGAAATACATCGACCCGATGACGGCAAAGACCAGCAGCAGCACGGGCACCAGAAAGCGGCTTTCGGCCAGCATCGCGCCGAATGACATGCTGGGTTCCGGCTCTGGCCGCTCGTGGGGGCGAATGAAATGCCAGCCCACAATATAGCTGGCAAAGAGCGCGGCAAGCACAAGGCCGGGGATGATGCCCGCCATGAACAGCTCGATGATGCTCTCGTTGATCGACACGCCATAGACGATCAGCGTGAGCGAAGGTGGGATCATCAGGCCCAGCGTCGCCGCCCCGGCCAGTGTGCCGATGATCATGTATTCGGGATAGCCGCGCGCGCGCAATTCCGGAATCGACATCTTGCCAACAGTGGTCAGAGTGGCCGCCGAGGATCCAGACACGGCGGCAAAGATCGTACAGCCCGCGATATTGGTGTGCAGTAACCCTCCGGGCAGCCAGCGCATCCAGGGCGCAAGGCCGCGAAACATGTCTTGGCTGAGGCGCGTACGATACAGGATCTCGCCCATCCAGATGAACAGGGGCAGGGCGGTCAGGGTCCAACTGCTGGCCCCGGTCCAGATTGTGGTGATCATGGCGTCGCCCGCGGGGCGCGTGGTGAACAGTTCCATCCCGACCCACGCAACCCCCATCAGGGCAAGGCCGACCCAGATGGACGATCCCAGCAGGGCAAAGAGGACAAAGAGAAAGACGATTGTTGCGTAGGCTTCGGTCATTCCACGGCCTCCCCCTGGATCGGGTTTTCACCGGTTGCGAGCATCCGGCAGAGCGTGTCCCAGAGCGCGATGGCCAACAGGATGGTGCCGATGGACATGGCAAGTTGCGGCACCCAGACGGGGGTATAGATCAGTTCGGATGAGGCTTCTGACATCGCCGCCCCCCACTCGCGCGGCGCGCGCGAGGGCAGGCTCAGCAAAGTGACGACCCATTCGGGGATCTGATCCTGCCCTTGTGTGCGGTCATTCAGCATTTCGGAAAAGACATTGGTCTTGACCGCGTAGCGCGCGAAATAGGTGGCGATGACAGCGGCCCCAAAGACGGCGAACACATCGAGCCAGCGATTGAGGAAGCGGTTGGCATTGAGCAGGATCGACACCCGGATATGCGCGCCGCGCGTCATGGCATGGGACAGGGCAAAAAAGGACGTCGCCGCCATCGCATAGCCTGCGAATTCCGTGGTGCCGGGCAGGGCGATCCCGGCCCAGCGGGCAATCATCCCCGCCACGATTAGCCCAAGAATCGTGACCATGAAACAGGCCGCCACAGCGCCCGAGGCCAGATACAGACCGTCAAGTACCCGCCATAACGGCCGAAGCACGCGCACCGCCCGTGGCCCAAGCCACCAACAGATCAAGGCGACGAGGCTTGGAAAGATAAACAGCCACACCCAAAGAGGCAGACCCAGCACCGGGGACCAGTCACGCATTCATGTGGCTCCTGAAAGCAAAAGGGGCGGCACGTTGGCCGCCCCGTCAAGGTATCAGTTGGCGTTGTAGGCGTCGATGATGGCCTGACCGGGCGCGCCGGCACTTTCCAGCCATTCTGCCGTCATCTTGGCGCCTATGGTTTCCAGCTCTGTCAGAAACTCGGGGCTCGCATCTGCCACGGTCATGCCGTTCTTTGCCAACTCATCAAAGTAGAAGTTGGCCAGTTCTTCGGACTTTGCGGCGCAGGACGCTGCCGTCTCGTCCGCGGCCCTCTGGATCGCCGCCCGGGTTTCATCGTCGAGTCCTTCCCAGACTTGCGTATTGACCATGACATAGTTGCGCGGCAGCCACGCGTTGACCTTGTAGTAGTGGCTCAGGTGTTCCCACACCTTGCGGTCATAGCCCGTTGAACCCGAGGAGATAAACGCAGATGCGACGCCGGTGGCCAAAGCCTGGCTCAGTTCCGCCGCTTCGATCTGCACCGGGATCATGCCCAACTCTTCGGCAAAGGTCGCCGTGGCCGAGTTATAGCTGCGGAATTTGATGCCCTGGGTGTCGGCGGATGATCCGACTTCCTTGTTGAAATAGAACCCCTGACCCGGCCATGGGCAGGTATACAGTGCCACAAGGTTCAGGTCGGCCAGTTGCGCGTTCACGCTGTCGCGGGCGGCTTCCCACAGTTTGGCGTTGTCGGCATAGCTTGTCGCGATGAAAGGCAGGTTGTCCCAGCCCAGCAGTGGGGCTTCATTGGCATGGGCCGACATGAACCGCTCACCGATAGGCACTTGGCCGGTCTGGACCGCGCGTTTGATGTCGCCGCCCCCAAAGAGCGAGCCGCCCGGATGCACGGTGATGTTGATGGCGCCATCGGTGTATTCACGCACCCGGTCGGCAAAGGCCACGCCTTCTTCCGAATGATAGTTTGTGGCCGCATAGGCCATGGGCATGTCCCAGTTCTGAGCATGGCTGTCGGCAAAGGCCGTGGTGGCGGTCAACGCCAAGGCGATGCCTGTCTTCATAGCATATGTCATGATAGCTCCCGGTTGGTTGCGCCCCTTTATCGGGCTTGGTGTTTTGCTGGATCAAAAGGCGCAAGGTCAATGTTGGGCCGTACACCTGATATCAGGTCCGCGATCAACCGACCCGTTTTGGGTCCACCTGTCAAGCCGACGTGTTGATGGCCGAATGCACTGTAGCTGAGACCAAGGTCGTCGTTCGCCCCGATAACGGGCAGGCTGTCGGCGGGTGCAGGACGGTGGCCCATCCACTCATCGATGCGCTCGTAGGTGACGCTCGGCAGCAAGGCCGCGACCTGCCGTTTCAGCAGCGCAAAGGGAGCGGAACTTGGCCCGTTTTCCAACCCGCCGAGCTCCACCACGCCGGCGGCACGGATGCGCCCGTCCATCGGGGTGATGACAAACTTGCCCGCTGCGACCATCATCGGCGCGCGCGGCATCGCCGACGGATTGACCAGTTCGATGTGATAGCCCCGCTCGCTTTCGAACGGAACCTTGACGCCCAGCTTGTGCGCGATCTTTTTCGACCAGGGGCCAAGGGCGAACACAATGGCATCGGCGCGCATTGGCCCGTCATCGGTGTCCAGCGCTGTGATCTGGCCATTTTCCATCTGAATGTCGGTGATGGCGGTGATATGCAACGTGCCGCCCTGATCCACAAAATGCTCAGCCAACGCTTTGACATAGGCACCGGGGTCTGAGATACGACCGTGCTCCTTGCACCGCACCACCGTTTCAAACGCATCGCCAAAGATGGGGTCGAATTGGGCGTAATCCGCGCCGCTGACGACCTTATAGCGGACACCCACCGCATCGCGTTTGCCCCAGCCATAGCTGTCGGCCTCGAACGCGGCACGGGTGGTGTAGCCAAAGCAATAGTCGTCGTCCGATACGAATCGTTCCGCAGGCGTGCCCGCCGCCAAGGCGTGGTGCTGGGCCGCACTGTCGGCCAAAAGGGTGCTCATCGCCTGAACGTAGTGATCGACGTGGGCGTCGGTGGCATAGCTCATGTACTTGCTCAGAAACGGAAGCAGCTTGGGCAGGTAGGACCACCGCAGAAAAAGCGGCGCGTCGCGGTCCAGCAGCATACCCGGTGCCTTGCGCATCAATCCCGGCACAGTGACCGGCACGACGGCGCCAGCGGCCAGAACGCCCGCGTTCCCGTGGCTCGTGCCGGAGGCGGGCCCTTGCCGATCCACAACGGTTACCTTATGGCCCGCCCGCTGCAACCAGATCGCGCAGGAAATGCCGACGATGCCCGCACCGGCCACCAGAATGTGCTTTTGAGTCATAGGGAAAGCCAACGGCATTTTCGAGCGCTTCGCAAGGGGTGTCAGAGCCCGTGAAGCTGATGCTTTTCCAAAAGCGCGACCAGCATATCGCGGGCCTGCCTCCGATGTGTGTGATGGATATCGTGCGCCGTTTTCGCATCACCGGCCGCGATCGCTTGGTAGACCGCCCTGTGATCGTCGTTGGACTGGACCGGTTTGGGGCGCATGAAGAGCGTCGTGGAGCGCGCCCGCCGCACCTGATCGCGCATCACGGAGACGATCATCGACAGCCGGGCATTGCGGCCCAACCGCACCAGTTCGCGGTGAAACCGGTCGTCTGCCTGCGCCCAGGCGCGCAAATCATCGTTGGCCAGTGCTGTATCCATGTCATTGATCGTCGACGCCAAAGTGGCAAGGTCCGCGCGCGAATACCTGGCTTCGGCAGCGCGGGCGGCTGCGAGGCTCTCGAGCTCGGTCAGGATGTCGTAAATATCGCGCATGTCTTGCGCCGACACCGGGGCGATCCGAAGTCCGCGCCGTGGTCGCAATTCGACCAGCCCCTGCGCGCGCAATGTCAGCGCCGCTTCACGTACCGGCGTGCGTGACATGCCAAGCCGTTCCGCCAGTTCCGTCTCCAGATGGTCCGAGCCGGGGGCCAATTCACCGGAAAAGATCATCTGACGCAGCTCCGATGTGGCACGGTCAACGCTTGAAATGGCCTGTTCCATCATGATCTCCCCACGGCGATTTTGCGCCCCTCGCTGGCCGACGCATAGATCGCATCCTTGATGGCAATGACATCCAGATAGGCATGTGCTTCATTTTCGAGCGCTGTGCCATTTTCCATGGCTGCAATCACATGCGATTGCAGGGCGTGAACGCAATCACCGCCGAACCCGTCCCATGTGTCGGGGGACAGGATTTGAGTCTCGGCGCTCTCGCCAAACCCCCGCCGCGTCACCGCCCCGTCGCCGTAGAGGGTCAACACGCCTTCGGTCCCTTCGATCTGGGCCTCGCCCATGGTGCGCCGCAGATTGTCGGCCACATGATCCAGATGTCGGTTGCCATCGAAAAGCGCCCGCACCGGGCCGTGATCAAAGATCACGTGGCCTGCGTCCTCACCCGCGATGGCTGGATTGATGCGCCGCAGATCCGCATAGACCGCCTGTGCCGGACCAAAGAGAAACCGGAATGTATCGATCCAGTGTACGGCCGTTTCATGTATCAAAAACCGGGGCATTTGCTGAAAGTACGGCTGCCGGTCCAGATAGGCGCGCGGGCCTTGCCCATCGCCGGGCCGCAACCGAAAGGTGGCATTCAGGACCTCACCAATACGCCCTGCGTCCAGTTCGGATTTGAGGGTGCGGTACCACGGTTGAAAGCGAAAGTTTTCGTGCACGATCAGGGTGGCCTCGGCAGCTTGCGCTTCAGCCACGATTTGCCGGGCTTCCTCCAAATCCATGCAAAAGGGCTTTTGACAGATGATCCACTTCAGGCCCGCAGCCAGAGCGGTTCGGATCGTAGCGGCGTGGGCCGGCGGCGGGAGGATGATATCCAGCAGGTCGGGCTGTGTTTCGGTCAGCATGGTCCGAAGGTCGCCATAAGCAGGCAAGCCCGTCGCCTTTGCGCGGGCGAGATCGGTGTCGCAGGCGCCCACAAGTGCCACGTCACCCATCCGCGCCCAACTGCCATAGTGGAACTGGCTGAAATACCCGGCCCCGACGCAGGCGACACGAACCGTCATGCCAATGCGGCCCGGATGGATGCAGCCACCTCGGCAGTGCTGGCCGTCCCGCCCAGATCACGGGTCAGCGTCTGGCCTTTCGCCACAACCGCGTCCACAGCGGCCCGCAGCCTGTTGCCATCCGCCTTCATTTGCGCGACGTCATGTTTGTCACCCAGCCAGTCCAGCATCATTGCGGCCGACAGGATCATCGCCATCGGATTTGCCACGCCCTTGCCCGCAATATCGGGGGCCGAGCCATGGCAGGGTTGGAACACCGCATGATCGTGGCCGATATCTGCGGACGGGGCGAGGCCAAGCCCGCCCATCAACCCAGCGCCCAGATCGGACAGAATGTCGCCAAACATGTTCTCGGTCACCATCACGTCAAATTCCCAAGGCTTTTCCACCATCCACAGGGCGGTGGCGTCCACATAGGCGTGGGTGGCCTCGATCTCAGGATGCCTGGCGGCTTCGGCGTCGAACATCTCGCGGAAAAAGGCAAAGGCGCGGAACACGTTGGCCTTGTCGACACAGGTGACCTTGCCGGGGCTGCGCCCGGAGGTTTGACGCGCCTTGGCCAGATCGAAGGCAAAGCGAAACAGCGGTTCGGAAATTGCGCGGGTGATGCGCAGGGTTTCGCGCGCCTCATCCGCCTCGACCTCGCCGCAGCCTTGGGTATAGAACAACCCTTCGGTACTTTCGCGGATCAGGACAAAGTCGATGGATTGCCCCCCGGCCAAGGCCAGCGGCGTGGGCTGGCCGGGGCGCACGGTGACGGGCCGGACGCCTGCGAACAAGGTCAGCGCCTTGCGCAGGTCAATCTGTGGTGAAATTTCGGTACCATCGGGATAGCGCACATCCGGTAGCCCCATCGCCGACAGCAATATGGCGTCAGCGCTGCGGGCGGCGTCCATCGAGGCGGCGGGAAAGCTTTCTCCGGTTTGCGCGTAATGTGCGGCACCGGCAGGTGCATCGACGAAATTCAGCCCATACCCACCCGCAGCCGCCATGTCGCGCAGGATTTCGAGGGTGGGGGACATGATCTCCGGCCCGATCCCGTCGCCTTGGAAGACTGCGATTTCAAATGAATTTTGCATGGCGAAGGCCTCCTTTGGCCGTAATGTACGTCAAAGCGACTCGCTTTCCGTATCTGTTTATGTATACGTTAATGGATACGTTTGTAAATTCCCTGTCTCCGTATCGGTGCGCAGGGCCCAAGGGAGAGACCAAAGATGCCTTATGCCGTGACCGTTGTTTTTGACATCAAACCGGGCAAAATGGATGATTTCATGACCCATATCCTGAACAATGCCCGGTGCTCGGTGCGGGATGAGCCGGGCTGCCGCCAATTCGATGTCTGCACCGATCCAGAACAGCCGAACACGGTTTTCCTGTATGAGTTGTACGACGATCTGGCCGCTTTTGAAGCTCACCAAACCATGCCGCATTACAAAGCCACCGGCCCCAAGGTCGCCGATCTGGTGGCGGACAAGACATTGCGCACGTTTGCCCAAGTCGACAGATGAGCGACTGGGAAGTCTATGCAATCAAATACGCCGACCGGGATGCCCGGACCCGGCGCGACAGCTTTATCTTTGACGACAATCACGATGCCCCGCACGCCATGGACTATTTCATGTGGCTGATCCGGGGGCCGGGCCGGGTGATCCTGGTGGACACCGGCTATGATGCGCAGGAGGGGCGCGCGCGCGGCAGGCCGATCCGCCTTGATCCGGTGGAGGCACTGAAACCCTTTGACCTGTCGCCTGAAGACGTGACCGAGATCATCGTGACGCACCTGCATTATGACCATGCGGGCGGGTTGCACCTTTTTCCCAATGCAGCCCTGCATCTGCAGGCGGCCGAGATGGCCTATGCCACGGGGCCATGCATGTGCCATGACACGTTGCGGATGCCGTTTACTGCGGGCCACATCTGCGAGGCGATCAAGCGGCTTTATTCCGGCAAGGTCATCTTTCACGACGGTGATGCACAGATTGCCGATGGGCTGACGGTGCATTGCATCGGGGGCCACAGTCGCGGCTTGCAGGCGGTGCGGGTGCGCACGCAGGCGGGCTGGATGGTGCTCGCCTCGGACGCGGCGCATTATTACGAAAACTTCGTGGCCCGCAAACCGTTCCCTATTGTGGTGGATTTGCAGGATATGCTCGACGGATTCGAAACATTGCGGAACCTGGCCAGCGCGCCTGCATTGATCGTGCCGGGCCACGATCCGCTGGTGCGAACGTATTTCGACCGGGCAATGGCCGATCACATCTATCGTCTTGATACCGGACCCGTGCGCGACATCCCCATGTAAACCAAGGGCGCGATCAGGCCATGCGTTGGTGTGATCGCCAGCCGTATGGACTAGCTGCCAGGCGCTTCGGTCTGCAAATGTGATCGGTGTATGAGGCATATTTCGAACTGCATCCTGCACCCTAAACAGGCGTCACAGGGCACTTGGCCCGTGATTGTAAATCAAATCGTTGATAATCGACCCACTGTCCGCGCATAACGGTGGTAAAGCATTGCGCGCCCAGAGGAGGACAGACCATGTCCAGGACAAGCGGTCGCGCTCAGCGGCATGAGAAATCGATCAACCTTGCCCTTCAAGGGGGCGGCTCGCACGGGGCGTTCACATGGGGCGTGCTCGACCGCTTGTTCGAAGAAGACAAGCTGTGGATCGAGGCAATCAGCGGTACCTCCGCGGGGGCGATGAACGCCGTGGTGGCCGCGCAGGGGATGTATGACGATGGGGCCCAAGGGGCGCGCGAGGCGCTGGACGCGTTCTGGCGCGCCGTCAGCCGGGCCGGTCAGTCCAGCCCGATCAAACGGACCCCGCTCGATGTGATGCTCGGAACGTGGTCGCTCGACAGATCACCGGGTTATGCGATGATGGACATCATGAGCCGGATGGCGTCCCCGTACGATCTGAACCCGCTTGACCTGAATCCGCTGCGCGATGTGGTCGACGATTTCATTGATTTTGAAAAGGTACGGAACTGCGTCGATCTGGGGCTTTTCATCGCGGCCACCAATGTTGAAACGGGCCGTGCGCGGGTGTTTCGCCGCGAAGACCTGACGCTGGATGTGGTGATGGCCTCCGCCTGCCTGCCCAGCATGTTCAAAGCGGTCGAAATTGACGGCGTGCCCTATTGGGACGGCGGCTATATGGGTAATCCGGTGCTCTTTCCGTTCATCGATCACTCGCCGTCCTCGGATATCGTCATTGTTCAGATCAACCCGCTGGAGCGGCCCGGCACACCACGCTCGGCGCGTGATATCCAGAACCGACTGGGAGAGATCACCTTCAACGCCTCCTTGTTCCGGGATCTCAGGACGATCGACCTGATCCACCGTCTGATCGAGGAAGGCGCCCTGACAGAGGACGAATACCGTGTGATGAACATGCACATGATCGATGGATGCAATGACATGCTGGCACTGGATGCATCATCGAAAGTGAATTCGGAATGGGCTTTTCTGATCCACCTGCGCGATTTGGGCCGAGAACATGCAGACCGCTGGCTGGGGGCGAATTTCGACAAGATCGAAGTGGAAAGCACGCTCGACCTCAGGGCGCTCTTTGCCGAGATTGATAACGTGGCGCAGGGAGAATGCGTCGAGCTGAGATCCCGCAAGATGTAGAGTTCAGGCGCACTGTCGGGAAATTTCCAGCAGCGCTGCCGCCTGCATTCAATAAATCGATCACCCGCGGAAGAGTGGCGGCGCGCTATTGCGATGCAAACTCACGGGTTTTGCCTGCCGCACGCAAGTCCTCGATGGTTTTCCCGACGCAATCTCCCTGGATCATGGTCTCGGCGGGCTCAACAACGCCTGTTGCGTCGACCAGTGCCACCCCACCATTGAGACCGGAGTATTCGGCGGACCCGTCAGGTTGGATCCTTGAAAGATAGATAAAGGTTGTCCGGTCCCCGACCGAACACAACAATGCGGCGGGAAGGTCGGTCGTTTCCGCCGCGTAAGAGCCCGTCGGCACGATCGCGCAAGCCATGATGGATGCGGCAGACAATAGGGTTATTCTGAATGACATTATTAAAACTCCTGCTGGCATTTCGTGTCCAGAGCATTGCCTGTACGATATCTTGAAGTTGGCTGTGCTGCGCACACGGCGGTCTTTTGCTCTTGTTCCGAATGTACGCGCGTGGTTGATCCGTCCGATTTGGGTATTGGGTTACACAGAGAGGCGGTACACGGACTTTGTCCATGTTTGTGACATAGAGCAAGACTAACGCTGCCGTGTCCAGACCCGAAACGGAGTGTCACTATCCTACTCGGCGAAATGGCACGCCACCCGTGCGCCGCGCACGGCACGCAATTCCGGTCGGGTGGTGCGGCACAGATCGGTCGCCAGAGGACAGCGGGGATTGTACGCACATCCGGGCGGTGGATTGATCGGATCGGGGATTTCGCCTGTCGGAGGCGGCACGTCGCGGCCAAAGGCCCCCAGTTGCGGGGCGGCGGCCAGCAACATCTGGGTGTAGGGGTGTTTGGGATCGTCAAAAAGCGCATCTGGGTCCGCTTCTTCGACCAAACGCCCCAAATAGAGCACTCCAATCCGGTCGGCCATGTGCTGCACCACCGTCAAATCGTGGCTGATGAACAGATAGGTGAGGCCAAACTCGTCCTTCAGATCACTCATCAGGTTCAGCACCTGCGCCTGCACCGAGACGTCCAGTGCGCTGGTCGGTTCGTCACAGACGATCAGCTTGGGTTCAGATGCCAAAGCGCGGGCGATACAAATGCGTTGCCGCTGTCCACCCGAGAATTCATGGGGGAACTTGCCTGCATCGCGGGCAGAGAGGCCAACCTGTTCCAGCAGCTTTTCGGCCATCCCGGTCGTTTCTCCGCCCCGCGCGGCGACTGGCTCCACGATGATATCACGCACACGCCAGCGCGGGTTGAGCGAGGCGAACGGATCCTGAAAGATCATCTGGATATCGGCGCGTACGTCGTCGACTTTTTGCGCATCTGTTTCGCGGGTCAGATCAACGCCCCTGATCTCGACGGCGCCTGTCGATGGGCTCAGCAAGCCAACCAGCATCTTGCCGATGGTCGATTTGCCCGATCCGGACTCGCCCACAAGCGCGTAGACCGTCTTCTCCTCAATCTCGAACGAGACGTCGGAAACGGCGGTCAAAAGCGCCTTGGGTTTGCGTTCGATCACGCGGTTCAGCCATGGCTTTGACACGTCAAAGATCCGGGTGAGGTGACGGACAGAGACAAGCGCCATCACGCAACCTCTTCGCGGGACAGGGGGAAGAAACAGGCGGCGCGGCCTGCGCCGTCTTCGATATGTGGGCCCGGGTCCTGACGACACACGGCCTGTACTTTGGGGCAGCGCGGGCTGAAGGCGCAGCCCGGAGGCAGCGCATCCAACCGGGGCATCGCACCGGGGATCTGGTGCAGCCGCGCCTTGCCACGCGAGGCCAGTGGGGTCGAACCCATGAGCCCGTCGGTATAAGGGTGCAGCGGGGCAGTCAGCACGTCGCGCACTGGCCCAAGCTCTGCCAGCTTGCCTGCATACATCACGGCCACGCGGTCGGCGGCTTCGGCAATCACGCCCATGTCGTGGGTGATCAGCATCACGGCTGTGCCCCGATCCCGGCAGAGCCTTTTGAGCAGCGCAATGATTTGCGCCTGAACGGAAACATCAAGGGCCGTGGTCGGCTCATCTGCGATGATCAGGCTGGGTTCGGCACAAAGGGCCAGCGCGATTACCACCCGCTGTCGCATCCCGCCCGAAAATTCGTGAGGATAGCTGCCGACACGCTCGGCAGCTCCGGGGATGCCAACCTCCTCCAAGGCTGCCACGGCGCGTTTATCCGCCTCGGCGCGCGAGATGTCGAGATGCGCCAGCATCGTCTCGGTCAACTGGTCTCCGATCCTGAGCAGTGGGTTGAGCGAGGTCAGGGGGTCCTGAAACACCATCCCGATCTCTTTGCCGCGCAGCTTGCGCATGGCGTCGCCCTGAAGTTGATCAACGCGCCTGCCGTTCACATGAATTTCGCCCTTGGAGATATGGGCCGGGGGGCTGAGCAGGCCAATGACAGCGTTGCCCGCCATGGACTTGCCCGCGCCCGATTCACCCACAACGCCGAGGATTTCACCTGCGGTGATGTCGTAGGACACCCCGTCGACTGGGCGCAGAATGCCGTGGCGCGTGGGAATTTCGACGGTGAGGTCGCGGATGGAGAGGATGGGTTTTGTCATGTTCAAATCTTACAATCGTGGGGCGCGCATGCCAGACATCCGATGCCCGTCATCGCATCGTCGCCCACATCTCGTGGAGCGCGACATTCAGCGATATAGCACGCCATCACCGCAGCCTCGGGTTCAGCGCGTCGCGCAGCCAGTCGCCCAGCAGGTTCACACCCAGCGCCAACGTCAGCAGGGTGACGGCCGGAAAGAGCAAAATCCACCATTCGCCGGAAAAGAGGAAGCCTTGGCCGATGCGGATGAGGGTGCCCAGCGAGGGTTGGGTGGGCGGTGCGCCGACACCGAGGAAACTGAGCGTCGCTTCGGCGATGATCGCAAGCGCCAGTGAAATGGTCGCGATCACCAGAACAGGGCTCAGCACGTTGGGCAGGATGTGGCGCAGCATGATGGCGGGGCTGGTGCGGCCAATCAGACGGGCGGCTTGCACGTATTCCTTGTTCTTTTCCACCAATGTGGCACCGCGCACGACGCGGGCGAATTGCACCCAGTCCGACAGGCCAATCGCGATGATCAGGACCCAGATTGCCATCTGGTCGCGGTATTCGACCGGGGTAACCCCCTTGGCAATGCCAAAGATCAACATCGCCACGAGGATCGCAGGGAAGGTCAGTTGCACGTCGGCCACGCGCATGATGATCGTCTCGGTCCAGCCGCCCACATAGCCTGCCAGCAAGCCCAGCGTTATCCCCAGGACCATGGCAAAGGCGACAGCCGCCGCACCCACAAACAGCGATATCCGCATGCCGTACAGGATGGTGGAAAACACATCGCGGCCCTGATCGTCCGTGCCCAGCCAGAACGTTTCGCCGGTAAAGGCATTCGGCGTCATCGGTGCGGAAAACCCGTTCATCAGGTTGAGCGAACTGGGGTCAAACGGATCATGGGGCGCGATCAGCGGCGCGAAGATGGCACTGAGGATCAGGATCGAAACGACGACGAAACTGACCACGGCGACGGGTGAGCGTTTGAACTGGTAGAAAAAGTCGCTTTGCAGTGCGAGCTGCAAGCGGGAGGGGTCTTTGACGGGTACCTCCGGCAAGGATGTATCGGCCATCAGTGTCCTCCTGTCCGGTCGGCGCGCAGGCGCGGATCAATAGCGAAATAAAGCAGGTCAACAATCAGGTTGATGCCCACGAACATTACGGAAATCAGCATCAGATAGGCGGCCATTACCGGGATATCGACGAACTGGATCGCGTTGATAAAGAGCAGCCCGACGCCCGGCCACTGGAAGACGGTTTCGGTGATGATTGCAAAGGCGATGATGCTGCCCAGTTGCAGACCGGTGACAGTGATCACCGGCACCAGCGTGTTTTTCAGAGCATGGTGAAAGTTGACGGCGCGTTCTTTCAGCCCACGGGCGCGGGCAAAGCGGATGTAGTCCTGGCGCAGGACTTCCAGCATTTCGGAACGCACCAGTCGCATGATCAGCGTCATCTGATAGAGGCCCAGAGTGATGGAGGGCAGGATCAGCGCCTTGAGACCGGATTCCGTGAGGAACCCGGTGGACCAGCCGCCTATTTTAACGGTCTCCCCCCGTCCGAAACTGGGCAGCCAGCCCAGTTCGACCGAGAACAGGTAGATCAATAATATCCCGATCAGAAATGTGGGAAGGGATACGCCGATGAGGGACACCGACATGATCGCATTGGCTGCAAACCCGTTGCGCCGGATGGCGGTAAACACGCCCAGAGCGATCCCGAGCGAGATGGCGAGAAACCCGCTGACCGCCGCCAGTTCCAGTGTGGCCGGCGCGCGCTCCATCAGGATCTCCGACACAGGGCGACCCTGGCGATAGCTGACGCCGAAATTGCCTTGTACGGCACTTTCGAGGAACTTGTAATATTGCACCACAAAGGGCTGATCGAGACCGAGGACCACGCGCAACCGATCGATATCGGCCTGTGTGCGTTCCTGACCGAGCATGTTGTCGATCGGATCGCCCACAAAGCGGAACATGGAGAAGGCAACCAGCCCCACGACCAGCAGGACGAGGGCGGATTGCGCAACGCGTTGGATGACATATGCGAGCATTGTGGCGGTTCCCCAAGGGTGCAGGGCGGATTGAAATCCGCCTTACAGGCTTAGTTGACGGTGACCCAGCGCAGGATGAAGAAGTTATCCGGGCGTTGCGTCAGATCGACGTTTGACTTGGCGCCCCACACGAGCGGCTGCACGTACATGGGCACATAGGCAACTTCGTCTTGCAGGATCCGGGTGACTTCGTCCAGCATCGCCTGACGTTCGGTGTCGTCGATCTCGGATTGGATCATGGGCAGCAATTCATCGACACGGGCGTTCGAATAGCCGCCGAAGTTCCAGCTGCCCAGCTTTTGTTCCTCGTTGGGTGTGGCCGCCAGAAAGCGGATCGGGTGCTCGGCGTCGAAGGTGCCGGGCGACCAGCCCAGAAGGTACATGTCGTAGTTGTCGGCGCGCAGTTCGGGCCAGTAGTTCTGCACCGGCATGGCATCGAGCACCGCCGTGATCCCGACTTGCGCCAGCATGCCCGTGATCGCCTGACAGACGGCTTCGTCGTTGAGGTACCTGTCGTTGGGGCATTTGAGGCCAAAGGAAAAGCCATCTGCATACCCTGCCTCGGCCAGCAGCGCCTTGGCCGCTTCGACATCATAGGCGGGACGATCCGCAAGGGCCGCGGAAAAACCGCGCATGGCGGGGCTGACCAACTGGCTCGCGGGTTCGGCATTGCCGCGCATGATCGTTTGCAGGATGGCGGGCACGTTGACCGCATGGGCGACGGCTTGGCGCACGCGCGCATCTGCAAAGGGGTTCGCATCGGTAGTTTCGGCGGAATATTTCAGCGCGTCGGCCTCATGCGGGAAGCCCAGCATGATCACGCGCGCCTCGATCCCCTGAATGACCTTGACCGCATCATTGCCCGCTAGTCGGGCGGCATCCTGTATCGGCACCGGATTGATCAGGTCGACGTCACCCGACAGCAGGGCGGCAACGGCGGTGGCCGGGTTCTGGATCGGGGTCAGTTCGGCGCGGGTGATGTTATGCTCGGCCGTGTCCCACCAGCCTTCAAAGGGCTCAAGCAGGGTGCGCAGGCCCGGCTCTCGGGCGGTAACGCGGAAGGCGCCGGTGCCGTTGGTGTTGAGCGTCGCGTAGTTGCCGGACTCCTTGTCGGGCAGGGTGGCGTTATTGTCTGCGGCCCAGCCACTGTCCATCATCATCCAGTTGGCGATGCTGTCGGGAAAGATCGGATTGGGCGCGGTGGTCATGATATCAACGGTGTAATCGTCCACCACGACCACATCAGAGACGGGCGCAAACCAGCTGCGCGTGTCGGAGGATTCGTCACTGGCACGTTGGTACGAAAACAGCACGTCTTGGGCGTCGAACGCCTGTCCGTCATGGAACGTCACGCCTTCGCGCAGCGTGAACCGCCAGCCTTCGCCCGCGCCAATCGGTTCCCAACTCGTGGCGAGTGCAGGCTCAATCGACATGTCTTTGCCCCGACGTACAAGGCCTTCGTAGACATTGTTCAGAAAGCCCAGAACCGGGGAGGAGTTCACCGCGTGCGGGTCCATCGTTTGTGGGTCGGTGGTTTCGGCCCAGCGGAATTCCTCGGCAAAGGCGGGGGCGGCAAGCAGCGTGGTCGCAAGCAAAGTGGCGCGGATCATGGCAGCGGTCCTCGGGTGAGTTTTGGTCATAGGCGACAAGAGATACACCAATTATCAGCTGTATCGCGCCCGACGTTTTCGTGAAAGGCAATCGGGCCGCCGCAAATGCCGCCGCGGCCCGATCAGGATCGGTTCGGGATCAGTTCATCGTCATGTATTTGACCTTGGGCTGGTCTTCGGGGTCAACGTCGATGCCGACGCCTTCACCCATGCCCCAGTTCAGAACCTGGTGGTGCAGCGGGATATACAGCGCCTCGTCCTGCACGGTCCGCCAGATGCTGGCGATGTCGGCGTTGCGTGCTTCAAGGTCGGTGTTGGAGGCCAGCGATTTGATTTTGGCGTCCAGATCGGCATCAGAGAACCCCGTGCCGTTCCACGTGCCGATGTCCGATTCGCGTGTATGGACAAGGAAGTTGAACACATATTCGGAATCGTAGGTCGGAACGCCCCAGCCCAACATGTAGAAGTCGGTCTTGCCGTCGGTGATCAGCGGGAAATGCTGCGCCTTGGGCTTGGCGTCCAGATTCACATTCACGCCGATCTGGCTGAGCATGCCCACGGCGGCCTGACAGATCGCCTCGTCGTTGATGTAGCGGTCGTTGGGGCAGTCCAGACGGATTGTGAACCCGTCGGGGTAGCCCGCTTCGGCCATCAGCGCCTTGGCACCTTCGATGTCGGTCACGGATTCGGCATCCATCTCGGCGGTCCAGCCGTTCACGAAGGGCGGGGCGATCATGCCCGCGGGCTGGGACTGGCCGCGCATGACGATCTGTTTGATCGCATCGCGGTTCATCGCCATCGACATCGCCTTGCGCACGCGCACATCCGCCAACGGGTTCTTGCCGTCGACATTGTCGGCCTCGATATCGTCCGGGCCCTGGTTCATCCCGAAAAAGATCACGCGGTTTTGCGGGGCCTGCTTGACCACCAGACCTTCGCTTGCATTGACCCGTTCAAGATCCTGTACGGGCATGTCCTGAAGGAAGTTCACCTCGCCCGACAGCAGGGCGGCCACGCGGGTCGCGGCGTTCTGGATCGGGGTATAGACGATCTCGGTCACTTCCAGTGGGAACTGATCGATGCCCCAGTAGTTCTCGTTTTTTGTCATGACGGTTTTCACGTCAGGCTCGCGGCTGGTCAGAACATAGGGCCCCGTGCCGTTGGCGTTGGTGGTGGCATAGGTAATCTCGCCGCCCTCAAAGTCCTGCACGTTTGTCGTGTTGTTCGCCTCGGCCCAGCCCTTGTCCATGATGAACAGGTTCGTCAGGTTGCTGGGCAGGATCGGGTTGGGGCCGTCTGTGACCATCTCGATAGTGAAATCATCCACCGCGCGCACTTCGGTGATCGAGCCGATCAGCTCTTTCATGTCCGAATTGGGCTGCTTGGCGCGCTCGAAGCTGAACACGACGTCCTCGGCGGTGAACGCCTCGCCGCCGTGAAAGGTTACGCCCTCGCGCAGTTTGAAGACCCAGACGTTCGGATCGCCTTCCTTGGGAGCCCATTCGGTGGCCAGCGCAGGCTCGAATGCGCCCGTGGTGTCCCGAATGATGAGGGGTTCGTACATCTGGTGGCGGACCGTATGCGTGGGCCCTTCGTTCTGGGCGTGCGGATCAAGTGTCAGGGCATCGCCTGCGCGCGCCCAATTCAGGGTTTCGGCGCTGACGAGGGCGGTGCTCGACAAAAGTACGGCTGCGGATAGAAGTGTTGTTGTTTTCATTTTTGATTTCCCTGTTGTCGTTCTGGCGCGGAGTGTTGGGTATGCCGGGCCGATTGGCAAGCAGGTAGACGGCGAACACAGCCAACTTGTTCCGCGTAAGGGTGATAAAACAAGAATGCAGCATGTTTGAAGTCAATATCGACAGTGGCGTGCCGCGTCATCGAAGCCAGGTCAGGGCGCACCCGTACCCAAGTATGTTTTTGGATTTCAAATGGTCGCAGCGCTGAGCGGGCACAAAATCCTGAACCGTCATGTCGTGCGACTACACGAGCGAGCGCTCCATGAAATAGACTTTGTTGCGCCATGCATCCGGGAACCCCTCGGGTTGCGGCATAGAGACGAAACCGGCGCTCTCATACATGGCGCGTGCATGGGTCAAAAACGTTGCCGATGAGAAGAACACGGTTTCATATCCATCAGCCACCATCTGTTCAAACATGGCGTCGAGCATTTGACGCCCAACCCCATGGCCCCGGCCCGCGGTGCTCACAAACATTCGATTGAATTCAGCGATACCCGGACTTGCTTCGCTGTACATGACACATCCGGCAGGGATCCCGTCCACAGAGGCGATGAGGATGCCGCCACGCGGTCGTTTATGGAGCTTCGGTAGATCCTCAAGGATGGCCTGAAACCTTTCGGGATCCATCGGATGATCGGCTCCTGTCGGCCAATCGGCGGGGTAGTTTTCCCAATGCCATTCCAGCCACTCTTGGCAGAGTGCGCGCGCCGCGCCGACATCCTTGTCATCGCGCGCCAGTCGCACCAGAATTTCCGTCATTGCCCCACCCTTGTGAAAAGGAACCCCGGCAAACCGTCCCGTCATCTCTGCATGAAGTCAAGAGAGTGGGCACCATTCTGGTGGATGTTGGATTGGTCGGCCCCAAACCATCGCAAAGTCTTTTGAGCGTTGATCAGCACGCCGCGCAGCAAGACGCCGTTTCTTGCTTCTTTGGCAGAAGCTGCCTCTTGCGGGCCCTTGTTTTCGGACGATCGCCCGCCCGGGATTATTCCGCCGCGTGCTGATAGGAGGGGCGCAACAGGAACGGCGCATCGGATGTCTCTGCTTGTGGAGTGCGTTGGCGCACGCGGTGGATCAGGGCAAAGAGCGGCGGAGTGAAGTAAAACGACACCACGGTCGATAACAGCACGCCTCCCGCGACCGACATCGCAAACGGTGGCCAGAACCCGCCCCCGGCAAGGATCAGCGGCAGGAACCCTCCGAACGTGGTGATCGTCGTGGATACGATATGGCGGCTCGATCCCATGACCACATCCACCATCGCCTGCTTGTCGCCGCTTGCGGCGGCATCGTCCTCTTGCAGTCCCGACAGAATGATGATCGCCGCGTTGATTGACACCCCGATGGATCCGATGACCCCGATGATCGCATTGATCCCGAAAGGGTACTGGAATACCGCGAGCGCGAGCAGGCTCAGCCCTGCACTCAGGCCTGCGACAACCAATGTGACCACGGTCAACCGGAACGAGTTGAACGTCAGCGCAATGGCCGCAATCGACAGAGTCACGATCAGGCCAAGCGAGGCCAGAAGATCGCTCAGCGTATCGGCGCGCGCATCGCTGTCACCGCCCACTTCAAGCCTGTAGCCCGGTGGCAGATCAAAGCCTGCGGCGTCCAGTGCGGCCCGCACCTGGCCCAGGGCTTCTTCGGGCAGCACATCGCGCAGGATAAAGCCTTGGACGGTATTGACCCGTTCGCCGTTGCGCCGTGTGATCGTGCTGGCCGCCGGTGTCAGGTCGATGGTCGAGATCGCAGACAAGGGCAGGGCGGGCCAGCGGCCTTCAGCGGCCAGTGCGGCGGCATCCGGGCGCAGGATCGGCAGATCGCGAATTGCCTGAATGGAGCTGCGCGTCGCATCCCCCAGTCGGACGCGTATGGGTAACTCTTCGGCGCCTTCTACCATGGAGCCGCCTATGACCCCTTCAAGCCCGGCCTGCAACTGACCTGCGATCTGACCCAGATCGAGGCCGAGCAGCTGGGCCTGTGCTTCGTCAATGGTGACGACGGCCTTGGGCGCGCCCCCGCCAATGGTGCTGCGGGCCACGACGACGCTGTCGGTACTGGCCACGATCCGGCGAGCTTCGTCCCCGAGGGTGCGCAGGGTGCCTACGTCGGGGCCGACGATCCGCAATTCGACCGGTGCCGCGACGGGTGGTCCCTGCACCAGTCCGCGCACGAGAATTTCCGCGTCGGGCGCGGTTTGAGCCAATGTCGCCTGAAGTTCGCGCAACACGGCTTCGGTGGCTTGCGGCGAGGTGGTCGTCAGTAGTGCCTGCGCGTGGCCGGGCGCATTTTCACGATCCCCGACGATGTTGTAGTAGAAGGCGGGCGCGGAACGGCCCACCACCCACATCATTTGCGTGATCCGCGCGTCTTGGCCCAAATGGTCGTTCAATCGGGCGACCACATTCTGCGTTGCGGCGATGCCGGTGCCGGGAGCCAGATTGACCTCGATATAAAACTGATCCCGGTCCACGCCGGGGAAGAACTGTGCCGTGAGGGTTGGCAGGCTCAGAAAGCCCATGATGGGCAGGACAAGCGACAGCGCAATCGACCGCACCGGGTTTTGCACCGCCCACCGCAGGCTGGCGGCGAAGGCGCGCCCCAAAACACCGGCTTTAATCCCGCCACGCACACCACCCGCAGGCAGCAGGTGCCCTGCGACGGCAGGGGTCAGCGTGATCGCCACGACAAAGGACCACGCCAGCATGATGACCACAGCAATCGCGATGGAGCCGACGAAATCGCCGGCAGGCCCCGGCAACAGGATAAGCGGCGTGAAGGACAGGGCCGTGGTGATGGTCGACGCCAACAATGGCGCAAAGAGGCGTTTGACCGACTGGCGCACCGCCTGTATCCGGCTGAGCCCGCGTTCGAGCCGTTGACCGACCTCGTCCGTCATGACGATACCCGCGTCCACCAACAGGCCCAGTGCCACGATCAAACCGGTCACGGACATCTGATGGATCGCGAGGCCGATGAAATTCATCGTGAACAAAGTGGCCAGCGTCACAACAGGCAGGATGAGCGCGACAATCAAGGCAGAGCGCAAGCCAAGGGTCAAAAGCAGCACGCCCACCACAAGACTGACGCCGATCGCCATGTTCAGGCCAACTTCGGCCAGCCGGTCGGCGGTATAGCCGCTTTGATCAAAGGCCAGATCAAGTGAGACCCCAACCGGCACATCACGCTGATAGTCTGCGATCACATCGCGCACGAACCCCGCCCAGACATCCACCTGAAGGCCGGATTCCAACTTGGCACCCAGCAAGACGGCAGGCTTCCCGTTGTAGATCGCCAGTTCGGAGGATGGCATCTGCGGTCCGCGCGTGATCTCTGCGACCTGAGACAGGTAGGTGACGGCGCCGGTGTCAGACTGGCGGATCACGATCTCGCGCAACCGGTCAAGCGCCTCGACCTCGCCCGCGACCGATATCAACAAATCCGACCCGTTCGGGCGCACCCGCCCCGCAGGGCCCTTGGCGTCGGCCTGGGCGATGGTGTTGGAAATATCGGCAGCCGTCAGTCCCAAGGCTGCCGTTGCGACCGGATCGAGGGTCACCAGAACTTCGTCCTTTGGCGCGCCGAACATGTCGACCAATTCGGTGCCGGGGATGTTGCGCAAATCCTGTGCCAGATCCCGCGCATAGCGGCCAAGGATCGTGCTGGGCACGTCCGGCGACGCGCTGAACGCGGCAATGGCCGCGAATGCCCCCGTACCATCGGTGTCAAATTCAGGCTCCAGCGCGTCGGCGGGCAGGGTAGGGGCGAGGGCGGACAGATCATTCCGGATTTCGGCCCAGACCTCTTCGATCCGGTCGTCGGGAATTGTCACGCTCAGTTCCACCGAGACAATCGAGATGCCCGTAGACGAGGCCGAAGAGATCACATCGACCTCTGCCACTTCGCGCAATACATCTTCGATCTCGGACGTTACGAGGGCTTCGACCCGGGCGGGATCGGCGCCGGGCACCGCCGTGGTCACGGTGCCGAAGAGGTTGGTGATCGTTGGATCTTCTTGTCGGCCAATGGCCAGCAGGGAGGACAGACCCGCCGCGATAATGACCAGCAGGGCCAGTGCGACGATCCGGGGTTGGCGAAAGGTGAGGCTCTCCATCATTCGGCATCCGCAAGGCGCACGACACTGCCGGGCACAAGCCGGTGGGTGCCATCGGGTAGGATCAAGACTTCGCCGTCCAATGTGCCGCGCACATACGCGATGTCGTTTTCGATATGGAGGATTTCGACCGCAGCAGCCTGCGCGACAAGTGTGTCCTCATTCTCAGGTGTCAGAACAATGACGGTCCAGAGCCCTCGTACCCCATCGCGCAGCGCAGTCAGGGGAACGGCGTATCCAGCCATGTCCTGCGTGGTTTCCAACGTCAGCGTTCCTGCCGCGAGATAGACCGGATCATCGGTTTCCAGCTCAAACAGAGCGGTGCGCGTGCGCGTCTGCGGATCCAGATCTGACCGCAATCCTGCGAATTGCGCCGGGTATGGCACTCCGCCAATGGTGATAACCGACCGGGCGTCCTGGAGCACAGGGGCTAGCTTGGGATCAATGCCAACGCGAAAGGTTGGCGCTGTGCCCTTGCGGACGTCCACGATCGGGGTGCCGGGGCTGACAATGGCACCGGGATCTACAAACCGCGCGCCGATGACACCGTCAAAGGGGGCCAGCAGGTCGGTTTGTGACAGGCGTACGTCGACTTGGGTGATGGCAGCGTCCACTTCGGCCATCTGCGCCTTGATGGCGGTCAGGCCGAGGGCCACATTGTCCACCGCCTGATCCGAGGCAAAGCCCCGGTTGCGCAATTGGGACTGGCGTTCGCTGGTACGGCGCGACAGTTCCGCCTGCGCCTCCAGGGCGTCGCGGGACGCTTTGAGGCGGGCGCGTTCCGTCATCAATATGCGCGTGTCCAGCTTGGCCAGCACCTGCCCCTGTGTGACGCGATCGCCTTCGTCCACATTCAGAACGTTCAGGCGACCGCTCTGCTCGAACCCGAGATCGACGGTTTGGGCGGCTTCGACCTGCCCATGAAAGGCGCGCGTGGTGACCACTGTCGATGATGGTGCGATCCTCAGCGCCGAAACGGTCGTGATGGCTGCAGGCGGGGGCGCGTCAACGGCGGCTGCGCGGGTGGCAAGCGTGGTACTTCCCAGCCAGATGGCGCCGGCGGCCAGTGCGATCACCGCCACGGTTCCTGTGAGTGTGGCCAGACGACGCAGTGCTTTTTTCCAAAATGGCGTCGAGACGTTGGGGTCTTGCTGGGGTAATGTCATCGTCGACTCCGTGAGGCGCAGTGAAAAATCATAAAGTTAGTGGTGCTTACTCTTGTATTCAGAGATATGTAATAACCACTTACTTTGGCAAGGCTAAGAGGCGAAAAAAGTGAAGCAGGCACCACATCAGACAGATCGCGCCCCGTATCATCACGGCGATTTGCGTGCGCATCTTATTGAAACTGTGCGGCTTTTGGTCGAGGAAAAAGGCGCGGACGGGTTTTCAATTTCCGAAGCCGCGCGGCGCGCGGGTGTCAGTTCGGCGGCACCTTACAAGCATTTTGACGATCGAAACGAGATCGTACGCGCCGTTGCGCTGGGGGGAATCGAGCGGATGCGGCAGCAGATGGACGACGCCGCGCAGGCCGCGACAGGCGATGAAATGGCGGCAATCACGGCCTTGGGCATGTGCTACGCCGCCTTCGCACGGCGTGAACCGGGCGTGTTTCGGTTGATGTTCGGGCTGACAAAGGGCCACGAAGAAGACCCGGAATTACAGGCGCGAGGGGACGCCTGTTTTGACGTGGTCAAGCGCGAGGTGCGCGCCGTCATGCCGCCGGGCACTCCGGAGGCAGAGATTGAGCGGCGGGGATACATGCTGCACATGTTCGTGCATGGCCACGCCTTTCTGGAGATCGATGCCAAACATGATCTGAACCTTACTACGGAACAGGAAGAGGCGATGATGTCGGATATTTCGCACCGGCTGATGCGCTAGGCGCGGTCCTGTCTTTACGCACTCTGAATCATCTGATTGGTCCAGAAAACGCCATCGCTTGATGTATCACAAGGTCTTTGTCCCGACGCGCACTTAGATTTTGTGCCAAACGGACGGGATGGCCATGGCAGCGACGAACAAGAAAGATTTGGCCGGGATCAGCCGGAAGGAGTATGAAAAGCTCCGAAGCCTTCTGACACGGATAGAAGCGGCTGCGGCACTGGAAAAGCGGGATGAGGATACGTCGATCAAGGATGTGATTGCACATCGCGCCCATTGGGTCGACTTGTTCTTGGGCTGGTATGCCGACGGCCTTGCCGGAACGCCCGTTTTCTTTCCCGCTGAAGGGTACAAGTGGAATGATCTCAAACGCTATAATGCTGATGTGAGGGCGCGGCAGAGTGATCTGGATTGGCCCGGAGCGATTGCATTGCTGGACGTAAATTTCGGCAAATTTTGCGATTTCATAGACGGTCATTCCGAGCAGGAGCTGTATGGCGGCCCGATGAAAGGCGCGCGCAACGCCTGGACACCCGGACGATGGGCCGAAGCCGCTGGTCCGAGCCACTTTCGGTCCGCTTCAAAGTACATTCGATCCTGCCTCAGGAGCGATAGGGCGGAAAACTCCTGAAGTGGCAGCACTGATCACGGAATGACCCTGTAACCAGATGGCTGGTGTTCGTTTCCGATGTCAGGCAGTGTTTGGACGACCAATGGGTGGGACAAACAAAAGATGAGGCAGGCATGAACGTTCATATTCTCGACGATTGGTTCGACACGCTGCGGGAATTGCCGTGCTATGCGAAACTTGCTGGCCATGACGTGACCATCTGGACGGATCACGAGCCTGACCCGGCCAAACTGGCCGCACGCGTGCAGGATGCCGATTGCCTGGTGCTGTTTCGCGAGCGTACGAAAGTCGGCGCGGAATTGCTCGACCGGTTGCCCAACCTCAAGCTGATCAGCCAGCGCAGCGTGTATCCACATATTGATGTGCCAAGCTGTACGCGCAACGGCATCATGCTCTGTTCGGACATGCACGGTGGAAGCCCGTCCTATGCGGCGGCCGAGATGACGCTGGCGCTGATCTTGGCGCAGTACCGTCAGATCCCGCAGCAGTCCGCCTCGCTCAGGGCCGGCACGTGGCAGATGGGGGTCGGGCGCACGCTCAGGGGGCGTACGCTGGGGCTTTACGGCTATGGTCGCATTGCCGGCGCCGTTGCGGGATATGCGGCGGCGATGGGGTTGCATGTGCAGTGGTGGGGGTCCGAAGCCGGGCGCGCCCGCGCGCAGGCCGACGGCGCCCATGTTCCGTCCAGCCGGGCGGCGTTCTTTGCCAGTTCAGACATTGTCAGTCTGCATGTCCGATTGAAACCTGAAACGCGCGGCATCATCACCGCCGACGATCTGGCGACCATGCAGCCGCGCAGCCTTTTGGTGAACACGTCGCGCTCTGGCCTGATCGCGGCGGGGGCCCTTGAGGCCGAGATCGCCCGCGACCGGATATTTGCCGCGGTCGACGTGTTCGATAAAGAGCCGATGACCGACACGGACAACATTCTGGCGACGCATCCCAACGTGCTGGCCACGCCACATATCGGCTATGTGACGGAGGATGAATTCGATCTGCAATTCTCGGACATTTTCGATCAGGTCAACGCATATGCGCAAGGCGCCCCGATCCACGTGATCAACCCTGAGGTTGTCTGAAAAGGCGCGCAAAAAGCGGTGCGCCGAGGATCACCACGAATATCCGCAAGACGTGGTGGGCAATGACAAAGGCGACGTCGGCCCCCACGATCAGCGCAAGCACAGTAAGCTCGGCCTGTCCGCCAGGGGCAAAGGCCAAAAGGGCCTCCATGCCGGGTGCAAGTTCAAGGATGTAGACGGCCTCGACGAATATCAGGGTCAAGATGATCAGAATGACGCAAAAGCCCAGGCCTGCGGCCATATCGCGGCGCACTTCGGCCATGGTGATGCCAGTGTATTTCACGCCGACGCCCATGCCGATAAAGAACTGCGCCGCCCAGATCGCCTCGGCCGGAGGCCGGTGGTGGAGCAGGCCCGCCAGCGCACAGGCGGCCGCAACGATCAACGGGCCGAGGATCGATGCACCAAACATGCCGATGGCCTTGGCACCTTGCCAGCCCACAAGCGCACAGGCGATCATGAGCAACATTTGACTTGGCGCGATGGAATTGGCCGGCGCGCCGGGCGGGTTGCTCAAATCCGCGTTCCAGAACCCCTGTAGGATAAACGGCAACGCCACGACAATGACCAGCACGCGCGTGGCATGGATCAGAGACAGGCTGCGCGGGTTGCCGCCCGCCTCTTCGCCAAAGATCAGCATATCCTGTAGCCCGCCGGGCATTGCCGAGTAGTAGCTGGTGGCGAAGTCATATCCCCAGAGCCGTTGAAAGTAGGGGACGCCGACCAGTCCGATGCACACGACCATGACGGGGATCAGCATCAAGGTCGGCCACATCCCGGTCATCGCCAACAGCAACGGAGGCGTGAATGTGGCGCCGACGGCGACGCCCAGAATGGTGCGCATGCCCTCGTTCAGCGGTTTGATACCGCGCATTCTGAAACCCACCAGTGCCGCGCACAGACAGGCTGAGATTGGGCCAAGCAACCATGGCAACGGCAAGGCGAAAGCCTCGAAAATGGCGACGCCCGCGAAGGCAATTGCGAAGGTCAGCACGAGGGAGATCATCGCCCAAGCACCTTGAGCCGATGCCGCAAAGAGGTCTCAAGATGCACTGTCGCCGCAGACCCTGCCGCCGCCACGTCACCCTTCGCGATGGCATCGATAATGTCCTGATGCTGCGATGTGACCACCTTGATCCGTTCGGGATCATCCAGAGTGGTCGGCCCAAGGAGCATCAGCGCATTGTTAAGAGCGCGGGCCGCATCGAGCAGAAATCGGTTTCGGGTGGCATGATAGATCCCGCGATGAAAGTCCTGATTGAGTGCTGCGGCCTGTGCCGGTGCGCTCTCGGCAATGGCACAATTGAGGTCATCCAATGCGTGGATTTCGGCGGAGGCCGCATGTTTGGCGGCCATTTCGGCGGCGGTCCTCTCCAGAACCGATCGCATTTCGTAGAGTTCGACAAGTTCGGTGTGACTGAGTTGTCGGATGACGGCACCCAGACGGGGACGGTGCTCGACGATGCCATCGGCCTCCAACCGGCGCAACGCTTCGCGCACAGGGGTGCGCGACAGCGACAGGCGTGTGGCGACGTCGGTTTCCCGCAACCTGTCTCCTGGTTTGAAATCGCCGCTGCGAATGGCGGTGAGCAGGCGGATATAAGCAACCTCGCCCTGGTTCATTTCGGGATCTGACATACTGAGCCTTAAAAAATGTATCCCCTTGGATACATTTTCTATGTAGCACGTAAAAACGCCGTGTCAAAACCCGAATACAGCACCGAAGGTCCGCGTCAGATCGGTTGCGTTTGGTGTGCTGACGCGAAGATCAGTAGTCGTTTCTGATCGCAATCCCGATGCTGGAGTTGCTGGTCTCTGTCTCGAAGCTTCCATACACGGTGATCTTTGGCGTGAGATCAATATTGAGCGACACTTCCGGGCCATCTGCCCCGCCGACCACCACGTCGGAGTAGATGTTGTCCGTGAGGTATTTTCCCGCCCGGAGATTTGTTGCACCGTCTTCGTCAGTGGTAAGATCGAGATCATCGAGGCCGACGGATCCGCGCAGCCGCGACAGAATTCCTTCGCCACCGCGTCCTGCGAGGACGGCGATGGCACTGGCAAGCTGCAAGGCTTGAAATGCGGACAATTCGCTCACACTTCGGCCAAAGAAGATCTGCGCAAGCACTTCGTCTTCGGGCGCTTCGGGGTTTGATGCAAACCGCACTTCTGGATTGTCTGCCGGCCCGCTGAGCGTGATCGTCGCGGTGCCGGTAGCGGTGTCGGTCTCTGCCACGAAAAGCATGAAGATCTCAAAGCGCCCTTGCAGACTGATCGATCCTTCGGTCAGGTTGAAACGTTCCGTCAGCACGTCCATCCGGCCCCGGATCAGGTTGAACTGTCCGGTCGAAATCAGGTCGGATGTCGTCCCGGTCAGACGCAGATTGCCTCCGAGTTCAGCATCGAGCCCGCGCCCGCGGACGAAAATCCGGGACGGGGCATTGACGGTGATGTCAATGGGAAAGACTGGGCCGGGTGCCCTGCTCGTTTCAGGCGGCCTGATCAGACCGGCAAACTTTTGCGTGCGCATTACGGGGCGCGTAGCCCCGATATGGGTGATGTCCGGTATTGGTCCCGAGCTTGACAGGCTGCCCGATGGCACTTGAACATTCGTTTCGCCCACATTGATCGTGCCGCCGATCCGCGCCCCGTTCAGCAGAGGTCCGCTGACGGTGATATCACCGTCAAGGGCGGTGGTGTACAACTGCGAGTCGGTGACGGTGAGATTGTCCAGCGTGATGGCCAGATTTGAAGCAAAGGAACTGTCCAATCCGATCGGCCCATCAATCAGGATCGCGCCACCTTCGGTCGCGCCCGCGCGCACCGACAGGACTGCTTGAGACCCGGTGAGATTAACCGTGCCGCTGACGTCGTTGAATGAGATCGGCAGGTTGGGCGTTGCCACTCTTGCGTCATTCACCGTAACTGTCCCGCGGACCGATGTCAGCGCCGGGGGACCCTGAACCGTCAGATCCGCACGCGCCGTGCCGATTATTGAACGTGGCTGGATAAACGGGTTGATCAGGCCAAGCTGGGCTTGCACGTTGACCGCAAGGTCAAGCAGACCGTCTGTGCCGACATTGCCGGCGATCACACCCTGTGTGCCGGAAGGTCCATCGATATTGGCATTAACGTCAAATCCACTGGCTGTCTGCTGGACGGTTCCTTGTACCGCTGCCCCGCCCGGTGCCTGTGGTATGATGCTGCCGAGGTTTGGCAAGTTAAAGCTGTAGGTTGCACCCACGAGGCCGTTTTCGAGCTTTGCGTCGATGTCGCCCGTGCTCTGGTTTGGTCCGGTGATATCGGCAGCGACCTGCCATCCGTTGGCGACCTGCTCCACCGTCCCACCCACGCCAAGCGGGCCAGAGACCTGCGGTACGAGCGGCGACAGATCTGGCACATCAAGCCGGTAGTCCAACGATACGGTGTTCTGCGCATCGACGGTCACATTCACATCACCCGTGCTGCTGTAAGGGCCTGCGATATCCGCATCGACCTGCCAGCCGGTCGCGACCTGCAAGACCTTGCCGGAGACGCCAAGAGGGCCTGAAACCTGAGGTACAATCGGAGAGAGGTCGGGGACATTCAGGCTGTAGTCCACGGCAATCGTGTTCGCTGCGTCAAGGATCAGCGCGATGTCGGCCGTGCTGCTATAGGGGCCGGTGATGTCGGCATCGACCTGCCAGCCGCTCGCCAGTTGCAGAACCTGGCCCGTGGCGCCAAGCGGGCCAGAAACCTGCGGCACGATCGGCGACAGGTCCGGCAGATTGACGTTATAGTCAACCGACAGCTTGCTTGCCGCGTCGAGCAGGAGCGCCACGTCGCCTGTGCTGCTGTAGGGGCCGGTAATATCGGCATCGACCTTCCAACCCGCATCCAACTGGGCAACCTTGCCCGAAACGCCGAGCGGGCCGGAGACCTGCGGCACGAGCGGGGAAATATCGGGAACGTTCAGGCTGTAATCCGCGGCAAGCTTGTCTTGCGCGTATTGGCCATCCAGCCGTACCGCGGCATCCAGTGGGCCATCCACGGATGCCTCGAAATCCCAGACTCCTGCCGACTGCACCGCGTTTGCAGTGATCTGCGTGGCACCTGTGATCTGGGGAACGACTGCGGATATATCGGCGAGGCTGGCAGTCAGATCCACATTTGCGCGATCCGGTTCCAAAACGGCCAGCACATCCGCTGTGGCATCCAAAGGTCCGCTCAGTGAGGACTGGATCGTCCAGATGCCGTCATCCTGCGCGGCTGTAGCGTCAATCGTCAGGGGGCCAGAGATATCTTCGGAGATCATTCCGACATCGGTCAGTTGTGCATCGAACTGGGCGCGCGATCCGTCGCTTTTGAGGGTTGCCGTTCCGGTCGCAGACAGCGCTGGATTGCGCAGCTCGAGCTTGTCCAGAAAAGTGCCTTCTTCGGTCCGCCGCGCGGCCACATCCAGCGCCGTCGTCCCGGCCAGCAATGTGTCGACCTCGGCAATACCGATGGCAAGGTCTTCGGTTTCGCCGTCGATCTGGATGTCAAAGAAACCGCCCAGAGACGCAGTGCCCGACGCCCCGACAGAGCCTCCGCCCTCAAGGGCAACGCCTGCCAAACCTGCAAAGGCGGACAGGTCACTGGCGTTCAGGTCGGTCTGGAAGGTGACCCCGGTCTCGGTGTCGACCTCGACGTCGCCGCTCAACGCCCAGTCGGCCCCGGAAAGCGCGATATCGCTCAGGCGAAACGGCTGATCCTTGATCAGGTCGACATTCATGCTGCCTTGAAGTGAGGAACCGACGGCTCGTGCGGTGTCAGGATCGCTGAGGTCCAGGCCGTCTGCATCAAAGGTGACACGTGCATCCAGCGTGCCGACGGTGTTGACGTTGCCTTGCAGCGTGCCGTCGAGATCCAGCACCAACTGCTCTGCCTTGGCGGCCACCGTGTCCAGTCCCAGGACCTTAAGCTGCGCATTGAGCGCATCGCCGTTTGCCGCATCAAAGTCGACGCGAATATCTGCCCGGTCGATCCGGACGGGATCGCCGGAACCTGGCAGCAACACCGGCTCGCCATCGGGATCGTCGATTGTTCCGGTAATGTCCAACAGGGTGGGCCAGGAATCGGGCCCCAAGGCCACCTGTCCCGACAGGTTCATCGCCCGTGTGTTCAGGGCAAGGTCATCAAGCTGCAAGGCCCCATCCGTCTGACGCACGCCCTGCGCCACAAGCTTGACGTCCGGTCCGAAGAATTCGGCGTACTCCCTCAGGAAGAGCGCCGTGACATCGCCGCCCATATCCAGATCGAAGTTGGTGGGGCCGTCGTCGCGGCTGACGGTTGTCAAAGTACCGGTCAGGCGCGGTGTGTCATCAGTGCGCAATGCCAACGTGGCTTGGAGATTGCTTAGCGGCCCCGCGCCCGTCACTTGCAGATCAAGGCTTGGACGGTCGGGTATACCCATCAGCCCGGACAGCAAGCCGCCCTCGGCTTCGGTCAGATCAAGATCCAGCATCAACTCGCGGGTTTCGTTGTTGAAACTGCCTGAGACGTTGAATTGCGCCTCCTGATCGTCGATGCGCACAGCCTGCAAGGTGACATCGCCCGCGCCACCGGCCAATTGTGCCGCACCGGTCAAGGACACGGCCAGCGCCTCGCCCAAAACCGGGGCGCCGAGCGCCACGCGGGCAATGTTCAGCTCCCTTATGACCAGAGACGCGGGCAATTCGGGCAGGGCAAACGGGGTCGCCTCGGGGGCGGGCGGTGTGCCGGGAGCGGGCAGGGGCTTGCGCGCCACCTCGACCTCGGATGCGGAGAGCTTGTCGATTTCGATACGGCCACGTAGCAGGGCGGACCGTGTCCAAGCCATTGCCACGTCATTCAGGGTAAGCCAGACCCCGTCATCATCCGCGATGGTGATCCGTGCGATCGTTGCCTCGCTGCTGAAGGCCCCGGCAAAGCCATCGATGCGCACGGTGCGCCCTTCGCCGCCGAGGCTTCGTTCCAACAGACCGGTGAGAAAGCCACGATCTTCATCATCGTCTTGCGCGGCAAGCGACAAGGGCCAGATCAGGCAGAGAACGAGAGCGATGAGACGCATCAAAACGACTGTCCAATTCCAATGTAAACTTCAAATCCACTGTTGTTGCCGGGACCACTTACGGGAAACCCGACATCAACCCGTATGGGTCCGATACCCGTGGCGTAACGCACACCCGCGCCAGCACCGCTTTGCCAATCGCCGGAACCGTCGTAAAAGCTTTCTGCTCCGATATAGCCTGCGTCGTAAAACCCGACAACGGAGAGGTTGCCGCCAGTGGCCACGCGGACTTCGCCGGAGAGCCCTACGAAGGTGCGGCCACCGATGGTGACGTCGTCGCTGAGTTCTACGCCGAGAGACTGGTAGGGCTGGCCGCGAACCGTGCCACCCCCGCCGGAGTAAAACAGAAAGTCGGCTGGTGCATTTTCGAGCGACGGACCGACGATCGATCCAATCTGCCCGCGCACCGCCAATGTCACACGTTCGCCAACCTTTCGATAGGTGCGCAGGTCGGTATAGCTCAAAAGACCAGTTTTGGTCCCGGAAATGTTCAGAAACGGCTCCATGCCGATGGACGCATAATATCCCGATGTCGCATCAAGCGGATCGTCGCGATAGTCGAAAACCGCCTGTAGCGGCAAGGATGCAATCGTGTAGTTCCGCGTGCCCAGATCGTCCTTGGTTTTTGCCGTCTTGAGGGCAAGGCCAAAGCGATATTCTGTCGTGTCCGAATAGAAATAGACGCCTCCGGCCTCAATCCGGCCGGTGCGCGCTTCATAGAATTCTTCATCGACGTCCTCGAATTCAACCAGCAAATAGGCTTCAAGATCTGTCGCGAACGTCGCAGGGCGGGACAGACGTGCCGAGAGAAGGTAATCGAGGCCGGAAGTGCTGGTATTGTTGCTACCGATGCCTCCGAAGGACCCTTCGATCAACAGCCGCTCCGCGTTGCCAAAAATATTGCGGTGCAACCAGCTGCCCTCCAGGGTCAGCCCCTCGTCCGTGCCGTATTCTGCGCCAAAGGTATACCGACGCGGCAACTGGTCATTGATGGTTGCCGTTACATCGAGCGTGCCGTCGGGATTGGCGACTTCCGCCTCGGTCAGGTTCGATGTGCTGAAGGTTCCGGTCCGGCGCAACCGCGTCTGGACCTTGCGCAACGTGTCTGGATCAAAGACATCGCCGCTGGGCCAACCTGCAATCTCCTGCAGGCGCGCCTCGGGGACCTTGCTTTGCCCTTCTATGTACAGGTTGCCAAATCGCAGACGCGGTCCGGGGTCCAGCGTCACGATGGCATCCAGCGTGCTGTTGGTGTGCCGGGCGGTGATTTCTTGATCCGCGACGCGCGCCTTGGCATGGCCGTCCTGCCGCCATCCTTCGATCTGGGCGGCCGTTGCAGCCCGCATGGCCGAAACGCGGGCTGTTTGCCCTGATTCGAAGCCCTCGACCGGTTCGGCGAGTTGCGACTTCGGCCCAATGCCGACGGTCCCGAATGTGAAGCGGTTGCCGGGTTGTACGATAATTTCGACTTTTTTGATTTGGTTTGGGGCCGAAACCGGCGAAATCAAGGCAGCCTCTTTTCCATCGACCAGAATACTGATCTCCGGTGCAAAAAAGCCCGCGTCATAGAGCAAACCGATCGTGCGGCGATATTCCGCCTGTGCGGCACTGAGGACTTCAATGGAACTGGGTTGTTCGGCGCCTTCGTCTTCTGGTTGCAGCGTGCTCAGCAAAGACGCGGCGCGAATGCGGTCAGCGAGATTTTCGTCCTGTGCGGAAACTTCAAGTTCGAACGCGCCCAC
Organism: Tateyamaria pelophila; assembly: GCF_019966495.1. Lineage (GTDB taxonomy): Bacteria > Pseudomonadota > Alphaproteobacteria > Rhodobacterales > Rhodobacteraceae > Tateyamaria > Tateyamaria pelophila. The sequence continues at coordinate 91,381 of NZ_JAIMIA010000001.1, read as the reverse complement.
GGGGCCGATACCCGCACCCGTCACTGCCAAAACCGCCAAAAAACGGCAGATCGATCGTTTCATATAGCTGCTCTCCGTCACGCATGCGCGTGATTGTACTTTTTAACTGTAAATACATCACTCCAGCGCCAGAAGATAGGTTGGGGGACGCATTTAATGACCCGGTGGCAATGCCGGGCTCTACGTCTTGATGTAGCCTGCCACGACTTGAAGCAAGCGAAAGGCGGTGGCTGCATCATTTTCCACGACTGCCATGAAGTCTTCTTCGCTGATGCGCAGACATTCGAGGTGTGTTTTTGCACGCATATCCAGCGCGCGTGGCTCGCCCCGGATCAATCCCAATTCGCCGACAAGTGCGCCGGAGCCTACCGTGACGATCAGAGTCGGGTCTTCGCCGTCCACGGGCAGCAACAGATCGGCCTCGCCGTCGATAATCATATATGCGCCATCGGTGGGGTCATCGTTTTTGTGGAATACATAATCGCCAGGCTCTGCCGTGTACCAGCGCGCGCCGAAGGCCAGCAGCCGTAACTGTTTGCGCTTGAGACCCGAGAACATCGGCGTCGCACTGAGCGCATCGACCTTGCGGGCGAGGTCTGCGCCCACATCGCTGTCCGCCGCGGCCCGTTCGCCCTCGGCCCCGACAAGCCGCCCTTGCTGGATCTCGAAGTGATGGTCAAAGACGCCTTCGTCTTCGAAGGACTCGTTGAGGAAAATGAGCGTGGTTTCGGGCAAAAGCCTGCGCAGATTGGCATAAAGCGCCTCTTGCGCGTCGGCATCGTAACTGGCCATTACCCGATCCATGATCAGAAGGTCGGGCCGTTTGATCGTTGCACGGCTGATCGACAACGGTTCGGCAAAGAGCGCGGGCAGGTTCGCGCCGCCCAGGGCAATCGGAACGTCGAAAACCAGTTCCAACACAAGCTGGTTGACGCCCTCGGCGTCCAGAACTTCCGAAACCACGCGGCGCAAATCATCACCGCGCGTCCCCGCACTGTCCGACACTTTACCACACAGGGCATTTTCCAGAACGCTCAGACCCACAAGATGCCCGTCCGGTGTGATGGGTGCATAGAGGTCTTTCATCTGTTGCTGCAACGCGGTTGCGTGATGCTGCCGCATCTCGAGCACTTGCCTGCGCACCTCGTCCGGGAAGGCCGGGCCGATCTGTTCGGCGGTGATGCGCGACGGTACACTGAGCAGCAAGGCCAGGTCGTCATCCGTGATGTCGGTGCCGGCGGGTTTGCGGTTCACCAGATCCAGAGCGGCCTCATAAACGGCGACATCCAGACCCACCTTGCGAAAGAGCGGGTGATCGGTGCCGTTCGCGCCGAAAATCTGGCGCAGCAGGTCAATGACGTTTCGGGCCAGCGCCTCGAGGTTTTCCGTCAGATTCAGCTTATTCAGCAAGCGCAGGAAGTCGACCTTGGCGGCCAGTGCTTCGGGTGTGATGACCGCGCGGGGTGTGGCGTAAAGCAGGTTTTCAAGGACCGGCATGCCGGGATTATACGCATCCGGGTCGAACGCATGCACAAAGCGATTCAATTCGGCGTCCGCAATAGCCTGCGCAACTCTGGGCCGCAATGCGATCAGAGCTTTGCTCAGATCCGGGTGCGCTTCGGGATCACAGGTCTGATCCAAGGCGCGCCGGGTCAGCGCCGCGCCGCTGCCCATCCCCTGGATCAGCTTGCTCCACCATGTGCGCAAATCATCTCTGCTCGCGACACCTGCTATCGCAGGGTCGAGCCATTCCGCGGACAACATATCCGCAGAGTTGCCCGCGCGCAGCGCCTCGCGCGCAAAGTCCGTCGGGGCCTCCTCCTTCACCGGAGCAAAGCGGACGGGCATCAGAACATTGCTGCCGAACGTGCCCTGGAACATGACGGGGCGCGATGTGGCATGGCCGATCCGCTTGGCGATGACGGCCTCGTGCAGCGTTTTGATGTCATGGCCTGACAAGATTACCCTCCCGCTGGTGGGTAGGGTCTCCCGCGTGAGCACTTCGGCCAAGGCCCGGCGGTCTTCGTCATTTCCGGCCGTAATACCGATCGTGGTTCCCGCAGGCAGCGTGACCGAGATATCCTCGAGGACCGGGTTCCCGTCTCCGTCCCGCACGGTGACCTGGTCCAGTACGACATCGCCGGTCAGGCGCGGGATGTCATCGCATGGGCCGTAAATCAGCACTTCGTCGATCATGCCGTCTGGGGCAAAACGCTCGGTGATCGTTTCCCAGCGGAGCGCCATGTCGGCAGATTGGTTGTAATAGGCCAGCAACTCTTTCCATGGGCTGGACAGGTCTTTGTAGGCTGCCAGCGCCGCCACCAGCGCCCCGATCGTGACCTCGCCCTGAATGACGAGGTAGCCACCAATGGCATAGAAGAGAAAGGGGGTAAGTTGCGTTATGAAGTTGTTGATAAACTTCATGAAAAACTTTTTCTGGTAGATCTCGAACCGGATGTCGAACAGCCGGCCGAGCCGGTCGCCGATCATCGCCATCCGGTAGCGCCAGCCCCCGTTGACCCGCAATGCGGATGCCCCCGCCGCCCCTTCGCCGATCTCCGCAGCCAGCGCGCGCACCTCTATGACCCGTTTTTTGTTCAGCAGGTTGATCTGTCTTTGAAGTCGCGGGATCAGCCATGCCTGAAGCGGGATCAGCGCACAGGCGGCCAGCCCGAACGTGATGGATTGAAAGAACAGGAAGCCGAGGATCGTCAGCATCTGGCCCGCTTGCAAGACGGGCTGCGCGACCGCATCGCCCATCAACCCGCCCATCGGCTCGCTCTCGGCGGTCACCATGCTGACCAGTTCACCTTGACTGGTGCGTTCGAAATAGGGCTGTGGAAAGCGTAAAATCCGGGCGATCAATTTGTACCGCAACCGTCGCAACAGTCGTTCGGACAGCACGCCCTTCATGGTGTTGATTCGCATTTTCAGAAGGCCGTGCACCAGAACGGCGATCAGAAACGCCATGCTCAGCAACATCAGATAGCCGGTTTGCGAAAACTCCACCCCATAGGCGTCAACGGTCGCCGTTCCTGCGCCGATGGCATCGTTGATGATCCGTTTGGGCAATTCCAACGTCAGATACAGCAGGGGAAACAGCGTCAGTGTGACCACCAGCAGCGTCATCTGATCCCGTTTCGAGTGGGTCCAGATAAATGCAAAGAGCGAACGTTCTATCTGACTATTCCAAACTTCATGCCTGAGCGAAGCGGCCCAGCCCATGTCTAGCAAGCCCGGTAACGAAAAATCAATGCTTGGCGCAGGATGATTGCAGCGCGCGCGGATGCGTCTTACGGTGTCGGTGCGACATACCTAGGATCCGGATTTGGACACCTCGATTACATTTGCGCTTGCGCTGCTGTTTTTGCTCCAAACGAAGCACCTGTTTGCCGATTTCTTTCTGCAAACGCCGCGTATGCTGCGCGATCGTGGCAAGTATATCCACTTTGGCCGGATGCAGCATGCCGGGCTACATGCCGTCGGTTCACTGATTGCCATGGTGCTTATCGGCGTTCCGGTCGCCTTGTCCCTCAAAGTCGCGGCTGCGGAGTGGATTGTGCATTATCATATCGACTGGGCGAAAGGCCGCTGGTCGGATCATACCGCGCATGGGCCGGATCAGGCCGGGTATTGGCGCGCGTTTGGCGTCGATCAGGCGCTGCACCAGTGGACTTATCTGGTTATGGTCTCGGCTGTTTTGTTTTGGTGATGACAAGGATTTATTGTAAAAAACCCGTCCTCAATTGAGCCGAAACCACACTCGCCGCGTCGACAGGTGCGGGGCGCTTCCTCGATTTGATCGCAGCGTCTTTCGGCTTCGGAATTTGCGCAATTACAGTCGCGAAACAAACCCTGCAACGCGCCCTTTTGCATTGACAGGCTGCGCTGTGCTGGCGTTGATGGCCGCAACTTTCAAGGAGGACAGAGATCATGATGAAAACCCGCGCCGCCGTCGCCGTCGAAGCCGGAAAGCCGCTCGAAATCATGGAGGTCAACCTGGACGGTCCTCGCAAGGGCGAAGTCCTCGTCGAAATCAAGGCGACGGGCCTGTGTCATACGGATGAATTCACCCGGTCCGGGGACGATCCCGAAGGTATCTTTCCGGCCATTCTGGGCCACGAAGGGGCCGGCATCGTGCTGGAAGTGGGCGAAGGTGTCACCACGCTGGAACCGGGCGATCACGTCATCCCGCTCTACACACCGGAATGTCGTGAGTGCGAATATTGCCTGTCGGGCAAGACCAACCTGTGCCAGAAAATCCGTATCACCCAAGGACAGGGCCTGCTGCCAGACGGCACAACCCGCTTTTCAATGCTCGACGGCACGCCGATCCATCACTACATGGGCTGTTCGACCTTTGCCAATCACACCGTGGTGCCCGAGATCGCGCTGGCAAAGGTGCGCAAGGACGCGCCCTTCGACAAGATTTGTTACATCGGCTGTGGCGTGACCACCGGCATCGGTGCCGTGATCAACACCGCCAAGGTCGAGATCGGCGCACGCTGCGTGGTCTTTGGCCTCGGTGGTATTGGCCTCAACGTGATCCAGGGCCTGCGGCTGGCAGGGGCGGATCAGGTCGTGGGCGTCGATCTGAATGATGACAAGGCCGAGGTTGGCAAATATTTCGGCATGACCGACTTCGTGAACCCGACCAATGTCGCAGGAGATCTGGTGGCGCATCTGGTCGAACTGACGGGCGGCGGTGCGGATTATACCTTTGATGCGACGGGCAACACGACCGTGATGCGCACGGCGCTTGAAGCCGCCCATAAGGGGTGGGGCGAAAGTATCATCATCGGCGTGGCGCCCGCCGGTGCGGAAATTTCGACCCGTCCCTTCCAATTGGTCACGGGCCGGGTCTGGCGCGGGACGGCCTTTGGCGGGGCCAAGGGCCGTACGGACGTGCCCAAGATCGTCGACTGGTACATGGACGGCAAGATCGAGATTGATCCGATGATCACGCACAAGCTGACCTTGGACGAGATCAATCACGGCTTTGATCTGATGCACGAGGGTAAATCCATTCGGGCCGTGGTCGAGTTCTGATCGACCAGCCAACGCGGTGAAATACTGTAAATGACGCCGATCGCTGTTACAGCGGTCGGCTTTTTTTGCTGTTAGCAAGAGTCCGGCAAGCCGATTTTTACGCAACGTTTGCCCGTGCCGCTGGTGTCATTGCGGCCGAGGCCCATTATGTTGGATGAACAGAACCGAGCTAAGGAGTGCACCGTGAAACTGACCGTCAACGGAACAGAGCATGAGGTGGATGTCGAAGACGACATGCCGTTGCTCTGGGTGTTGCGCGATGAATTGAACATCAAGGGCGTGAAATACGGCTGCGGTGTCGCGCAATGCGGCGCGTGCACCGTCCATATCGATGGTGTGGCCGTTCTGTCGTGCCAGATCCCCGCCGCGGACGTCGACGGACGGATCACGACCATTGAAGGGTTGGGAACGACCGAAACGCTCCATGCGGTCCAGGCGGCCTGGATCGAATACCAGGTCGCGCAATGCGGCTATTGTCAGCCGGGCCAAGTCATGCAGGCGGCGTCATTGCTTTCGGAAATCCCTAATCCTACGGACGCGGAGATTGACGACGCTATGAGCGGCAATCTGTGTCGCTGCGGCACCTATCTGCGCATGCGGGCTGCGATCAAAGCCGCCGCGACCAAGTTGCAGGAGGCCTGAGATGGCGCGGATCGGAACAATCGCCCGTCGCACGTTCCTGATCGGCTCAGCCGCTGTGGTGGGGGGTGTTGCCTTTGGATATTACGCCTACAAACGCCCCGCTCAGAATCCGTTGTTGGAGGGGCTGGACAGCGGCACGGCGGCGCTGACCCCTTACGTCAAGATCGACCAGAGCGGTATCACGCTCATCACGCCGCGAGCTGATAGCGGGCAAGGGGCCTATTCTGTGCAGGCGATGCTGATCGCCGAGGAACTCGATGTAGGGCTTGACCAGATTCGCGTGGATCCCGGCGTGCCAAGCCCGGCCTATTACAACACCGCGCTCAGTTCCGAAGCGGCTCCGTTTCGTGCCACGGATGACGGCCTTGTCGCCGAAACCACGCGGGGCGTGATGGATGCCATGATGAAGTTTATCGGCATGCAAATCACGGGTGGTTCCACCACGGTGCCGGACAGCTACGACAAATTGCGGATTGCAGGGGCTGTGGCCCGTGAAACGCTCAAGGCGGCTGCGGCACAGCAGAGTGGTCTGGATGTGGCAGCGCTCAAAACCGCCAACGGTGCGGTAATTTTGCCGGATGGTCGCACGATCAGCTATGTCGAACTGGCCCCGATCGCCGCGACGCTGGAGCCGGTTCAGCAAGTGCAACTGCGTGACCCCGGCGCGTGGCGACTGATTGGACAAGCGGTCGAGCGATTGGACATTGTCGCCAAGTCTACGGGGATCGCGACCTATGGTATCGACCTTGAGGTCGAAGGCATGTTGCACGCAACCGTCCGCACCAACCCGCGCCGGGGCGGGCCGATGAACAGTTTTGATGCCTCCGCCGCAAGAGGGATGCGCGGCGTGGTCGATATCTTTGAAATCACTGGCGGCGTTGCGGTTGTGGCCGATAACACCTGGCGCGCCTTTCAGGCGGCGGACGCCATCGTCTTTGACTGGGGTCCGGCCCCGTACCCGGCCCAGATGGAACAGCATTGGCAAGTGCTCTCTGAGAGCTTCAACGAAGATCATCTGGACAGCCGCAGGCGTGATGAGGGCGACGTAGACGCCGCAATGTCCGGGGCCGAGGTCATCACCGCCGAGTACCGCGCGCCCTATCTGGCGCACGCCCCGCTTGAGCCGATCTCGGCCATGGTGCGCGTGGCCGCGGAACAGGTGGATGTCTGGGCGGGCACGCAAATTCCGCGCCTTTTACAGAGCACCGTGGCTGACATGACGGGTTTCGGTGTCGATCATGTCCACGTGCACGCGCAAATTATGGGCGGCAGTTTTGGACACCGGCTCGAAGACCGGGTCGTCAGGGAGGCCACCGAAATTGCGATGCAAATGCCGGGCGTCCCGATCAAGCTGACCTATAGCCGTGAAGAAGATACAAGCCATGACGACACCCGCCAGATCGCCATGGCGCGGGGGCAGGGTGTCGTCCGGGACGGCAAGGTCGAGACCTTTGACCTTGGCATTGCCATGCCGTCAGTGATCGCCAGCCAAATCGGGCGTCTGGGCTTTCCGGTGGCCGGACCAGACATGCAAATCGTGGCGGGTGCCTGGGAGCAACCGTTCAAAATTCCGAATTACCGCGTGTCGGGTTACCGCGCGCCGGAACTGGCTCCGATCTCGTCCTGGCGATCGGTCGGGGCGTCGACCAATGGCTTTTTCCACGATGTCTTTCTGGATGAGCTCATCCATGCGGCCGGGGCCGATCCGATGGCCGAGCGTCTGCGGCTCTGCTGGCACGACCCGTCGCGCAAAGTACTGGAGGCGGTGGCCGAGATGTCGAACTGGGGCGCGCCACTGGCTGCGAACAAAGGGCGCGGCGTTGCCTTCTGCATGTCTTTTGGTGTTCCGACAGCGGAGGTGATCGAGGTCACCGACACCCCAAATGGTATTCGCATCGATACCGTATGGGTGGCCGCAGAGGTGGGCCGCGTTGTCGATCCGGTGAACTTTGAAAACCAGGTGCAGGGGGGCGTCGTCTGGGCGCTGGGCCACGCGATGAATTCCGAGATCACCTATTCGGACGGGCAGGTCGATCAGCAGAACTACTACGATTTCGAGGGGATGCGTCATTACCACACACCGCAGATTCATGTGCGTGGGCTGGAAAACGGCGACCATGTGCGCGGTATGGGAGAGCCGATGGTGCCACCGGCTCCGGCGGCGCTGTCCAATGCGATCTTTGCCGCAACCGGTCAGCGGGTTCGCGAAATGCCAATGCACAAGTTCATCGATTTCGTTTGATGTATTGCAACCAGCTTACCGTTTCACTCGCAGGGCGGGGGGTCAGACCCGACAACCCTGAAAAGGGGCGTCAACGCGCGATGCTTGGAATTTTGAGGCCCGGACGACCCCTCGCTGTGCCACCTTAAGGGCGTGGGAAAATTGACCACCCGGACCCGCCGGGACGATCACACAGGATCATCCGGATTGTCTGTCATTGGCCTTTGAGATGCAGCGCCGGACGATTCATGGTGGAGACACTTCGCGGTTTTTCAGGTGCTCCGATTTTTCAGCCAGCTCAGCGTCTCATCGGTTGGCGCGATGGGTTTGTATTCAGCGCCGACCGGGACGGTCCAACCGAGCCTGTCGATTTCCGCCAATATGTGCGCATAGTCGAGTTCGCCATGATCCGGCGTGCCGCGATCCGGGACGGACGCGATCTGGATGTGTCCGATCAGCGGCAGGTATCGCGCAAGACGCCGAGAGAGATCGCCCTCCATGATCTGCAAATGGTAGCAGTCAAACATCAGTTTGAGATTGTCGCGGCCTGACTCGTGGATGATCGCGGCGGCCTGTTGCGAAGTGGACAGGAAATATCCCGGCGCGTCGTAGTGGTTGAGCGGTTCAATCAGGATCGTGATGTTATGCGGCATGGCCTGATCGCAGGCATAACTCAGGTTCGCGACGAAAGTCTCGTGCGCGCGTGGGCCGCCGGAAAAACCCGCCATGACATGCACCGCTTTGGTGCCTGTCTTTGCCGCGTAAGCCAGGGCGTCGTCAATCGCGGCGCGGGCCTCGGCTTCGCGACCGGGCAGGGCGGCCAGGCCGTTTTCCCCATTGGCCGTATCACCCCGCCGGGTATTCAGGCCCAGCATTGGCAGGCCGGTTTCCGACAGGGCCGCGCTGACCTCCGAGGCGGGTGTATCATAGGGCCAATGACATTCGACTGCATCAAATCCGGCTGCTTTCGCAGCCCGAATGGCCTCGGGTAAGGGGCGGTCCGCCCATAGAAAGCCCAGATTGGCGGAAAACTTCATAGGTCCCACTCCTCGTTGAATTTTGTGACCACTCTGGTGATCTGATCGCGCGCAAGCATTGGTGGCGCAGTGCCACGGCGCATAATGACATGCTGCGCGCTGTCCTGCGGCGGCACGTCCGGTGCGCCACTGCGCATCGACGCCCGCACGTCAGAACGCGCGAGAAGACCCGAAAGTTCGCGTTTCGCTTTATGATCGTTGGCAATCCAGCCTGTGAACGGTGTCATGGCCCCTGCCTTTGTTTTGGATCCGCCAAAAGTGTCATGCTTTGCCCCGGTCCCGCAAAAGTTTGATCAGGGGCAAGGAAAGCATCCCTGCTGCGAGCGCCACCAGCACCACCGCAAGGGGATGGCCCGTAAAGAATGCCGCGAAACTGCCGTCGGTGATGATCAGCCCCTGTCGCAGACTGATTTCGAGCGTTGGCCCCAGCACCATGCCAATCACCAGAGGCGCCATGGGCATGCCCTGACGGCGAAGCAAAAATCCGGCAATGCCAGCGCCGCCCATCACCATCAGATCAAAGGGATTGCCGCGCACGAAATAAACGCCCACGGAACAGAGCAGCACGATCATCGCCAGCATATAGCCCTCGCGCAGGCGCAGCAGGGGGGCTGCGGCCTTCGAGACGATTATCCCCACCGGCAGCAGCATCAGGTTGATGACGAAGAAACCCGAAAAGATCGCAGCGATCAGCACCGGGTTGTCAGTCATCAGCCGGATGCCCGGGGTCACCCCGTGCAGCGTCAGCGTCGCCAACATCACCGCCGTGATCGCATCGCCCGGAATGCCCAATGCCAACGTCGGTACCAAGGCGCCCCCGGTCACGGCGTTGTTGGCGGATTCCGATGCGATCAGCCCATCCGGTTCGCCCCTGCCGAAATTCGCGCGGTTTGGCGACGAGCGTGCCGCCTCGGCGTAAGAGATAAAGGCCGCCGTCGCCGCACCTGTGCCGGGCAAGATGCCGATACCGTTGCCGATGGCCACGGATTTGGCCAACACTTTCCAGCGTCCGCGCCACGCCGACAGGGGCGGCAGCACGATGCCCTTGAATGTCACAAGGGTCTGGTCCTGTTCGAGTTTGGCAGCTGCGCGGATCAGCACTTCGGACAGCGCAAAAACCCCAATGACCACGGCCAGCAGGTTGAAGCCCGATATCAGTTGAAAGTGGCCAAATGTGAAACGCGCCTCTCCCGTGATCGGATCGCCGCCGACGCAGCCCAGAAACAGCCCGATACTGCCCGCGACAAGCCCCTTGAGCAAAGAGCCTTCGGACACGGATACGATACAGGTCAGGCCCAGAAGGATCAGGGCAAAGGTCTCGATTGGCCCGAAATTCAACGCCAGGGCCGCCAGTTGCGGGGCGGCAAACAGCAACACAACAGCGGATACCAGACCGCCAACGGTCGATGCGATCGTGCTCCACCCGAGGGCCAGACCGGCCTCGCCGCGCTGCGCCATGGGATAGCCGTCCAGACAGGTTGCGGCCGATTGTGGCGTGCCCGGTGTATTGATCAGAATGGCTGAGATCGACCCGCCATAAACGGAGCCCGCATAGACTGCCAACAACAGCAGAATGGCCGGAGCCTGCGACATCGTCAGCGTGAAGGGTAGGATCATCGCGACCGCCACGGTAGAGCCGATCCCGGGCAAGGCGCCCAGGACAACGCCCAGCATGGTGCCCAGCACCAGCACGGCGATGCCTTCGACGGTAAAGATCAGCGCCGCGGCTTGCGGTAAAAGGTCGATCATCGCGTATTCCTCAGAACCACCAGGTGAACGGGGATGTGGGCAGGGGCAGGGCCAGCACATGGTTGAACAGGGCAACCAAAGCCATCGGCACCCCGACGGACACAGCCAGCAAGGGCAGGGGTTTGCGTATGTTGAGCGTGATGAGGATGAGAGCCGTCATCGGAACGGCTGACAGAAAGAACCCCAGCCGCGTCATCGACCAGAGAAACACCAGGGTGCCCAATGCGATGATCGCGACGCGCAGTATCTGAGGCCGGTCGGTCTCCTTGCGGGTGATCAACTCGGAGGCCAGATCCAGTGCCGCGAGGACAACCCAAAGCCACAGGATGATGCGTGGAAAGAACATCGGGCTGAACGCTCCGCCGAGGTCGGCATATTGCTGTCCATAAGTATTGTACAAAAGCACTACTGCGATCAGCAGCAGCACCAGAGATGTTATCCTGCGTTCACTCAGCGCGTGCATGGATGGGCCTCCGTTCAGGGCGATGGCGGGCAGAGCGGGCGCCCCATGACGGGACGCCCGCCCATGGATCAAAGTCCGGCAGCCTCAATGATGGCGGCGTTGGCCTCATATTGCGCACGGAAGAAGGTGTTGAACGCCTCCGCGTCGCGATAGTTGATCGTGGTCTGCGTGTCGGCGGCGAACTGCTGGAACCCTTCGGAGTTCACGGCCGTGCCGCAGGCCTCGGACAACTTGGCCACGATCTCGGGCGGAGTGCCGGCAGGCGCGAACAGACCGCCCCAGAGGTAAAGCTCATTCAGGGGTGCTGCGATGCCCACTTCGGTGGCGGTAGGCACATCCGGGAAGTTCTCCAGCCGCGTGTCGGAGAAGGCGATCAGTGGGCGGAAATCACCGCGCTGCATCAGGATCTCGGTATCTCCGAAAAACTGGATCGTGCCTGCGGCCATCGCCTGCAACGCCGGACCGGAGCCCTGGAAGGGCAGATGTTTGATCTTGTCCATCAGGCCAAGCCCCTCGAAGGCGGCAACGGTGGTCAGATGTGTCATCGCGCCGGGGCCGGACGAGCCAAAGAGATAGGTGCCGGGGGCTGCCTCGATGGCGGCTTTCATGGCGTCCACGTCGGTCAGATCGTTGGAGGCGTTGGTGAACAGCACGGTGGGGGAGGCCGCGACGGAACAGATCGGCGCCCAGCTGTCGATGCCGTAAGGCACGTCCTTGATCTGGGGTTGGATCGTGCCCACGGTGACGGACCAATAGCCAAGCTGATAGCCAGTGGGCTTCTGGCCTGCCAGCGCTGCCGCTGCGACGGTGCCCGATCCGCCCGCCATGTTCGAGACGAACACGTCACCGCCCAGAGCCTCGGCAAGGTGCGGGGCAAAACCGCGCACCAGTAGGTCCGTGCCGCCGCCCGCATTGAACGGCACGACAAGGTTGACGGGGCGTTCAGGAAAGTCCTGTGCCTGTGCCGCGACGGCCAGTGTACTGCCCAGGATGGTTCCTGCGGCCAATTTCAAAGTCTTTTTCACGGTATTTCCTCCCATTTGGAATTGTTGTTCGATTGGTTATCAGTTGCCGCTGACTTGTGTCCGCGGCCTATGTTTTCTTTTCCGGCAGTGTCAGTCCTGCGTTGCGGGCATAGACCTTCGCCACGGCGGCATCGTCCTCGCGCCCGTGCCCCATGCCCGAAGCTGCCAGATATTGCTGCAACGCCGCCGCTGCGATCGGGGCCCCAAATTTGGCGCCGCGCGCGATGTCCAGGACGATGCCCAAATCCTTTGGCCAGATATCGACCGCCGAATGTGGCGTGTAGTCGCCCGAAATAATATGAGGCGCGCGGTTTTCCAGCATCCAGGACGTTCCCGCACATTGCGGAATGACTTTCATGAAGCTTTCAGCGTCAATGCCCTGGGTCATGCCAAAGGTTAGGGCTTCTGCCATCGCGGCAATATGGACACCTGCCAAAAGCTGGTTCACCGCTTTCATTGCGGAGCCGGGCCCGGCACTGTCGCCAAGTTCAAAGACCGTCGCGGCACAAGCGTCGAGCACGGGGCGAGCGGCCTGAAATGCATCAGGCGTTCCGGCAGCCATGATCGACAGTTGTCCCTGTGCCGCCTTGGCCGCCCCGCCGGAAATGGGGGCGTCAAGGTAGTGCACGTCGCTGGCGTTGCAACGCGCCTCCATCGCGCGCGCAAAATCGGGCTGGACCGTCGGGCAACAGATGACGACGGCTCCGGGTTTGAGATGCGGGACGATACCTTCTGCGCCGAACAGCACGGTTTCGGCCTGCGCTGCGTTCAGCACCACAACCACGACCGCGTCCAGATCGGCGGCGACGTCACCGGGGGCACCTTCTGTGCCGCCTTCGGCCTGAAACCGCGAAACGGCTTGTTCATTCACATCGTATCCATAGGTCGTATGGCCCGAGCGCAGCAATGACTGCGCCATCCCGTACCCCATCGAGCCAAGGCCGAAAATGGCCACCTTGAGGCGAGTTGTCATGACGCGTCTCCTGATAGTTGGTTTTTTGTTTGGTGGGCGGCGTCGCGCCGCGTGGATTTGACGTGCCAGACCTTGTCTGACGCGGTGATGAATATGTCGGTGCCCTCCGCCCCGCCAAAGCACAGATTCGAGGCTGGGGCGGGCAGGTGTATCTTGCCAAGGCACTGCCCGTCCGGCGCGAGGCACCTGACGCCGTCCATCGCGCTGGTCCAGACATATCCCTCATGGTCCACGCGAAGACCATCGGGCACGCCCGGGATGACCTCGGCAAAGACTTCGCCCCCTGTCAGGGTCGTTCCGTCAACGTCAAAGACCCGGATGTGATGGGGCAGGTCATAGTTGATCCCCGGAAAGCTCGCGCCTCGGATTGCCCCGGAGTCCGCCACATAGAGGCGGCGCTCATCTGGAGAAAAGGCGAGCCCGTTGGGTTTGTCGAAATCCGTTGCCACGACCGTCAAGGTGCCGTCTGGCGCGACGCAGAACACGTAGCAGCCGCCGATCTCACTCTCTGCCGGATAGCCTTCGATGTCGGAGTTGATTCCGTACGGTGGATCGGTGAACCATACGGAGTCGTCAGAGCGGACAACAACATCGTTCGGGGAATTCAACCGCATGCCCTTGTAGCTGTGCGCGATCACTTCGATGGCCTTCGGGTCTTCGGGATCAAGCCTGCGGATCACGCGCCGTCCGCCATGTTCGCACGACACCATGCGCCCCGTGTGGTCCAGCGTGTTGCCATTGGCAAATTCGCTGTTGGCAAGCGCGACGGAGACGCCGTGTTCGGGCCGCCATTTCATCATCCGCTTGTTGGGAATATCGTTGAAATAAAGCGTATCGTTCAGCCAGACCGGGCCTTCGGTCCAAATACAACCATCCGCAATCATGTGGGGCGGGGCCGTCGTGTCGATCATATCGGCAAAGGCCGGATCGTAGATTTCGTAGTGTGCGGACATGGTCAACCCTCCTTTCGACGCAAGGTCTGAAACAGCAGCATAAGGGTGATGCTGCGCCAGACGTTGGAAAATTGCAGCACTGACAGGATCAAAGTGCCGCCAATCAGTACTGCCGCGATTGTACACAACAGATAAGAATCCCCCATCGATTGACTGTCCTGATCTACATATCTGGCGAGCAGCACGCCCCCGAAGGCAGAACACACGCCCGTCGTCGCGAACGCGGCAAGGATCACGGAAGACGTGATGATCAGCGCCGTGGGTATGCCCAGCACATCCAAGGTCATCGCGTCGGCCAGGTCATGATTGATCACCCCGCCCGGTGTGGGGCCCAGCAACCGGGCCAGTCCAGCCAAAACCCTCCAGCTTCAGCACCTCCTGCGCCGCCGCCTGTGGCGGGGGCTTGACCGGGAACAGATCGGTGATCTTCTGTCCGACCCTCTTGGAAATGATCGCGGGATAATCGTGGGCCCCGTTGGCCCCGTTGGCAAAGCTATCGACCAGCGCGCCGTTCCGAAAGAGAGAGATGCGGTCAGCCAGCGCCTCGATTTCGTGAAAGCGGTGGGAGATGAACAGAACACCAACACCGCGGGCGCATTCGGGTCGGATCAACGTGAAGACCTTGTTCACGAGGGAGGCGTTGAGCGCACAGGGCGCCGCGTCCAGGATCAACCACCGGGAATTGCGGACCAAGGTTTTGGCAATCGCGACCTGTTGACGTTCCGCGAGGCTCAGATTCGCGATGCGTGCGGCCATTCGGAAGTTGCCACCGTCCATCTGTACAAGCACGACCCGCAAGTGCTTCACGATGCCGCCCGGAAGGGGGCCCAGACCTGATCCGGGTGCCCTCAGGATCAGGTTTTCGTGCACGTTCAGGTCCGGCACCGGTGATAGTTCTTGAGATATGCACACCAATCCCCGCGCGATGGCTTCGCGCGGTGTGGGCAACCGGGTTTCTTCTCCGTCGATGAAGATACGCCCTTCACTTGGCTGGATCACGCCCGAAGTGACCTTCGTCAACGTGGATTTGCCTGACCCGTTTTCACCCAAAACCGCGTGGACCTCCCCGGCCTTGCTCACAAGGACGTTCCGCTTTGACAGCCTGAAGCGACACGCCGTTGACGTCAGGTGTTGCCGGCGGTCTGGCCGAGCAACTCTTCGGGCTTGAATGGCGCAAATCAATCCGGAAACCCGGTGCCGGTGTTGAAGGACTTCGGCAAGTCCTGGAAAAACTTCGCACCAGGTTCCAGTTCCTCCGAAACAACCTTCTTGCTGGTTCCGGCGTCCCGGTGTTCAACGACTGTCACGATTTTGAGGCCGTCGACGTTTTCCAGAGCGCTCATCATGCCGCGCGGCGGTCGCGGTCGGTTGCGTTGCCCGGCAATCCATCACCCATCAGGATCTTTTCTGCGGTACCGTTCAGGGCACACACGACGGCCTGCGCTTTTGGGCGGTCAAGTTCCATCTGGCTTTCATCGATATGAAGTATCTTGCTTGTACCAAGCGCTCTCCCGAGGGCTACAATTCCTGTGCCGGACCGTTTTGCACGGCGGATCAGAGGTGCAAATGTGGCCAGTTTGACGGCATTGAAAGTGATCGCATCGTATCCTGCGGCCGGTACACAGCATTCGGGCCGATATGTCTCCGCTGCGGTCATTCAGGCAGCGGCAACCATCACGGTCCAGACCAGCAGCAGGTTTTTCATTTGTATCCTCCCAGATCACATTTATTGGCGCTGTTTACGTAAACATACCTGCTTCAGGTTCAATGATTACGTAAACACTTGTCAACTTGATTCGTTGGCTCAAGGGTGATCTGACGACGCCAAAGCAGAAAAGGACGGTACGCAATGCGCTTGGGAAAGACAGCCGCGCCAACGATGGACGACATCGCCATCGAAGCGGGGGTCAGTCAAATGACCGTGTCGCGGGTGATGCGCGGTGCGGGCAAGACCTCGCGGGAGGTCCGCGAAAGGGTCGAGCAGGCTGCACGCAGGCTCGGCTATGTCCAGAACCGTCTGGCCAGCGCCCTGCGTGAAGAAATGACACCTCTGGTCGCCGTGGTCTTGCCGACGCTGGGCAACCGGGTGTTTTCCGAAGTTTTGACAGGTTTGAATGAGACCCTGACCGGCAAGATGATCCAACCAGTGTTTGGGGTCAGCGAATATTCCCTCGAGCGCGAAGAAGAGATCGTACGCGAATTGCTGGCATGGCGTCCGCGTGGCATCGTCTTGCCCGGATTGGAGCACACGGACGCGACCCGCGCCGCGATCCGCGCATCGGGCGTGCGTGTGGCCGAGGTGATGGACATCGATGGCGTGCCGATGTCGGGGGCCTTCGGTATTTCTCAGGCGGAAGCAGGCCGGGCGACAGCGCGCTACATGCTGGAACGGGGCTATCGGCGTTTCGGATATATCGGCAGTCAAGGGGGCCGCGATTTGCGTGCGGCCAAGAGGTACAGTGGGTTTTGGGAAGTGATCCGCGAAGCTGGCGCGCAAATGGCGCTCCATCAGGTCAGTGACGCGCCCTCGTCGATGGTCGAGGGGCGCAAAATGACGGCGGATGTGCTCGACCGGTCAGACGCTCCGGAGGCGTTGTACTATTCCAACGACGATCTGGCCGCGGGCGGGATCATGCATTGTCTCAGCAACGGAATTGACATCCCCGGCAGCCTCGCACTCGCGGGCTTCAACGGGCTCGCCTTTCTTGAAGCGCTGCCGATCCGACTGACCACCATCGAAACGCCACGATTGGACATGGGACGGCGCGCAGCGCTCTACGTCACGAACAGCAGGAACTCTCAGGACGGGTGGGCAGACACTGATGTCGTGGATCTCGGATTTCGGCTCGTGCATGGCGACTCCTGTTGACCGGAGTAACCTGCCGCGCTTTCTGATCCGCTTTCGGGCGTACCTGCCCTAAGTGACAGTCACTATCTTTGCACCGTATTTACGACGATGCGGTACAAAGAACCCGCGTTTCGCGGTCGACATATGTCCGACCTCGGGCCCTGCATGAAGCCAAAGGCCGGTTCGAGCGTGTGGCCTGAAACGAAGTACCGACGATGGCGCTGTCTTGGTGCGCTCGGAAAAGCCTTGCGATTACGACCAGTCGCCGTTGATCATGATTTGGCGAGCGGCGTCGCGTCGCTTCAGGCCGCGTGCCTTGAGTTCCGCGTCGCTCAGCGCATAGACGGCCTGCGTTTGCACCAATGCGCCGTGTGGAAGGCTGATGCGGGCAACAAAAGCAGCGATCTGGTTAAGAATTGTCATCGGTGTCTCCGTTATTTTTATTTTACGGTGTTGCTGACATAGGTATTGCACAGGCATTGCGTCAGGTGCGCTGACGCATAGCTGTTTTGCGTGGCGCGCATATGACTGGTAAATCGCTGATTTCGTGCTGTGCATCAAAGCTGTAGAGACGTCATGTAAAATCTGCAAATTCACGCACGGTGCGCCACTGTCAACTGGCCGCCGCGTTTTGCCCACTCAACATGTCTGACACGCCGCCGAAGCGCCGCGAAAGGTGTCGCATGCCGTAGGCTCGCCCCGGCTGCGTCCCGATCAGGGTTTCATCAGTGCCTGGAGTTCACTGGTCCGCGTGCGCGTCAAGCGCGTCATGCATTCGTACCAAATCAAAGGCTGGATCGAGCCTCCTGCAAAGACCGCGATTTCGGCGGTGCATGCGGCATCGCGAAAGGCCAACCACTTGCGCTGTGCATCCAAAAGCTGATCACCGGCACTCAACTGATCCATATAACTTTTGACCTGTGGCCAGACCGCGTTCAGCTGTCCGTCCGCCGTCTGATAGACGGCGGCCGCGCAGTCATTCATTTCCATCTGCGACTCGCCCGGGCAGGCCGCCAGGGCCGCATTGGCTGACAAGAATACGACAAGACTAAATACTAAACGCATCGTCTACCTCCACTTGCATGGCCGTGACCAAGCCATTTGTTTGCATTGCCATGCCAATGACGCTCAGCAATTCTCCATGTTGTTCCGCGCTCATTCCCTTGGCCGTCGCGGCGGCGGTGTGGGAATGGATACAGTATGTGCACCCATTGGCGACGGAGACGGCGATATAAATCATTTCCTTGACCAGCGGATCCAGATCGCCGGGGCCCATGACCTCTTTCAGCCGGGCCCATGTCGCGGCCAGCAAAGCCGGATCATTTGCCAGCGCCCGCCAGAAGTTGTTGATGAAATCGCCCCCACGGGTGGCGCGAATGTCGGCGAAGACGGCCAGCACCTCGGCGCTGGCCGCTTCATCGGAAATCAGCGGAACGGTCGCCATCAGACCATCGCAAAGATGCGGGCCGGACCGCCCGTGCCACCCACATGGTTGGGTGCGCCAACGACCAACGTGGCACCGGCAGCCGGCACCTGATCCAGACCGGCCAGATTCTCGATGCCATAGCGGCCTGCGGGCAGCCATGCATAATGGGTCGCAAAATCGGGCGACGGACCATAATCCAAAGACAGCGTATCGACTGCGATGGCCGCTGCTGTGGTCTCTTCCAGCAACATCTGTGTGGCTTCAATGTGGAAGCCGGGGAAGTGTTTGACGCCATCTGCGTCATTGCCGACAAAAGCCGCCGCATCGCCTGATTTCGCCGCCCAGCCTGAATGCATGGCGACGCACGCCTTGTCCGGAATGGCGCCATTGGCTGCAATCCACGCCTTCAGATCGTCCGGCGTGACCTGCGCATCCGGATTCTCGGCCGCCTTGGCGGCAATATCGATCACGCAAAGCGGCACGACCAGATCAGAAACCGGGATTTCATCCACCGAATTGCCGTCGGCCGAAAAGTGCAGCGGCGCATCGATATGGGTGGCGGTATGCTCGTTGATCGTCAGGTTCATCAGGTTGAACCCGTGTTCGGCAAAGTTGAACTGAGGCTCCATGGAAATCCCGGGGACACCGAAAAACGTCGGAAACTCCGGGCTGAGCGGGTGAGTCATGTCGAACACACCCCCATGCCCCGCCGCCATCGCCGCAGGTGCCGCGACCATGCCACCCAATGTGGCGGCAGCACCCACCGCAGCGGTGGTCCTGAAAAAGTCACGGCGCGACAGCATCCGATCCTTCACCGCATTCATCACACAAACGTCACACATAATCAAAATCTCCCTTGGGGCATGATACCGGACACAGGTTGCGCGGCACCTGCTGGTTGAATTCGTCCATCCTGCGCGCAGCGGGCTTCGGGATCAAGTGTGAGTTATGTTGCTGATCCGGCGCCAACCATGGGCCGCGGGGGGGCATCCGGTTCGAGAGGCAGCGCAGGACGCACGTCATCGCCCCTTGAGACCATTGCATTGTGCACGGTCATCGCTCCGCCACAGATGGAAAGCGGTTTTTTTCGCGCCCTTAGCGGTTGGTGCGTTTCCGCAGCAGGTAGGTATCCATGATCCACCCATGATCCGCGCGCGCCGCGGCGCGCCGGGCAAGGATGCGCGGTGCCGCCTCAGAGAGCAGGCCTGCTTCGAGCACTTGTTCCTTCATGCCCAGATAAGCGCCCCACCAGATGTCGTAATCCGCGCCTTCCAGCGTTTGAAAGGCACAGGTCCCGTCCAGCATAACCACCAGCGTCTCGGTGTCGGCAGGCCAGCCGTGATCGCGCAAACGCCGTCCGGTCGATATCGTCACGGGGGCATTGAGCGTATTGAGGGGGATGGCATGGGCGGCAGTCAACGCCTGCACTGAGGTGATCCCCGCGACAACGGTCAGCCGTGGCGCGGGGTTCAGGCGGGCGGCGATCCGCAGTGTGCTGTCATACAGAGACGGATCGCCCCAGACCAGCAACGCCACACGCGTGACACCGGGATGACCAGCCAGCGCCTGCGCCCAGATATCGGCGATGGCGTCATGCCAGGCTTCGACCCGGTCGATATAGGGCAGGGTTTCGTCGCGCACGGGCATGTCGAACGGCACGATATGCGCATCCGAGCGGACGTCCGCAATGATCTGCGTGCGCAGATCGGCGAGGTCTGATTTCCCTGCGCCTTTGTGCGGGATCAGGAAAAGATCCGCATCCAGGATCGCGCGCCGCGCCTCGCCCGTGAGATGATCAGGGTTTCCCGTGCCGATGCCGATGAGAAAAAGATGTATCATGACGCCCTACGCAAAAGGGCCGCACGAATGCGGCCCCGTCGTCTTCGAGTTGTATTGCTTAGGCTGGATTGTACAGCCGACGTGTGAACAGACCGGTATGCTTCCAGCCGCGGATCGCCTTTGCGCCCGCAAGAACGGCAAGATCGGCCACCGGTTCGATCAGGATCACCAACATGTAAGCGGCCCCGAATGTCAGAACGGATTGCATGTTTTCCGCGCCAACGCCCTGACCGTAAATCGCCCAGAAGGCGACCCAGGCCACGATGCCGCCTTGATAGACGGCCGACATTTTCAGCACTTGTGCATAGTCGAGATCAACATAGGCGCGCGCCTCGGGCACGATGCGCTTGGCCAGAGCGTGCAGCGCAAAGAGCGGGAACAACAGTGTCGTCATGTTCACGGCGAACATCGGCAGGTCAGACGGGGCAAAGAGCGTGCCCTGTATCAAAAGCCCCAAGACCAGACCTGCTGCTGCGGCGCCCGCGCCCAGCAACAAGAACAGCGTTGTGCCGAGGATGAAGTGGACTTCGGAAATACCGGCGGAGAAATGCGGCATCACTTCGAAAAACACGAAGGTGCCAACCGTCGCCAAGACCGCACGCACTGCAAACGCAGGCACGTTGGATAGTTTCAGGTCATCGGCAGCCAGTTTCAGCGAATACCCCGCAGCAGCCGCTGCAGAGCCATAAGCGAAAGCCATTTTTGCGCCATCAACGACGCCCGGTTCGATATGCATTTCTTTCTCTCCTCGCCACCCGCCCGGCGGCTTTTTTACCGGTTTCCCGGTGTGTTACGTTCGCGACGGCAGGTCTCCTGACTTTCGGGTCAATGCGGCGCCGAACCTTCCCAGCCAAATGTTGGCCAGTGGTTTTGCCGGGCCACTCTCCGGTCACAGTTGCGGGGGCAGTTCGGGATATTCGCCCGATTCCCTTTTCAGGCCCGTTGCCGGGCCACCATCGTAAATCCACGTTTACACCCTTTCCACGATCGGACAAGCCTGTTCGCGGCATTTGGGGCATCAGTTGAGCCACCACCGCGATTGAAGCGCCCGGATTGATCCAAGCGCGCGGCGCGCAGGTTCAGGTGCTGGTCTGCGCGGTAGGCTCTATGCGTTTCGTTGCCGAAGACCGGCATATGAGGGGACTGATTTTTTTGTGCCCCTCGTGATCGGATGCACGGGCGGACGCGCTCGGTCCTAGCCCTCCGCCAGCGCACCATAGAGGATCAGGGCAGGCGCATTGCTGATCGTTTCCGAGAGGCGCGCAGCGAGATCGGCCACGGTCATCCGGTGCAGTGCCTCAACAGACGTAGAGACACCTTCGGCGAGCAAGGCAGGCGTATCGGCGGGCAGCCCCGCATCCATCAACATGATTGCGAGCGCCGGAAACGTGCGCTGCCCCATGAAGACAACTGTGGTCGCCTGGGCATCTGCGAGCGCTGCCAGGTTCAGATCCTCGGGCAGGGCCCCTTGCACATCGTGACCGGTGATGAATTGCACGCGACGTGCTGTCAGCCGACGGGTGAGCGGAATGCCTGCCGCTGCCGCTGCCGCACAGGCCGATGGCACGCCGGGGATGATCTCGAAATCGATACCGGCGGCTTTGAGCGCTGTGGTTTCTTCTTCCAGACGGCCAAATGTGCCGCCGTCGCCGGATTTCAGGCGCACGACCCGCTGACCGCCTTCGGCATAATCGACCAGAAGGCGGCTCACATGATCCTGTTTTGGCGATGGTCGTCCGGCCCGTTTGCCGACACCGACCAGATCTGCGCCCGCGCGTGCATGCGTCAGGATCGGACCGGCGGAGAGATCGTCGAACAGAACCGCATCCGCCCGTTTCAATCGGTCCACGGCCTTGAGCGTCAGCAATTCAGGATCGCCGGGCCCGGAACCCACAAAGCTGACAAAGCCGGTCACGGGGCCTCTCCGGTGATCAGATGAAAGAATGTGCCGGTTACATTTTCGCGCCACGATCCGGTCTGCACCACGGCGTTGCCATCTGCGTCAAACACTTGCGCAAGCGCGGGGTCGGGCTGTTCGAGGATGGAGGAATAGTGGAATTCGTGCCCGCGCAAAGCTGCGCCCGCGTCAAATCCCGCCATGGGCTTTTCAAGGACAGCCCGCCGATACCCGAGATTGAATTTCCGCTTTTCATAGCTGGTCACCAATCCCAAAAGCCCGGCCATTTCATGACGTGTGCCGTCCTTGTCGATCAGACCTGCGCCAAGCGCCATGTAGCCGCCGCATTCCCCGTGCACCGGCTTGGCCTCGGCGTGGGCACGCAGGCCTCTTTTGAATTTGGAGGCGGCTGCGATGGTGCCTGCATGCAATTCAGGGTAGCCACCGGGCAACCAGACCAGATCCGCGTTTGTGTCCGGCGCTTCATCGGCCAGCGGTGAAAAGGGCAGGATTTCAGCGCCGTGCGCCCGCCAGCCGTCCAAAAGGTGTGGATAGGTAAAGGAAAAGGCCGCGTCACGGGCCAGTGCAATCCGTTGCGCGGGCGGTTTGGGCAAGGGATGCGCGGCCATCGGAGGGCCTGCGCGGGCCGCAGCGCGAAGCGCGCTCAGATCGACATTGTCCCGCAGGAAGTCCGCGTAGCCTGCAATTGCGGCCTCAAGGTCTGGATGTTCGACCGCCTGTATCAGGCCCAGATGTCGTTCGGGCAGTTTGAGGTCACCGCGCCGGGGCAAGGCGCCCAGGACGGTGACGCCTGCGCGCTCCATGCCCAGCCGTGTCAGGCGTTCGTGGCGTGGGCTGGCCACCCGGTTGAGGATTACGCCGGCAAAGGGCAGGTCGGGGTTGTACATCTTGAACCCCAGCGCGGTGGCCGCCGCCGATTGCGCCTGCCCGCCGACGTCGATTACCAGAACAACGGGCCAACCCATGGCCAATGCGGTCTCTGCGCTTGACCCGAACCCGGTCTGGCCGCGCGTCGCGACCCCGTCAAACAGGCCCATGGACCCTTCGGCGATGCAGATGTCGGCCCCTGCCACCTTGGCCGCGATCCCGCCCAGCAGTTTTTCGTCCATCGCCCATGTGTCGAAGTTGAACGAAGACCTGCCCGCAGCGGCGAGGTGAAAGGCCGGGTCGATATAGTCCGGTCCGCTTTTGAACGGCTGCACCGTCGCCCCGTCATCTTTCAACGCCCGCAGCAGGCCAAGCATCACGGTCGTTTTGCCCGTCCCCGAGGCCGGGGCGGAGATCATAAGGCCGGGAGGATTAGTCATCGCCGTGGCTCCAGCTGGCCCAAGGGCTGTCTGCGGTTTGAGGGCGGTAGCGGCGGTCGTAATCCGCAGCATAGAGGCAGCTTTCGTCAAACCTTTCGGCTCCGATCACGTGGCCCACGAGGATCAGAGCGGTTCGGCTGATGCTGCCGTCCATCGCGCTTTTCAGTGTTCCCAAGGTGGCATGGATGATCCTTTGATCTGGCCAACTGGCGCGGTAGACCACCGCAACCGGGCAGTCAGCACCATATGCGGGGGACAGATCCTCTATGACCTGATCCAGATTGCCGATCGACAAATGGATCGCAAGCGTGGCCCCGGTCGCTGCAAAATTCGTAAGCGTTTCCCCCGGTGGCATGGTCGAGGCGCGCCCGGGCGTGCGGGTCAGAACGACCGATTGCGCGATCCCGGGCAGGGTCAGTTCCGCCCCGAGGGCCGCTGCCGCCGCACTGAAGGACGGCACGCCGGGGGTGACGGTGAACGGGATGCCCTCGGCCTTGAGCCGCCGCAATTGCTCTCCCATCGCCGACCAGACGGACAGGTCACCCGAGTGCAACCGCACGACATCAAGCCCTTTGGCATGGGCGGCTGTGATCTCGACCATAATATCGTCGAGGTCCATCGCGGCGGTGTTCACGACCCGCGCATCGGGCGGACAATGGCCCAGAATGGCCTCGGGCACCAAGGAGCCTGCATATAGGCAGACCGGGCTCGCGGCGATCAGGTCGCGCCCGCGCAGGGTGAGCAGATCGGGTGCGCCGGGGCCTGCGCCGATGAAATGGACAGTCATTCAGTGTCTCCAATGGCGATGGCGCAGGTCGCCATGCGGTCGGTGGAAATTGAGCGGGGGCCAGAAAGGCGCGCCTTTGGGCCGATGGCGGCGAGGGCGGTTGCCTCTGCCACAGAGCCGGTCGATTTGTGGGTCAGGCTGGCGGTGGACTGTGTGAGCGTCGTTTGTGCTTCGGCCAGTTCGGGGGCAATGGCGATCAGTGGCACGGCTCGGGCGTCGGCAAAATCACGCAGGTCGCTTGCCTTGTCCTCAAGCGTGGCGAATGCAGCGGGGCTGTGGTCTTTGCAGGCTTGTGCCAACGCGTCCGCCAAGCTGCCCTGTGTCGCACCCTTCCGAAATCCAAACCCAGCCACAATCATCGGATCAAGCTCCATTGCACCACGGGATAAGAGGCCGACCAGCCGCGCTTGGGGCCAAGCGCTGTGGCGTTCGAGATCTCGATCCGCATCAGGTCTCCGCCCAGTTCGGCGTGGAACCCGGCCAGCAGCGCTTCGCCCTCCAAGGTGACGGCATTGACGACAATGCGCGGCGAAGGGAGGGCCGTGACGGCCTGTAACAGATCATGTGAAAGGCCTCCGCCGACGAAAACGGCGTCGGGCGCGCGCAGGTCTGTCAGGGCCTCTGGCGCCGCGCCTTCGATCACCGTCATGCGATGCCCGACGCCCAGGTTGGCCGCGTTCTGGCGGATGCGTTCAACGCGATCTGCCCGCGGCTCGATACTGGTCGCTGTGGTTGTGGGATGCGCCAGCAGCCATTCCAGCCCGATCGATCCGGAGCCGCCGCCGACGTCCCACAGATGCGCGCCGGGCAGGGGGGCCAGCGTGGACAGCGTAATGGCACGGACCGGACGTTTGGTGATCTGGCCGTCATGGTCAAAAGTGTCGTCGGGCAGGCCTGTCGCGACAGGAAGCGCCCGTCCATCGCCTGCGACATGCATTGCCACGCAAACCGGATGTTCGAATGCGCCAGTGATCGTTTCTGCGGTGCTTGATGTGATCCGTTCGGCCACGCCGCCCAGATGTTCCATGACGGTCAGCCGGCTTTGGCCATAGCCTGTGGATGTCAGATACGTGGCCAGACCGGCGACCGCTTCACCGTCGCGCAATGTGGCGATGATCTTGACCCCGTGTGCCAGATCGCGGCGCAGGCGGGTGAAGGGCGCGGCGTGCAATCCGATGCACATCGTTTTGTCCAACGCCCAGCCCAGATGTGCCGCGGCCAGCGCAAAGCAGGACAGCGCGGGCAGGGCCGTCCATTCAGAGGCGTCGAACTGGCGGGCAATCACGCTGCCCGCGCCAAACCAGAACGGATCGCCCGACGCCAGAACGACGACCTGCTGGCCACGCAACCCTTCCAAGACGGACAAGCCATCCGCAAAAGGTACCGGCCATGCGATCCGCTGCGCGGCACTCTGCGGGACCATCGCCAGGTGGCGGGGCGGGCCCATGATGATTTCAGCGCGCCGAAGTGCCGCTTGACTTGACGGCGTCAGCCCGTCAACTCCGTCCTCGCCGATGCCGACGATGGTCAACCAGGGAGTCTCAGACATGCAGCCGAACCTCCTGATCCTTGGGGGCACGACCGAGGCCACAGCTTTTGCCAAAGCGGCCGCCGAGGCAGGCCTGCGCGGTACGGTCAGTTTTGCGGGCCGGGTCGAGCGCCCAAGGCGTCAACCCTTGCCGCAACGTGTCGGCGGGTTCGGCGGTGTCGCCGGTCTGCTGGCCTACGTGCAGTGCCATCAGATCACTCACGTGATCGACGCAACCCACCCTTTTGCCGCCCAAATGAGCTGCAATGCGGTGGCGGCCTGCACGAAGGCAGACGTTCCGCTGATGGCACTGACCCGTGCGCCGTGGTGTGCCGCGCAGGGCGACGACTGGACCCATGTGCCGGATATCGCAGGTGCGGTGGCGTCGCTGAACCAACCCGCGCGCCGCGTCATGCTGGCCGTGGGTCGCATGCATTTGCAGGAGTTCGCGCCAAACCCGCAGCATTTCTATCTGTTGCGGCTGGTCGACCCACCCGCCATTCCACCGCCCTTTCCCGACCACCATGTACTGGTTTCGCGGGGGCCGTTCACCACCGATGATGATCGCGCCTTGATGCAGGATCACGGGATCGATCTGGTGGTGTCCAAAAATGCTGGTGGAACAGGCGCTTATGCCAAGATCGCGGCGGCACGGGAGCTTGGGTTGCCCGTGCTCATGATCGACAGGCCTGCCATTCCAGTCCGGCCCGAGGCAAACAACGTTGCCGATGTGATGGCGTGGATTGCTCATACCGGCACGGATCGGGGCGTATAGACGATCGGTGGGCCGTCGCGTTCGATGATCCGGGTTTGCGAAGATCCGACAATGACCATTGTGCGCATGTCGGCCATATCTGCAGTGGCGTCGGGGAGGGGGACAACGCGGATTGCCTCGTCCGGTGTCGAGACGGCGCGGGCAAAGATCACAGGCCGGGAATCCCCACAGGCGTCGCGCAGGATGTCCAGCGTGCGCTCGAACCCTTCGGGCCGGGATTTGGACCTTGGGTTATAGAAGGCCATGGCAAAATCCGCCTCTGCCGCGAGCCGCAATCGCCGTTCGATCAGCGCCCATGGCTTGAGATTGTCTGACAGGTTGATCGCGCAAAAATCATGACCCAAAGGCGCGCCTGCACGCGCCGCAGCGGCGAGCATCGCTGTGATGCCGGGCAGAACGCGGATATCCAGACTGCGCCAGTGAGCGGGGCCGGCCTCGACCGCTTCGAACACGGCGGCGGCCATGGCAAAGACCCCCGGGTCGCCTGAGGAGACGACGACCACCCGCTTGCCTTCGGCGGCCATCTCAAGCGCGTGACGCGAGCGGTCAATCTCGACCCGGTTATCGCTGGCATGCAGCGTCAGGCCGGGGCGTTGAGCAACGCGTGCAACGTAAGGAATATAACCGACGATGTCAGTGGCCTCTGCCAATATCGCGGTCACCTCTGGCGTCACCAGCGCGTCATTGCCGGGTCCAAGCCCTGCGACAACAACCCAGCCTGTCATGGCCTGCGCCCCTGGCCGTGCACGACGATGATCGAGAAATAAGGGGTCACTTTGCCCTCTGCCTCGGCCAGTCGCTGAACGCTTTGGTTCGGCATGGTGGCGTATTCGACCAGCCATGCGGCCTCATACCGGCCAGCGGATTTCAAGGCACGGCGGACCTTGTCGATGTTGCGTCCGATTTTCATCACCACAATGGCGTCGGCATTGGCCATGTTCTGGGCCAGCACGTCCTCGGGCAGGGTGCCCATGAGCACCGTCAGGATATCGTCGCCCCACGTGATTGGCGCGCCTGTCGCGGTCCAGGCCCCCGACATGCCAGTGATGGCCGGGACGACCTCAACCGGGATGTCGTCCTTCAACCGTTCATAAAGATGCATGAAGGAGCCGTAAAAGAACGGGTCGCCCTCGCAGAGCACCACGACGTCTTCGCCGGCATCGGTCAGAGCGCGCAGGCGCGCGGTGCAGTCGGTGTAAAAGCGGCTCAGGATTTCATTGTAGCGCGGATCGGTGAGCGGAACTTCGGTCGTCACAGGATATTCCATCGGGATTTCCT
The DNA here is from genome assembly GCF_019966495.1 of Tateyamaria pelophila. Lineage (GTDB taxonomy): Bacteria > Pseudomonadota > Alphaproteobacteria > Rhodobacterales > Rhodobacteraceae > Tateyamaria > Tateyamaria pelophila. Next base: position 63,563 of record NZ_JAIMIA010000001.1, on the reverse strand, counting down.
GCGCACCGACGGCCAGCATTCCGTTCACGATCTGCCGGGCTTGACCGGGTTTGCCTGCCTTGCGGAAAAACGCGACGTGGCGGGCACCGCGCACCAGCCGATCGGACCGGACACTGAGCAAGTCCTGATCGCCGGGGCCGAGCCCGACGCCGTAAACCGTTCCGGATTTTTGCGGCGCCCTCATTCCATGCGGCTCGCAATGGCGTTGATGGCGGCAACCGTGATCGCGCTCCCGCCCAAACGGCCCTGCACGATGCAGCATGGCACCGGTTGGTCCGCCCACAGCGCATCCTTGCTCTCGACCGCGCCGACAAAACCGACGGGGCAGCCGATGATGGCGGCTGGGCGTGGGCAAGCGGGGTCTTCAAGCATATTCAGCAGGTGAAACAAGGCGGTTGGGGCGTTGCCGATGGCCACGACGGCCCCCTCAAGATGCGGGCGCCACAACTCGAGGGCGGCGGCAGAGCGGGTGTTGCCCATCTCGGCGGCCAATTCACGTACGCCGTTGTCGTGCAGGGTGCAGATCACCTCGTTGCCCGCGGGCAACCGAGGCCGCGTGATCCCTTCGCTGACCATGCGCGCGTCGCACAGGATCGGCGCACCAGCCTCCAGTGCAGTCCGGGCGGCTGGCACGAAACCGGGAGAGAAACGGCAATGCGCTTCCAGCCCGACCATGCCTGCGGCGTGGATCATGCGCACCGCAACCTGCTCTTCGTCCGGATCAAAACGTGCCAGATCTGCCTCAGAGCGGATTGTGGCAAAAGACTGCAAATAAATCGCGGCGCCGTCAGTTTGATAGGTATATGGCATTGGATCAGTCCGGAATGGTCTTCAGGTCATCGGCGGAGAGCCCGCGCTTGCGCGGCTGATCCCATGGATGGCCGTTTTCCACAAGGTCATACGCGCCGTTATCGCCCACAAGGGTCAACGGTGCAGGGCGCGGATGGGCGCATCCCTTGGAACAGCCGGAGACGTGCAAACCCTTGGGATGTTTCGGGGCCAGCACGCGGGCAATGGTCCGCGTTTCAACCGTGGCTGAGGCGCAGGCAGGCGCGCCGGAACAGGCATGTGCGCGCAAGATCGGGTCGTTTGCATCGGTGACGAAGCCGTGGGTGTCGGCAACTGTTTCGGCCTCTTCCAGCAGAAACAACCGCCAGGGCGTGCAGCGCAGGCCCGTGGTTTTGGTATCGGTCACAAGGGCCGCCAGGGCGCGCGCATTCAGACTGCCGAACGGTGCGCCAAAGATTTGCGCCTCGTTCAGGCGGCCCGCCTGCAGCGGGTTGGTCATGGGCCGCGCCAGGTGTGTCTCCCAGTCCGGCGGCAATGGCGTTGTCAACAGATGGTGCGCCATCCGCCCGGCCATGCGCCCACCGGTGTTGCAGAACCAGTGCGCCATTTCGATCAAGGCCTGTGGCGCGTCGTCCGCGTCGATCGCCCATCCCCGATTGCTGCCATCCGCGCGCAAGATCAACGCACCGTCACCGCCTTGCTCAAACCGGAAATCGGCAGAGGCGGCCCCGAGCATCGGTGTCGGGCCAGTGTCCAGTGCGATGCCCATTTTGGCGGGCAGGTCTGGCAAAGCTGGCAGGCAAGCCACGATGTCGTGGTGCAGGCGTTCCGTCATGTCGCCGGAGTGCCAGAGCGGTGTCGCGATGATGTTGCGCCGGGCTTCAACGCTTGGGTCTGCGTCAAGCAAATCCAGCGCGGCGAGACGATCCAACACCATTGCGTGATTGGCTTCGACCATGCCGCGCATTTGCAGATTTGCCCGACTGGTCAGGTCGATAATGCCATTACCATGGGTGCAGGAAATGTCGCACAGCCCAAGCACTTGTTCGGTTGTCAATCGCCCCAGACGGGGGCGTATGCGGGCGATCAGGCCATCGCCTGACATCATGGGCCGGTGGGCCCCGGGGCACCATCCCTTGATGGTTCTCATTGTGCGGCCTCAAGGGCGGCCCGGATCGAATTGCGACGCGTTTGCCAAAGGCCCGCCGCATCGAGGGCTGCAAACTGATCCTGCATCGCCTGATATGCACCCGGGTTGGTCTCTTGCAGGAATTCGGACACGGCTGCATCTCCCAGAGTGGCCTCGTGATAGAGATCAAAGAGATGCGGCCTCACAACGCCTGCCAAATGGGCGAAAGCGGCCATGTGATCAAGCGTCGCGGCGATCTCTGCCGCGCCCCGGAACCCGTGGCGCATCATGCCTGCCAGCCAGCCCGGCTGCGTGGCACGCCCTTGGACGACGCGCGCGATCTCTTCGGGCAGGGCGCGGGCGCGGGGGGCGTCGGGGTTTGTGCTGTCCAGGTGATAGAGCGCCGCGCTGCCGCCGGTGATCGCCTGCGCCGCGGCAAAGCCCGCTTCGTGTGCCGCATAATCTGAGGCGAGCAAAATGTCGGTTTCGGGCAGGTCTTGCAGGTGCACAAAGCTGTCGGCGGCGGCGACGCGCGCACGCAACCCGGCCTCGTCCTTGATCGCATCCGTGCCGTTCAGCGCATAGGCGCTGGCGCGCAACCACGCGGCCCCGGCGGCCTCCCGGCTTTCCTCGGTAAAGGTTTCCAGATCTGCGCCCATGCCCAGCCCAAAGCTGCCGGGCGCGGGGCCATAAACGCGCGCCGCCTCCGGTTTGCCCGCATAGGGGTTCCAGTCCGGGGCCTCATCACGGGCGGCGAGCGCGCGGATCGCCTGACCGAAAAGGGCGGACAAGGTGGGAAAGACATCGCGGAAGAGGCCCGACACGCGGAGCGTCACATCGATGCGTGGCCGATCAAGATCGGTGATGGGCAGCACTTCGATGCCGGACACCCGCTCTGACCCCTTGTCCCAAACGGGGCGGACGCCAAGCAGGTGCAGCGCCATGGCGAATTCCTCGCCTGCCGTGCGCATGGTGGCCGACCCCCAGAGGTCGACGATCAAGCCACGCGGCCAGTCGCCTTCATCCTGCAAATGGCGGCGCACGAGTTCCTCGGCCAGTTTCACACCTTGAGCATAGGCGGCGCGCGTAGGCACGGATCTGGGGTCGGTGCTGAAGAGGTTGCGGCCCGTGGGCAGAACATCGCTGCGGCCCCGGTAAGGCGAGCCCGAAGGCCCGGCTGCGATCCGCATGCCATTCAGTGCAGCGATCAGGGCGGTGCGTTCCCCGGCGATGGAAGGGCTGACGTCGCCATCCCGTCCGCGGCCCCAGATGTGCAAGCCGTCGCCGTACTGGCTTTCCTTGATGTCGCAGACAAAGCGGTCAATCCGGGTGATGGCTTCGGCGGTCGACGTGGCGCGCGCCAGTCCCAGATCATCCTCGATGCCAAGGGCCTGCGCCTCGGCGCGGATGTCATCCTGCAACCGGTCGCGGCGTTTCGGATCGAGCCCGTCCGCCGTTGAAAACTCATCCAGCAAGGTCTCCAACCGGACCAGCCGGTCCGGCGTATCGCTGGCTTTCATCGGGGGGGGCAGGTGGCCGAGGGTCATGGCCCCGATGCGCCGCTTGGCCTGTGCGGCCTCGCCCGGATCGTTGACGATAAAGGGATAGATGACAGGCAGGGTGCCCACCAAAGCCTCGGGCCAGCAAGCATCGGAGAGGGCCACCGACTTGCCCGGCAGCCATTCCAGCGTGCCATGCGCGCCGATATGGATCAGGGCGTCGGCCTTGGTCTGCAGCCAGAGATAGAAGGCGACGTAGGCATGGCGGGGCGTGCGGCTGAGGTCGTGGTAATCGTCATCACGGGCTGCCGGTGTGCCCCGTTCAGGCTGCAACGCCACCAGCGCCTGGCCGCGCCGGGTTGCGGCGAAGTGAAAGGCGCCGTCCGGCGCATCCGTTTCCGGGGTTCCCCACGCCTCGGCCAAATCGTCTTGCAGCGATTGCGGCAGATGCGCGAGGGCGGCAAGGTACGCGTGGAGGGGCCAGGTGAGTGTCTGGCTGCCAAGCGCGTCTTGCAGCGGAACGTGACTTTGGTCGATGCTGTGCCCATCTCCTGACAGATCGTCCAGAATTGCCTCTGCCGATGCCAGCGCATCCAGCCCCACGGCGTGGGCCATGTTCCAGTCCTTGCCGGGATAGGTACTCAGCACCAATGCGGGCTGGCGGTCTGGCGCTGGTCGGGCTGCCAGATCAACCCACGCTCGGACCTTGTCAGCGACGCTGGCGACCCGGCCCAAATCTGCTGCATGTGCAAAGCGGGAAAATTGCAGATGTTTGTCGCGTTTTTGCGGTTCCTTGAATGAGGTCACGCCCGCAAAAAGCCGCCCGTCCACTTCAGGCAGAACCACGTGCATCGCCAGATCCGCAGGCGAAAGCCCACGCTCCGCCTCTGCCCACATCTTGCGCGTCGCAGTGGAAAGTGCCACCTGAAACACAGGCACGTTGCCCGCATCCAGAGGCGAGGTGCCGGTGCCGCCTTTCCCCGAAAAGGCGGTGGCATTGACGATGGCGGCGGGGGCCATGTAGGCGATTTGTCGCGCCAGCCAGCCCGCCGCGTCCGGTGCTTTTAGCGACGGTGCAAAAAGCCCCAGCACCCGAAAGCCGCGCTCACTGAGAGCCGCATAGAGGGCTTCGATGGCCGACAGGTCTGCCGCCGCCAGATAAGCGCGATAGAAGGTGAGCAGGACCAAGGGTCGATCATCCGCGAGTGAAATGGCGGGGCAGGTGACGCCATGCTCGGGCGTCCATGCGCCGACCGTTGGCAGGGATTTCGCCCCACGCACCGGACCGGCATATAGGCCCGAGGCCAGCGCCATCTGTGCCAGTGCTGCTTGCGCGGCGACGGCACCGCCCGTGTCACACAGATGCGCCAATCGGCGCAGCGTGCTGACGGGCAGGGTGGAAATCTCATCAAGCCGCGTATCGGGCCGCCCGTCTGCGGGCAGGACGGCGAGTGCGATGCCTTTGGCCCGGCACAGAGTCTCGACTTGCTGCAATCCGTAAGACCAGTACGGCACCCCGCCAATCAGGCGGATCAGGATGCCCTTGGCTCCGGTTAACGTTTGCTCAACATAGGTATCGACCGACAGTGGATGCTTCAGGCCAACGAGATTTGCCAGTCGCAGGGACGGCATTTTATCAGCCCCGCCACCGCGATGATAGGCTGCCGCAAAAGCCCCGAGGTCACTGTCGGAAAACGACAGCACGACCAGATCCGCAGGCGTTTGCCCCAGATCGGTCGGCGTCTCGGTTTCCTCAAGGCCGTGGCTTTCGCGAAAGACGACGTGCATGGCCGCTACCCTGCTATTCCGCTGCTTGCGTTGCAGGTTGAACCAATGCGGCCCGGATCGCTGCGGCATTCACGTCGTCATGTTCGGCAATCACGACCAAACGGCCCTGGCGGGCTTCATTCGGTCCCCAGGGACGATCAAACTGATGACGCACCCGTGCGCCGACTGCCTGCACCAGCAGGCGCATCGGTTTGCCTTGCACGGCGGCATAGCCTTTGACCCGCAGGATATTCTGCGCCTTTGCCATCGCTTCGATCCGCGCAACGAGATCGGCAGGGTCGGTCACTTCGGGAATGTCGATGATTACGCTTTCAAAGTCGTCGTGCTCATGGTCGTCATGGCCGTCGTGATGGCTTGGGCGGGCGTCGATATCGTCCTCTGCCGCAGCTTCGAGACCCAGCAACACGCGAGGATCCACGATGCCTTCGGCGACCTCTACAACGGGGATCGGACGCGGGGCGTGCGCCGCTATGATGGCTTTTGCCTTGGCAATGCCTTCGGGGCCAGCCAGATCGGGCTTGGTCAGCAAAATGATATCAGCGCAACTGATTTGATCCTCGAACACCTCCGATAGGGGTGTTTCGTGATCAAGCGAGTCATCGGCCGCGCGCTGCGCATCGACCGCGGCGACATTGGGCGCAAATCGGCCTGCGGCCACGGCTTCGGCGTCGGCCAATGCGATCACGCCGTCCACGGTGATGCGACTCCGAATATCCGGCCAGTCAAAGGCCTTGAGCAAAGGTTTGGGCAGGGCGAGACCCGAGGTCTCGATCAGGATATGTTCGGGCTGCGGATCAAGCGCCATCAGGGCCTCGATTGTCGGAATGAAGTCATCGGCGACCGTGCAGCAGATACAACCGTTGGCCAGTTCCATGATGTTTTCGGCCGGGCAATCGGGGATCGCACAGGATTTCAGGATCTCGCCGTCTACACCTACATCACCAAATTCGTTGACGATAATGGCCAGACGCTTACCTTGTGGGTTCTGCATCAGATGGCGCACCAGGGTCGTCTTGCCCGACCCAAGAAAGCCGGTGATGACGGTGACGGGGATTTTGTTCAGGTTGGACATGGATCAAAGCTCCTGCGGGGGGATACGGGCGATGCAATTCTTGCGGAAATGTTCGGGGCGGGTGCGCCAGGGCACGAGGCCATCTGCGGTTGCTGCATAGGCCGCGACACCTTCCAGGACGGTGTCGGCATGTTCGGTCTCCAGCAGATTGCCATAGACATATGTCCAGCGGTCAGGGCCGCCACGTACGGCAACGGAACAACCCGAAGAGCAGTTGGATAAGCATTCCACTGCCTTCAGGGTAACACCGTCCGGCATACCTCTTTCTGCCAGTACCGCATGCAAAGCTTCGCCTGGGCGCGTTCCGCCTTCGGGCACGTCCATCTCGCGCCTGCATTTGACGCAAACCAAAAGCTCGACAGGGGCCATATCAACTGAAGCTAACTCGCTCATCACGTCTTCCTATATGGGGGCAGATGACGGGACGGCGCAGCCGCAAGACCCGACACCCGGAAACACCCCGTCCGGTTTCAATCGTCTCGTCGCTGGCAGGTCTCCCGGCTTGCGGATGCCAGAGCATTTGCCCTGTCGGTTGCCCCACCTTCCCAGCGTTAGCCAGTGGCGCGGGGCCCCTCTCCGGTCACGGTCGCGGGGGCGGCTGCGGTTCCAAGATTATTCGTCGAATAATCTCGTCACACATTCCCTTTTCACCCGGAGTAGCCCCCGGGCACCAGCGCGACTGTAGTGCGCGTGGGGTGGATCGCTGTCAAGCGATTCATCTGCTCTGGCATCGCTCGGGATTGCATGGCACACCCTCAGGCGAATTGCACAACCGCCCGGAGGTCCCGATGGACGACGTCAACGCCCGCCACACTGCCAAGATGAAAAAGATCAAGGCCGCCCGCGACAAGATGATGGAAACAAAGACCGAAGAAAAAGGTTTGATCATGGTCCATACCGGGCCGGGCAAAGGCAAATCATCGTCCGGTTTCGGCATGATCATGCGCTGCATTTCGCACGGGATGCCCTGTGCCGTGGTGCAATTCATCAAGGGCAATTGGGCGACAGGCGAAAAAACCTTCCTGCGCGAACGCTTTGCGGATGAATGCCGCTTTTTCGTATCCGGCGAGGGGTTTACCTGGGAAACTCAGGATCGCGAGCGCGATGTGGCCGCCGCCCAAAACGGATGGAAAATCGCCAAGGAACAGATCTTGGACCCCGACATTCAGTTCGTACTGCTGGACGAGATCAACATTGCGCTGCGCTATGACTATCTGGATATCGACGAAGTGGTCGATTTCCTACTGAACGAAAAGCCTGCGATGACTCATGTCGTTCTGACGGGCCGGAATGCAAAGCCCGAACTCATCGAGGCCGCAGATCTGGTCACAGAGATGACTTTGCTCAAGCATCCCTTCAAAGAGGGCGTAAAGGCGCAGAAGGGTGTGGAGTTCTAGGATGGATGCCTCTGCTTGGTAGCCAATTTGTTCTCAGGTGGTCGCGCCGGTTCCGTATAAGGCCATCGGCTTGACGATCGTCAGTGTTTTCCAAGACTTTGGAATAGCTTTCCCGAGCAATCCGTTTACGATCAGACGATATGTAGGGGGGAACATCGATATGGCATTGAAAGTAATTGGTTCTGGGTTCGGTCGAACAGGTACCAAGTCAATTAAGGATGCTCTCGAATTTTTGGGCTTTGGTCCTTGCCATCACATGTATGAAATTGTCGAAAACCTCGATCAATTGCCAAGCTGGCAGGCGTTGGTAAAAGGGCAAAGGCGAGATTTGGAAAACATTTTTGAGGGTTACACCAGTCAGGTTGATTGGCCGGGGGCTCATTTTTGGCAGCAATCAATGACAGCTTTTCCAGATGCAAAGGTTCTTCATTCCGTACGCCCTCCTGAAAAATGGTGGGCAAGTTTTGACAAGACAATTGGTAAGCTGTTGGACACTTACCCCTCGATGGACATCCCTCCGCCGATGCGTGAATTACTCGACATGAGCCGGGATTTCATCGGCGCGCAAACCTTTGGCGGAAATTATCGAGACCGCGAAGCCGCAATCGCGGCATTTGAGCAGAGAACGGCGGACGTGCGTGCGACGGTCCCCTCCGAAAGACTGTTGGTCTTTGATGTAGCTGAGGGCTGGGAGCCTTTGTGTGCCTTTCTTGGCGTTGCTGTTCCGGACGTCCCGTTTCCTCACCACAACCTGAGAGCGGACTTCTGGGAAGTTTTAGGTGGAGAACCAACTTAGCCCTGCAAGCTGCCTCGGGTCTTGCAACGCTCAGGTTTGGTAAGAAGCAGTTGCTGGTGGAATAAACAGGGACGAGCGCAACACTGTCCGGCAGGCCGACAGTCCATTTCACCAGGTAAAAGTTGAAGCAGTGTAGCACCCGAGGCGACGGTTGCCGTGCGCGCGGAGGCGCCAGACGCGGGGGGTGTTCTCCCTTTTCCGTCTAGTCCCAGCATGAAAACTGAATTACCCCCCAAATGAAGAAAACTGCGGAAATGATCCTGAACGGCGTCAAGGCGGGTTGATGAGCAAATCTCTTATGGTCCAGGGCACTGGCTCCAATGTCGGGAAATCGATGCTTGTGGCGGGCCTGTGTCGCGCGGCGGTTCGGCGCGGCGTGTCGGTTGCCCCGTTCAAGCCTCAGAACATGTCCAACAATGCTGCGGTCACGGCAGACGGGGGCGAGATTGGCCGCGCACAGGCGCTGCAGGCGATGGCCTGTGGGCTGGCTCCGCACACGGATATGAATCCTGTGCTTCTCAAGCCGGAAACCGATGTCGGCTCTCAGGTGGTGGTGCAGGGCAAGCGCATTGCGACCGTCAAGGCGCGCGACTACGCCCGGATGAAACCGCAGTTGATGGCTTCTGTCCTCGACAGCTTCAACCGATTGAAATCCCGATACGATCTGGTTCTGGTCGAGGGGGCGGGCAGCCCGGCAGAGGTCAATCTGCGCCCGGGTGACATCGCCAATATGGGCTTTGCCCGCGCCGCTGACGTCCCGGTCATCCTTACCGGCGACATCGACAGGGGCGGCGTGATCGCGCAGATCGTGGGCACGCAGGCCGTGATCGACCCGGCCGACGCTGCGATGATTTCAGGCTTTATCATCAATCGGTTCCGGGGCGATCCGACGCTCTTTGACGATGGATACCGCATGATCGAGGACCAGACGGGGTGGCGTGGGTTTGGCGTGGTGCCTTGGTTCAACGATGCGTGGAAACTGCCGGCCGAGGATGCGCTGGACATCTCAACGCCGAACCGCAACGATGGCCTCCACGTCGTCTGCCTGAAACTGTCGCGGATCTCCAATTTCGATGATCTGGACCCGCTTGCACAAGAACCGGGCGTGCGCCTGACCATGTTGCATGCGGGCCAACCCCTGCCTGCCGATACGGATGTGGTGATCTTGCCGGGCAGCAAATCGACCCGGGGCGATCTGGCGTTCATCCGGGCGCAAGGTTGGGACGAGGATATGCGCGCGCACCACCGGCGTGGCGGGCATGTGCTCGGCATTTGTGGCGGTTTTCAAATGCTGGGCCACATGGTGTCGGATCCCGACGGCATCGAAGGACCCGCTGGCACGGCGCGTGGCCTTGGACTGCTCGACATTGCGACGGTGATGACCGCCGATAAACGGCTGTCCGAAACAACCGCAGTGCATGTGCCCACAGGCTGCGGAATCACCGGATATGAGATGCACAAGGGGTTCAGCGAAGGCGCAGATCGAGCGCGCCCTTTTGCCCGGATCGGTGGCCAGAACGAAGGCGCATTATCTGAGGATGGCCGGGTGGCGGGCACCTACCTGCACGGGATGTTTCGCAGTGACGCCTTTCGGCGCGCCTGGCTTGCCGGGTTCGGGACAGAAGCCGCAGATACTGCCTATGACAAGGCTGTTGAAGACGTCCTTGAGAATTTGGCCGATTGGCTGGAGCAACACTTGAACGTCGACGATCTGCTGGCCAGCGCCCGTTGACCTGTAGCGGGCACGCGAGCCTTCGGCAGCACGCGGCAAAACTCAGATCGCGCGGCGTGTCCCTTCTCTGTTCCAAAAAATCCCGGGGGAGGGCGCAGGCCGGGGGCAGAGCCCCCAAAAAACCAACCAACTGGAAACGGGCGTCGGCCTATTGCTGCTGTACCTGCAACGACACCGTCATGTCCTCGACCGCATTGCCATAGCGCATGCCGGAAATCGGCGCAGCGCCGCGATAATCCAGTCCGGTCGCCACGCGGACATAGCGACCGTCAGGCGATATGCCGTTCGATATGTCAAAGCCGACCCAGCCGAGGCCGGGCAAATTCGCTTCGGCCCACGCATGGCTGGCATCTTGTTCGGCGCGATCGTCCATCATCAAATAACCCGAGACATAACGCGCAGGAAAACCCAGTGCGCGGGCCACCGTGATGAAGACATGCGCATGGTCCTGACACACCCCACGACCTTCGCGCAGAACGTCCTCGGCGGAGAGTTCCGATGAAGACTGTGCCGTGGAGTAGGGCACGCGGTTCAGGATCTGGTCCGACAATCCATGCAGTGTTTCCAGAGCGTTGTCGCTGCGGGTCACGTCGTCAATCAGGCTCTGCACCAGTGGGCCGGTTTTTGTCAGGGCCGTGCTCCGCTGGAAGAGCCACATCGGAACATACCCGCTTTGATGGCCAACCACGCCTGCCATGTTTTCTACATCGACCGTACCGCGGCAGGTGATTTGAATCTCTGTCTGATTGGGCGCGAAACTGACCAGATCGACGGTATTGGCGTGTTCGTCCTCAAACGTGACTTCGACTTGCCCACCAACAACGTCAATCGCCCAGTCCTCGACAATCTGGCCGGGGCGCGACTTCGGACGCAAGCGGATTTGCTGCAGGCCGTAAGGCACCGGAGCGTCATAGGTGTAGTGGGTGCGGTGAGATACCGTCAGGCGCATGTGTTTACTCGCTAAACCTGTAGTCAATTTCAATCTGGCGGCCGAGTGAGGCACTGTCGCGCAGGAAATCGCCAATGAATTCATGCAACCCATATTCAAAAATGGCGTTCATGTCATCCGCTTTGAATTTTTCACAAATGTTAGACACAAGCTCATGGCATATGTGGCGCGTGCCATATTCATGTTCGAGGTAGCCGAGATTTTCGGATATCTTGCCGTAACAAAAGGCAAGACTGCGGGGCAGGCGGCGGTCGAGCAGCAGGAACCGTGCGATGGCGCGCGGATCGTTTTCGCCTTCGTGCAGCGTCTGGTAGGCACGGGTGGATGACGTTGCCCGCAGGATCGTTTCCCATTGCACGTTGTCCGAGGGACTGCCTACGAAACGAACAGACGGCAGCAGGATGTAGTATTTCTGATCCAGGATCCGTGCCGTATTGTCGGCCCGTTCGAAAAACGTGCCGATCCGGGCGAAGTTGTACATATCATTGCGCACCATCGTGCCGTGCGATGCACCGCGGACATAGGCGCTGCGCTGGCGAATGATCTGAAGAACGCGCGGCAGGTCGCGATCATCAATGGGGTGCGCGAGGGTCGTTTTAAGCACCATGTAGCATTCGTTCACCGCCTCCCACACCTCGCGGGTCAGGGCGGTGCGCACAAGGCGGGCGTTTTCACGGGCGGTTTCGATACCCGCCAGTATGCTGCCGGGATTGGCCGGATCACGCAGCAGAAAGTTGATGATTTGCGGCCCGTCAATGGTGCCATGGGTGGCATGATAGGCCGCCCGCAAGCCCGTCGAGGACAGGATCGAGGTCCATTCGCTTTCAGCAGCACTCGACCGCGTCAGCGAAATGCGCAACCCGGCATCGATCATCCGTGCGGTGTTTTCAGCCCGTTCAAGATAGCGGAACATCCAGAAAAGACCGCCTGCGGTTTTGCCCAGCATCGCGCTACTCCTCCAGCACCCAAGTGTCCTTGGTGCCTCCGCCTTGCGACGAGTTGACGACCAGTGATCCTTCGGACAACGCAACACGGGTGAGCCCGCCGGGGGTAACTTCGATCCCCTGGGGGGACACCAGAACGAAGGGGCGCAAGTCGACGTGGCGCGGCGCAAGGCCCGCTTCCGTCAGGATCGGCACCGTCGACAGCGCCAGCGTGGGTTGCGCGATATAGTTGTCAGGGTTCGACTCCAGCTTCTTGCGGAAGTCCGAGATTTCCTTCTTCGACGCGGCCGGACCCACCAGCATGCCATAGCCACCGGAGCCGTGGACTTCCTTGACCACGAGCTCTGCAAGATTGTCCAACACGTATTTCAAGGCGTCGGGCTCGGAACAGCGATGGGTCGGCACGTTGTTCAGGATTGCCTTTTCGCCGGTGTAGAATTCGACGATATCGGGCATGTAGCTGTAAATCGCCTTGTCGTCCGCAATGCCCGTTCCCGGCGCGTTTGCGATCGTGATGCCACCGGCCCGGTACACATCCATAATGCCCGGCACGCCCAGCATGCTGTCGGGGTTGAACGTCAGCGGATCAAGAAAATCATCATCCACCCGACGGTACAGAACGTCGATGGGATGGTATCCTTGTGTCGTCCGCATGGCCACGCGCCCGTCCACCACGCGCAAGTCATGTCCCTCGACCAGTTCCGCACTCATCTGATCGGCCAGAAAGGCGTGTTCGTAATAGGCAGAGTTATGGATGCCGGGCGTCAGCACGGCGAGCGTTGGCCGGCCACTGCACGCATCCGGCACGCAGCCGGACAAGGACCGCCGCAAACTACGTGGATACTGGCTGACCGGCTGAACTCTGATCTTGGAGAACAGTTCGGGAAACATGTGCAGCATCGTCTCGCGGTTTTCGAGCATGTAGCTGACGCCTGACGGCGTGCGGGCGTTGTCCTCCAGTACGTAGAATTCATTGTCATCGGTGCGCACCAGATCAGTACCGACGATATGGGTGTAGATGCCACCGGGGGGTGACATGCCGATCATCTCGGGCAGGAAGGCGTCGTTGAGCGCCAGCATCTCGGCAGGCAGTCGGCCTGCGCGCACGATTTCCTGCCGGTGATATATGTCGTGCAAAAAGGCGTTCAGCGCCCGCACCCGTTGTTCGATGCCCCGCGCGACTTTTGCCCACTCCTGCGCCGCAATGATGCGCGGCACAAGATCGAACGGGATCAACCGTTCGGACGCATCAGGATCGCCATAAACATTGAACGTCACGCCAATCAGTCGAAACAGGGCCTCGGCCTCGGCGGATTTCTCCAGAAGCCGGGCGTTGTTTTCGCCTCCGAACCATTTGGCATAGGCTTCGTATGGCGCGCGCGGCTCTGTGCCGCGTCCATACATCTCGTCAAAAAAATCGGGCAATTTGGCCATGGGACCAAACGTGCACATTCTCGCGCCCACCGCAACCGATTGGCGACCAGGAAAACGCGTTATCTGTGTTTTTGCACACAGATCAGGCGGTTGAGGGTTTGGATACGGGTGCGGATCGAAGGATTGCGGCTGTTCTGTCAGGTGTTCGGCGACTGGAAAGCCGACTCTGGCGGCGTTTTAGCCTGGACGCTGATCCGGTGCGGTCCGGTATTTTCCAAATGCTACGTGATGACGGCAATGAAACGCGCCGCAGCCCATCAGCATCCGGTGGACACTTGTTGCGTTTCGCGCCACGCTGCTGGAAATCAGTGAGGATGTGAGATGGACAAGAGCTTTATGGATATGAGCTTCGGCATGCGCGCGGAAAACCGCGACCTGCTGGAACGGGTTGCGACAATGATCCGAGATGACATCATGCCCGTGGAAGAAGACTATGCCGCAGAAGTCGGCAAAGGCGACCGCTGGCAATATACCGAACGCCAGACAGAGATCCTGGAAGGATTGAAATCAAAGGCAAAAGCAGCGGGTCTTTGGAATTTCTGGCTGACGGACAGCGACAAGGGCTTTGGCCTGAGCACCGTGGAATATGCCCATTTCGCCGAAGAAATGGGAAAGACGCCGCTGGGTGCGGAAACGTTCAATTGCTCCGCCCCTGATACGGGCAACATGGAAGTGTTCGAGCGCTATGGCACCGCGACCATGAAGCAAGATTGGCTGGCGCCTCTGCTCGAAGGCAAAATCCGTTCGGCCTATCTGATGACCGAACCGGATGTGGCCTCTTCGGATGCGACCAACATTGCAATGTCCTGCGTGCGTGACGGTGATGAATACGTGCTGAACGGAGAGAAATACTGGGCTTCGGGTGCCGGTGATCCGCGCTGCAAAGTGTATATCGTTATGGTCAAGACGGGCGGTGACGAGTTGCCCAAACACAAGCGGCAATCGATGATCGTTGTGCCTGCGGGCAGTGACGGCATTGAAGTTCTGCGCCCCATGCTGGTTTACGGCCATGATGATGCGCCGCATGGGCACATGCACCTTCGTTTTACCGACGTGCGGGTGCCTGTCGAAAACATTCTGCTTGGTGAAGGGCGTGGGTTCGAGATTTCGCAGGGTCGGCTTGGGCCGGGACGGATCCACCATTGCATGCGCGCGATCGGTCAGGCCGAGGCTGCACTCGAACTGATGTGTCGGCGGTCGCTCTCGAAGGAAGCGTTCGGCAAGCCCCTTGCTCAGCTTGGCGCCAATTACGATATCATCGCCGAAGCACGGATGGAAATCGAGATGGCGCGTTTGCTGTGCCTCAAGGCCGCCTGGATGATGGATCAGGGCGATGCACGGGCCGCCGCCCCTTGGATCAGTCAGATCAAGGTCGTCGCGCCCCGCGTGTCGTTGAAAGTGATCGACGAGGCCGTGCAGATGCATGGCGGTCAGGGGATCAGTCAGGATACGCCGTTGGCGCACGCTTGGACGCATCAGCGTACGTTGCGATTGGCGGATGGGCCGGATGCGGTTCATCGACGTCAAGTGGCCCGGGCTGAGCTGAAGAAATATACGCAGCAACCCATGTGATCATGTCAAAACCGGAAACCGACACGGTTTCCGGCAGGTTTCTGACGCAGAAACCCGCATCCACCCTTTGGCAGGTGCGCCAACTGGAAAGCGGTACGCTTTCCGGCCGTTTTTTGTGTCGAAAAACGCTTGCAAGACGAGGGTCAAACGCGGCTAACTGATGGTATGAGCGTTTTGAAATGCCAGCAGTGAAAGACATGGTGCCCGACATCGCGCCCTTACGGCCGCCGGAAGAGGTGATGCGGTTGTCGCGCTTTGGCGCCATGATGCCAACGCGCCTCAGTTTTCTGCGAGCCGTCGTGCGCCGTTTGTGTGCCGAACGCAGCAAGATCACGCGCACCGTCTGGACGATGGACGCGCTGGGACATGGCACGGCCGTCTACAGTGTCGACTTTGGTGGACATACTTATTCTCTCGTCGCCTTGTCTCACGACCTGCCCGAAGATCAACGCAGCGACCGCGTGATCGCAACGGCCTGGGACGCGGTTTTTGTGCTTTATGACGGTGTTCCTTCGTCGTCCGAGGTCGCGCGCATTGCCCGAAATGCGCCCCTGCAGGAAGCCGGCCGGTTCAGCCCCCGCGATCTGGTTTTGAGCCGGGCCAACAAGTCCGTTCGCATGTGGGACGCCACGGCGCGCGCCCTGCAAGCAGGGACGCAACCTGACGCCGCCATGATCCGCGACATCGGCTACCTGATGCGGACCACAGCGGTCTACGGCAATGGCAAGTTCGGGATTGCCGACCGCTATCTTATTGCCGATCGCAAGGGTCTCGGTGGTCCCTTTGCCGCCGAGATGCTGACGGTCTATCTGATCCGTCATTTCACGCTCGATCTGGTTCAGCATGTCGGGCAGGGCAGACTGGACCCGCAACTGGCCCGCCATCTGGGCATTGGCAATGCAACGGGGCTTGGAATGGCGCCGTTCTTGGTGAACCACCCGGTATTGCTGAACAATTGGATGATGGCCCGTGAAACCGCACTCGCGCGTGTGCGACAAATAGAGACGCTGAGCGAGGATCAACAGGCCCATCTCAAAGCGCTGGCAAAGCGCGCGGCGCAACATCTTTCCGAATGGCACGTCCCGGCTAGCGACCATGATGAGGCCTTGCGGCGTCTGGAGCGGGAATGGACCGGCTTCGCGCATCACTTTGATGCGCTCGACGCGCCGCGCCCTATGGATGCATTGTGGGCTGTCGCGCAAAACGCCAGCGTAGCTTTGCAAGAGCTTTTGCTCTCCCTCATCCTCGAACCTTTCGGTGATTTGATCGATGGATTGGCGGATTGCATGGGTGATCCTTTCGGCCCCCTGACCAGCCCCTTTGGCGGCACGCAGGCATTGCGGCATGCAATCGAGACGAATTGGCCCTGGGTCTTCGGGATTGATTACACGGACGCAGAGGCCTGTCGCCGTTTCTGGTATGTCAGTGCGGCCAAGCTGGAACCACGCCTCGGTGACCGGTATTTAGATGTGGGCGCGGAATTGGAAACGCCCCTGGATATCGGGCGGCGCGTAAAGGCACTGTATGAGAACTTGCCGACGACGGACGCTCCGGTCTCGGCGTTTCTGGAGGCCCACCCGGGCCATGCGTTGGCAATCTCAAGGGTCGCACTCACGGCGCGTTACCCTTACGCCGACATACGCGACAATCTCATCGCATCCACCTGCCGCCCAATCGATATGCTACGCTGCAAGCTCAGTTTCTTCGGGGCCACCAAATTCGACCCAAAGTCTGATCTCTGGACGCGGATCACCTTGGCGCAAGGTGCTCCACTTGGGGATGAACTGATGCCTGAAAACGATGATTGGTGGATGCCGGTACTCACATGACGACGCATTCTTGGACCGAAGTGCAGGCGCTGGGAATAAAAGCGGCAAGTGGTGCGGGCGTACCTCCTGCCCAGGCGCTGGCCTTTGGCGCAATGCTGGTGCGGCATCTGGCGGATGGAGGGGCGGAAGGTCCGCTTGCCGCCGCCCTGGAAACCCCGCAGACCATTATTTCTCTGGCCCTGCGCATAGAGCGCGTCGTCGAAGCCGCATCCTTGGGCGTAACGCCTATCAGCGTGATCGAGGACAATCCGGGCCAACGGGCCATGCTGATCAGTTGGCTGTTTGCGCTGCCCTGCCACGCCGACGTCAGGATCCAAGGCAACGCGATCGAAGCATCGTTGATGTTGACCGCACCCAGTCAGCGAAGCAGACCGGACCGGGTCCCCCTCGGTCCGACGCTGGAAACGCAATTGCAGACCCTTGCCGCCAAGACCTATGTGCCCGACAGCGATGCTTCGCGCAATGCTGGCGCAGGGGCGGGCCAGATGGAACTGGACTGAGCCTCAGGCGAACGGATCGTCAGGATAGACGACATGCGCGAGGTACAACCCTTGCGGCGGGCAAACGGGACCGCATGCGGACCGGCTCCGGGCCTCCAGCACAGTTTTCACATCTTCCGGCGCCATGGATCCGCTGCCGACCCGCGCAAGGGTCCCGACAAAGCTGCGCACCTGATTGTGCAGAAATGACCGGGCGCGCACGTCGAAACGGACTTCCGGTCCGTGCAGGCCCTCAACCCGCGTGACATCAAGCATATCGAGCGTCTTGACCGGGCTTTCGGCCTGACAAATGGAGGACCGGAAGGTGGTGAAATCGTGACGGCCGATCAAATGGGCGGCACCCGTGCGCATTGCATCGATGTCCAACGGGGTCTTCACATGCCATACCAGACCGTGCAGATGGGTCGCAGGGGCGCGGCGCATCAACAGGCGAAACTGGTATTGGCGCTCCAACGCTGAAAAGCGCGCGTGCCAGTCATCGGCAACGGCAGCGCACCCGACGATGGCAATGGGATCAGGCATAAGGTGATAGTTCAAGGCCTCCGACAAGCGGAACGGAGTCCAGTCGCGCTCCATGTCACAATGGGCCACCTGCGCGAGGGCATGGACACCGGCATCCGTCCGTCCGGCCGCTGCGATTGTGTGCGCCCGCGGCTCAAGCTTGGCCAGGGCGGTCTCTATGGCCCCCTGCACCGAGCGCTGCCCGCGCTGGCGCTGCCAGCCGACAAACGGCCCACCGTGATATTCGATTTTGAGCGCATAACGTGGCATGGCTGCTCCCCTAAACCCAAAGCAACCGGCAGACAACGGCAGGGCCTGCTTCAAACCGAGCCATAGGTGGCTTGCGCAGAGGCGCAGTCCACCCCTTCTCTCCCTTCTCTGTTCCGAAAAAATCCCCGCCGGAGGCTCCCGAACTCTGCCAAGCAGGCTGTCGCCTCTGGTGAAGCGCCGAAACCCGCCTTATGTTACGCACAACAACATCGGACTGCCGCGCCCCGCAGGCGCGCAAAAGGAGAGCACCGCGTGGTTCTAACGAAGATTGCCGACGGGGTGCTGGATCTGGCCCAGGGCGTTTACGACACCGGTGCGGGTCTGGTCGGGGATCCAACGATTCGTCTGGGCGTCACAGGGTTGGCGCGGTCCGGCAAGACGGTCTTTATCACGTCGCTGGTGGCCAATCTGCTCGACAGGGGCCGGATGCCCCATCTTCTGGCCGCAAGTGAAGGGCGCATTGTGGCGGCATATCTGCAGCCGCAGCCCAATGACACAGTGCCGCGTTTCGACTTTGAAGCGCATATGAATGCGCTCACGGGTGTGCCACCGCGATGGCCGGGAAGTACCCGCGCGGTGAGCGAATTGCGGGTGTCGTTGCGGGTCAAGCCGAACGGAATGTTGGCGGGGCTGCAAAGCCCGCGCACCGTGCATCTGGATATCATCGACTACCCGGGGGAATGGCTGCTCGATCTTGGTCTGCTTGATCAAAGCTATGATACATGGTCCGCCAGTGCGCTGGCGAGGACTGCGAAACGTCAAAGTGGCGCGCGGTATCAAACGCTGGTCGAGACCACGGACGGTGCGACGGACCTCGATGAGGTGCAGGCCAAGGCGCTGGCGGCCAGTTTCACCGAGTATCTGTCAGAGGCGCGAAAAGCAGGCTTTTACGACTGTACGCCGGGGCGGTTCTTGTTGCCCGGTGATCTGGCGGGTTCGCCCGCCCTGACCTTTGCGCCGCTGCCGCCCGGAGACGCGCCGCGCAGATCACTGCGCCGTGAAATGGCGCGTCGGTTCGAGGCTTACAAGGCGCGGGTCGTACGCCCGTTCTTTCGGGATCATTTTTCGCGGATCGACCGTCAGGTGGTGTTGGTAGATGCTTTGGGCGCGATCCATTCAGGCCCGGCAGCGGTCGAGGATATGCGGTACGCAATGGCCGAAATCCTGTCCGCGTTCCGACCGGGCCGAAACGCCTTTCTGACCCAGCTTTTTCGGGGCAAGCGGGTGGAAAAGATCCTGTTTGCCGCCACCAAGGCCGATCACCTGCATCATGCGCAACATGGCAAACTGACCGCGATCATGGAGGCTTTGACGCGCGACGCCCGCGACCGGGCGCGCTTTGCCGGGGCCAATACTCAAGCCTTGTCGCTGGCGGCGTTACGCGCCACGACTGAGGATACAATGATCCATGACGGCGTGCCGTTGGACGTGGTGCGCGGCACATTGCTCGACAGTGGCAAGCAGGCGGCCTTCTACCCCGGTGCGCTGCCTGATGATCCGGGACACATTTTGAACCCGGCCAAATCCGGGGCAACGAAATGGCTGGATGAAGACTACCAGATCATGCGCTTTGCTCCGGCTCCATTGAACTTGCGACCGGGCGACGGGCCGCCGCACATCCGAATGGACCGGGCGGCCCAGTTCCTGATCGGAGACCGATTGTGAAGACGATTGACCTGCGCGCGGCGCGTTCGACCGATGCGGGCAAGGTCGGCGGTATTCTGTCCGAGTTCATTGACCACACGGACTGGATGCCGCGGGTGCACACCCGGGCCGAGGATGTCGGCTTTGCCGGGGACCTGATCGAAAAGGATTGGGTGACGGTCGCGCAGGATGCAAACGAGGTGACGGGCTTTATTGCCTGTGACGGAGAAACGGTTCAGGCACTCTATGTTACCGCTGCGGCGCGACAACAGGGCGTCGGTACCGCGCTGTTGAACCACGCGCAAAATCATCGCGATGCGCTGACGCTCTGGACCTTTCAGGCCAATGTCGAGGCCAAGGCGTTTTATGCCGCGCACGGATTTGTCGTTGTGGAAGAAACGGACGGGGCACGCAATGACGAAGGTTTGCCGGACCTGCGCCTCGAATGGAAAAGGGAGACCGTGTGATGGCCAAAGGCCCGATCCTGATTGAGATTGATGATGACGAGGTCGGCCCGAATGTAGCGGATGCGCCACCCGTGCCAGACGGGCCGATGCCGACGGCCACAGGGGCGGCGATGCAGAACGTGGCGCGGATTGCGGCCCGCAAACCCTCACGATTGGGGCAGTTTTTCTGGGCTGTCGCGGGTGCACTTCTGACGGCGGTGATCAGCACGGCGGCGTGGGATTTCGCCCTTGGCTGGATTGAACGCGCGCCGCTTTTGGGTTGGACGTTTGCGGGGTTGGTTGCGGCCTTGGTTCTGGTGTTGCTGGCGATTGCGTTGCGCGAACTGGCCGCGTTGCGCCGTCTGACCCGGATTGACGATCTGCGCCATGCCGCGGCGACAGCGCTTGAGACACAGGACCTGATCGCGGCGCGGCATGTGACGGACCGGTTGGTGCAACTTTATTCATCACGCCCTGAACTGGAGTGGGGGCAAAACCGGTTGGCCGAATTGCGCGGCGATCAGATGGATGCGGCAAGCTTGTTGGCCTTGACCGAGGCCGAATTGATCGCACCTCTGGATCAGGCAGCTGAACGCGAGGTTGAGGCTGCTGCCCGCCAAGTGGCAACGGTCACGGCCCTTGTTCCGTTGGCACTGGCCGATGTGGTGGCGGCGTTGACAGCCAATCTGCGGATGATCCGCCGTGTTGCCGAGATCTATGGCGGGCGCGGGGGCGTTATGGGGTCATGGCGCCTGACCCGCGCCGTGATGACCCATCTGGTGGCGACCGGTGCTGTTGCGGTGGGCGATGATATGCTGGAGCCGATTGTCGGGGGATCAATCCTTGGCAAGCTGTCACGTCGCTTTGGAGAAGGGCTGGTCAATGGTGCGTTGACCGCGCGGGTCGGGGTTGCCGCGATGGAAGTGTGCCGTCCCGTTCCGTTTGATGCCGACAACCGTCCGCGTGCCAGGCGCCTGGTGAAACAGGCCTTGGGCGGTCTGTTTACCGGGGGCAAGACCGACAGCGCGGCGTGAGCACTTGGTTGGTTTGAACTTTGCCGGACGACTGTTGGGGGTGTTGCAAAGCGGAACGCCTGTCGGCGTACACGATGTTTTGCAGCCGCCTCCGGCAGCTGCGCTATTGGGTCTCTGCCCCAAAGCCCCAGGATATTTGACGCCGAAAGAAGCAGGGTCTTGTGAGCCTCGGCTGGCCTGCCTATAAGGCGACCATGACATATATGTCCATAATTCTGCGAATTATATCCCCGGCGCTCTGATCCAAATCATCGAGCCGCCGGGTAAAGGTGCTTGAGATGTCGCACCGAACCATGTCATTCCCCGATACGATTGATCCATGAAGGACGCCCCACATGTGCGCCGACACGCCTGAGTACAAACACACCCTGAATTTGCCCCGTACCGATTTTCCGATGCGCGCGGGCCTGCCCAAGCGGGAACCCGATTGGCTGGCGCGCTGGGCGAAGATCGGTGTTTATGACCGTCTGCGCGAAAAGACCGGTCGCAAACCATTTACGCTGCATGATGGCCCGCCCTATGCCAACGGCCACCTCCACATCGGTCACGCCCTGAACAAGACGATCAAGGATATGATCGTCCGGTCCCATCAGATGATGGGATTTGATGCCCGCTACATCCCCGGTTGGGATTGTCACGGTCTGCCGATCGAGTGGAAAATCGAAGAGCAGTATCGCAAGAAGGGGCGCAACAAGGACGATGTTCCGATCAATGAATTTCGCGCTGAATGCCGTGAATTTGCCGCCGGTTGGGTCGATATCCAGCGTGAGGAATTCAAACGTCTCGGGATCACCGGAAATTGGGATCGGCCCTATCTGACGATGGATTTCCATGCCGAGCGCGTGATTGCCGAGGAGTTCATGAAATTCCTGATGAACGGCACGTTGTATCAGGGATCAAAGCCGGTGATGTGGTCGCCTGTGGAGCAGACGGCCTTGGCCGAAGCTGAGGTTGAATATCACGACAAGGACAGCTTTACGATCTGGGTGAAGTTCAAGGTCGTCGATTTTTCGTTGCCGGATCTGAATGTTGCGGGCGAGGAAGCATCGGTGGAGGATCGTGCGCCCGCCTTGCAGGTCGAGGTCGACACAGCGCGGGATTTCGAAGGCGCCAAGGTGGTGATCTGGACAACGACGCCTTGGACCATGCCGTCGAACAAGGCGGTGGTCTACGGCGCGGGTATTTCCTACGGCCTTTACGAAGTCATCGGTCGACCCGAAGAATGTTGGGCCAAAATTGGTGAGCGGTTCATCCTCGCAGATCATCTTGCCGCCGATGTGATGGGCCGCGCGCGTCTGGACGAGACGATGTATCGCCGCCTGCGCGACGTGACCCCTTCGCAGTTGGCCGGGATGAAACTGGCGCATCCGCTTGCGGGTGCCGAAGGCGGCAACGGCGAATGGGACGATATCCGTGATTTCCGCGCGGCGGATTTTGTGACCGACACGGAAGGCACGGGTTTTGTGCATTGCGCGCCGTCTCACGGGCTTGAGGAATACGAGCTGTATCGCGATCTTGGGATGCTCGAACAGGTGATCACCTACAACGTGAACCCCGATGGGCGGTTTCGCGACGATCTGCCG
Organism: Tateyamaria pelophila; assembly: GCF_019966495.1. Lineage (GTDB taxonomy): Bacteria > Pseudomonadota > Alphaproteobacteria > Rhodobacterales > Rhodobacteraceae > Tateyamaria > Tateyamaria pelophila. The sequence goes on along the minus strand of NZ_JAIMIA010000001.1, from coordinate 40,655 downwards.
TTCTTTGGTGGCAAAGCCATTCTGAAACCCAATGGCAAGGAGGGCAATGCCAACGCGGCTGTCATCGACAAGTTGGCTGAGGTCGGCGGGTTGCTGGCGCGGGGCAAGATCAAACACAGCTATCCGCATTCCTGGCGCTCCAAGGCGCCGGTGATCTATCGCAACACGCCGCAGTGGTTTGCCGCAATCGACAAGCCTGTTGGAGACGGCCTCGATACCCATGGCAAGACAATCCGCGAGCGCGCCTTGACCGAGATCGACAACGTCAATTGGACACCGAAGTCCGGGCGCAACCGCCTGTATTCGATGATTGAGGCACGGCCGGACTGGGTGTTGTCGCGTCAACGGGCCTGGGGCGTGCCGCTGACGTGCTTCACCAAAAAGGGTGCGTTGCCGACGGACGATGATTTCCTGTTGCGCAACCCGCAGGTCAACCGGCGCATCACCTCGTCGTTTGAAGCCGAAGGCGCGGACGCATGGTATGATGAAGACGCCAAGCAACGCTATCTCGAAGGGATCGTGAACCCGGATGATTACGATCAGGTCACGGATATCCTCGATGTTTGGTTTGATTCCGGCTCGACCCATGCGTTTACCCTGCGTGACCGGGAGGACGGCACCGAGGACGGCATCGCCGATGTTTACATGGAAGGCACGGATCAACACCGCGGCTGGTTCCATTCGTCGCTCTTGCAGTCCGTTGGAACCACAGGCCATGCGCCATACCGCAATGTGGTGACTCACGGGTTTACGCTGGATGCCAAGGGCATGAAGATGTCCAAATCCATTGGCAATACCATCGTACCGGAGGAAGTGGTGCGCCAGTATGGGGCCGATATTCTGCGTCTCTGGGTGGCACAGACCGATTATACCGCCGACCAGCGGATCGGGCCGGAAATCCTCAAAGGCGTGGCCGACAGCTATCGCCGTTTGCGCAATACAATGCGCTTCATGTTGGGCTCTCTGTCCGACTTCTCCGAAGAGGATCGCGTCGCGCAGGAAGATATGCCGGAATTGGAACGCTGGGTGCTGCACCGTCTGTCCGAATTGGATGAGGTCGTGCGCGATGGCTATGCAGCCTTCGATTTCCAACGTGTCTTCTCGGCTGTTTTCACCTTTGCGACAGTGGATCTGTCGGCCTTCTATTTCGATATCCGCAAGGATGCGCTCTATTGTGATGGCGACACGGAACAACGCCGCGCCGCCCGGACCGTGCTGGATATCCTGTTCCACAGGCTGACCACTTGGCTCGCACCTGTGCTGGTCTTTACCATGGAAGAGGTCTGGCTCGAGCGGTTCCCCGGCGATGAAAGCTCTGTGCACCTGATCGACATGCCCGAAACGCCAACGGCGTGGCGTGATGCGACGTTGGCGAAGAAGTGGGCGGGCATCCGAACCGCCCGTCGGGCCGTGACGGCAGCTCTGGAAGTGCAGCGGACGGACAAAGTGATCGGGGCATCGCTTGAAGCGTCGCCGGTGGTGCATGTGGATGATGTCGATCTGGCGGAGGTTCTGGGCTCCGTGCCCTTCCAGGATATCTGTATCACTTCATCGATCTCTGTAACGACGGACGCCGCCCCGGATGAGGCGTTTCGTCTGCCGGAAGTGAGCGGCATCGGCGTTGTCTTTGAAAAGGCTGACGGTGAGAAATGCGCGCGCTGCTGGAAAGTGTTGCCCGACGTGGGCACACACACGCACGCAGGCGTTTGCGGGCGTTGTGAAAAGGCACTCGGCTAACACCAATCGGGCCGCACTGCATCGCGGCCCGATACGTCCACGATCCGTATTCTCTGTTCTGAAAAATCCCGGGGGAGGCCGAAGGCCGGGGGCAGAGCCCCAAATCAAGGCGGAGGACACCTCCGCCTTACGGGAATTGTCTGCGCGCACTCTGACAACGTCTGGCGACGTCAATAAAAGCTCTGCGGATCAATATCCACGGCAAGACGTAAGTCACCTTTAAGCCGAACTTGCCCAATCCATTGCGCGATTGCGCCTTGCAGGGCGACACCTTTTCCAGCCTTCACCAACAGGCGCACCCGGTGGCGTCCGCGAATCCGCGCAATCGGAGCAGGGGCGGGGCCATAGACCTGTGCACCCACGCGGGCCAATGCGGCCGTGTTGCGTGCCAGCACATTGGCGACCTCAAAGACCTGGCCCACATCTGGTCCGCTGAGGATAATGCCCGCCATGCGACCGTAAGGCGGCACGCCAGCCTGTTCGCGTTCCGCCGCTTCTGCGCGCCAGAACCCTTCTTCGTCGCCTGCGAGGATCGCGCGGATCACAGGGTGGTCCGGCTGATAGGTCTGCAACAACGCAGTGCCGTGTTTTTCCGCCCGCCCCGCACGCCCGGCAACTTGCCGCATCAACTGAAACGTCCGTTCCGCCGCGCGCAGGTCTGATCCTTGCAAGCCCAGATCCGCGTCGATCACGCCGACCAGCGTGAGGTTGGGAAAATTGTGCCCCTTGGCGACAAGTTGCGTGCCGATGATGACGTCTGCGCCGCCCGCCGCGATCCCTTCTATTTCGGCCTTGAGCGCGCGCGCGCTGCCATACATGTCGGAGCTCAAGACCGCGACCCGCGCGTCCGGAAACAGCTTGACTGCCTCCTCGCCCAACCGTTCGACCCCCGGCCCAACCGCCGCCATGCGCCCTTCCGCGTCGCAAGACGGGCATTTGTCGGGCATCGGCTTGGTCTCGCCGCATTGATGGCACATCAGACGTTTCAGAAAGCGATGCTCCACCATCCGCGCATCGCACTGATCACAGCCGACTTGGTGGCCACAGGCCCGACACAGCGTGATCGGCGCATAGCCTCGTCGGTTCAAAAACAGCATGGCCTGTTCACCCGCATCAAGCCGCGCATCCACGGCGCGTTTCAGCGTGTCCGACACCCAGCGGTCCGAGGGCAGCTTTTCGTTGCGCATGTCGATGGTCTTCATCGTCGGCATCACCGCAGGGCCAAACCGCGCCTCAAGATCCAGCCGGGTGTATTTGCCGCTTTCCGCGTTGGCCCAGCTTTCCAGACTGGGCGTCGCCGACGCCAGAACCACCTGTGCACCCAGCAGCGAGGCGCGCAACACGGCCATGTCGCGTGCGTTATAAAGCACACCGTCTTCCTGTTTGTAGGAGGTGTCGTGTTCTTCATCCACGACGATCAGCCCGAGGTTCTGATAGGGTAGAAACAGGGCTGACCGGGCCCCGATCACCAGTTGCGCGTTGCCCTGACCCACCATGCGCCAGATGCGACGCCGTTCGGTCATGGTGGCCCCGGAATGCCATTCGGCAGGGCGCGCGCCAAAGCGGATTTCGACTCGCTTGAGGAACTCAGCGGTCAGCGCGATCTCGGGCAGCAGCACCAGCGCCTGACGTCCCGCCCGCAGCGCGGCCGCCACCGCTTCGAGGTAGACTTCAGTCTTGCCCGACCCCGTGACACCGCGCAGCAGGGTTGTGCCATATGCGCCACTGGCGACGGCGGCTGCAATCTTGCCTGCGGCGTCAGCTTGATCTGCGGTCAATGCCTTGCCGGGCAGGTTCGGGTCCATGGGCGGGAAGGGCAGGTCGCGCGGGCTGTCTTCCTCGGCGACGGCACCCTTAGTGACGAGCCCCTTGACGACCGATGGCGTGACCCCGGACAGCTCTGCGAGCTCCTTGAGGGTGAAAGACAAGTCGCCATAATCCGCGAGAAAATCCAAAACCCGGCGACGCGCGTCCGTCATTCGATCCGGTACGCCGAAGCCGCGCCGATAGATTTTGCGCATCGACGGCGGATCGCCCAACCCCGGCGCGCGGGTGGCCAGACGCAGCATCGCAGGCATCGGCGTCAGGGTATAGGCGGCCGCCTTTTGCAGAAAGTCGCGCATTTCCAAGCGCATGGGGGCGGCATCCAGCACCCGGATGACCGAACGGATCTTGGCGTAGTCATAGTCCCCTTTGCCCGGTCCCCAGACCACACCCAATACCTTGCGCGGTCCTAAAGGCACTTCGACAAAGGCACCCAGATGGCAGCCGCCCTCCGGCGCCTTGTAATCCAGCGCCCGGTCCAGCGGCTGCGTGGTCAGCACGGCGACCAACGCACCTTCGTCGAAAAACGAATGCGTCATGTTAGCGCCAACAGATCAGGGGTTTTCGCATCACGCTACATGAGGTAAACGCTGAGGGAGCAAACGCCAAGCCATCAAGAGAGGCAGCACATGAAATTTTTCGTAGATACCGCCGAGATAGACGCCATCGCGGAACTGAATGACCTGGGAATGGTCGACGGGGTGACGACGAACCCGTCGCTGATCCTGAAATCGGGACGTGACATCCTCGAAGTGACCAAGGAAATCTGTGATCTGGTCGACGGGCCGGTCAGTGCGGAAGTCGTGGCGCTGGGCGCGGATGAGATGATCGCGGAAGGGCGCAAGCTGGCCGAGATCGCCGAAAACATCGTCGTGAAACTACCGCTGACCTGGGACGGGCTGAAAGCCTGTAAAGTCCTGTCGAGCGAAGGCAAGATGCTCAACGTGACGCTGTGTTTCTCGGCCAATCAGGCGTTGCTGGCGGCCAAGGCGGGGGCGACGTTCATTTCGCCCTTTATCGGGCGGTTGGACGATATTCACATCGACGGAATGGACCTGATCGAGGAAATCCGCACGATTTATGACAATTACGGGTATGAAACCGAGATTCTGGCAGCCTCGATCCGGTCGGTGAACCACGTCAAGGAATGTGCCCTGATCGGGGCGGACGTTGTGACCGCACCGCCGGATGTCATCAAAAAGCTCGCGGGTCACCCGTTGACCAATGCCGGTCTTGATCAATTCATGAAAGACTGGGCCAAGACGGGTCAGAAAATCCTGTAATCGCAGAGCTTTCCAAGCTGCGACAAGATTCTTTGCCTTGCATGGTGCCCGGGGTCGATACCTTCGGGCATCGTTCATGGGTCACGGCGTGACGTGATACCGGCGCGAGAGGTGGCGCAAGCCGCTTCTTGGCGCGTGATCAAGCGGTTTCCACCCGGTCTGACGCCGGGATGCAACAGCCTCCAAAACCTGTTGAATTTAATGATTTTCCGGGCAGATTTTGCGCGGCCTCCATGCTATAGAACTCGAAAATAAAAATTGAGTATGGTATGAGCAGTCAGCCCAAGATCGAAGACGCCCTGCGCGAGGCGATCATTTCGCGTCCCGATGTGATCCTTGATGACAAGGATTTGATGCACGCGCTGATCGCGGCCAATGAACGTGCCATGGGCGACAACATCGTCGACCTGCGCGGTCTCGCGATGGAACGGTTGGAGGCGCGCCTTGACCGTCTCGAAGACACGCACCGGTCCGTCATCGCGGCGGCCTATGAAAATCTGGCCGGAACCAATCAGATCCATCGGGCGATATTGCGGATGCTCGACCCGTTGGAATTTGAGCCGTTCCTGCGCGATCTTTCCGGCGACGTCGCCGACACATTGCGCGTGGATGCGATCAAACTGGTTTTGGAATCCCTGCAAAATGACAACGATCCAGCCATCAATCGTCTGGGCGATGTGCTGAGCGTGGCGGAACCGGGGTTCATCGACAGTTACCTGACCCATGGGCGCGGCGGCACGGTGCGACAGGTGACTTTGCGCCAGGTGCAGGCGGTCGAGCCTGCCATTTATGGTGATAATGGCGACCTGATCGGGTCAGAAGCCTGTCTGAAGCTTGATTTTGGCGATGGGCGTTTGCCGGGGCTTTTGGTGCTGGGAGCAAAGGACCCGAATATGTTTGGCCCGCATCAAGGGACGGACTTGCTGGCTTTCTTTACGGGCGTCTTTGAACGCGCCATGCGGCGCTGGCTGGGATGAGCATGATCTCCCCCGCGGCCCGCGACGCGCTGGAAATGTTTCTGGCTTATCAGCGTGGTATCAAGGGGGCAGCGGGCAATACTATTACTGCCTATTGCGGCGATATTACCGAGTTCCTCGTTTTCATGACCGAGCATAGCGGCCAGGTTCAGGGCCTGGGCGCATTGGCCCGCATAACAACGCAGGATATGCGCGCCTGGATGGCACGGACCCGGACCGGCGGTGTCGGGTCCAGATCGCTGGCGCGCAAACTGTCCTCGGTCAAAGCGTTCTACAAATGGCTGGCCGGGCGTGAGGGGTTTGAACCCACCGCCGTTTTGTCCACCCGATCACCGAAATTCACCAAGAAATTGCCGCGCCCTTTGGCCGAAGATTCGGCGCGCGATGTTTTGGACATCGCATCGATGCAATCGGACAAACCATGGGTTGGGTTGCGCGACACGGCTGTTTTGACACTGCTGTGGGGGTGCGGTTTGCGGATCTCCGAGGCGCTCAGCTTGACGGGCGCGGACGCGCCGGTGCCTCAGGTTCTGCGGATTGTCGGTAAAGGCGGGAAAGAACGGATCGTGCCGGTCATCGACGCCGCGCGGGATGCCGTTGCCGCCTATGTCACCGCTTGTCCCTATGATCTGCCTGAAGACGGGCCCCTGTTTCGCGCGATACGGGGCGGGGCCTTGTCGCCGCGCACAATCCAGAACGTGATGTCTCAGGCGCGGATGCAATTGGGGTTGCCCGCCAGCGCCACGCCGCACGCAATGCGGCACAGCTTTGCCACACATCTGTTGAACGCGGGCGGGGATTTGCGATCAATCCAGGAACTGCTGGGCCACGCGTCCTTGTCAACGACACAAGCCTATACCGCCGTGGACACCGTCCGCCTGATGGAAGTCTATGCCAAGGCACATCCCAAGGCCTGAGCACTACGTCAAGATGCGTGAAAAGGGATGACACTCTGGCCGCTAAGTTCCCATGTTTGAAATGGATCACGACGAAGCACCAAGTGTCTTCCTCGGGTCTCCAGCCAAAGGGCAAAGTGACGAAGGTCAAGAAAGTGATACGCCAGGATTTTCACTTCGGCCGAGAATGTCTGAGTAGGCTGGTATATCCGGTCGGGGAACTGCGCCCGACGCAATAGTGCGGAACGCGGATGTGAGCATCGGCCAATGCTGCGCCGGTCGGTCGGCGCGGTTTTGCATTTGCATCACCCAGCATCTTATCGCATGACGTCACAATGAACGAAAAAACACGTGCATTAAGTGTTCATCTGCTGACCGCCACCGGGGCGGTCTTTGCAATGCTGGCGATGCTTGCAGCCGTAGATGAAAAATGGGACCTGATGTTTTTGTGGCTGGTCGTCGCTTTTTTCGTCGATGGGATCGACGGGCCGCTGGCGCGCAAATACGACGTCAAAACCAATGCGCCCGAGTTCGACGGGGTGCTGCTTGATCTCATTATCGATTACCTGACCTATGTCTTCATTCCGGCTTTTGCGCTGTTCAAGTCTGGTTTGATGGACGGGTGGACAGGTTGGTTTGCGATCATCCTGATCACCTTTGCCTCTGCCTTGTACTTTGCCGATAACAGAATGAAAACGAAGGATAATTCCTTCAACGGCTTTCCCGGATGCTGGAATATGCTGGTGCTGGTGATCTTTGCCCTCGAGCCGAATTTCTGGATTTGTCTTGCAATGGTGACGGTGCTGGCCGTCGCAATGTTTCTGCCGCTCAAGTTCATCCATCCGGTGCGGACCGAACGCTGGCGCGCGGTGAGTTTGCCCATTGCCATCGCCTGGACGGTCTTTGCCGGATGGGCGGCCTGGGTCGATTTTCATCCAGAAAGCTGGGCACATTGGGGGCTGGTCGTGACCTCGGTTTACCTGATGCTGGCCGGGGTGGCACAGCAACTCATACGCGAACGCTGGTAAAGCTGCCGTCATTCCTCCGCACCGCATTGCGCACCCGGAAATTACAGGCTTGGCCTAGATCAAAAAACCGCCAGCCCCTTCGTGTTTCAACAAGGCGACCTTGGTCTCCACGCCGCCAGCCCCTGAAAACCCGGTCAATCCCTTTGCCCCCATGACCCGGTGGCACGGTATGATGATCGGAATGGGATTGTTGCCGCAGGCTTGCCCAACCGCCTGCGCAGGTACGCAAAGGGCACGGGCGATATCACCATAGGTCACCGTATCGCCAAAGGGGATGGCCTGCATCGCGCGGCACACATCGCGTTGAAACTGCGATCCCCTGACAAAAAGTGGCAAGTCAAACGCCGTGCGTGTGCCTGCGTTATACTCTTCCAGTTGCAAGCACGCAGCGTCCAGAACGTCCGATGGGTCGCTGCGCTCGGACGTGCCCCATGTCAGGCGCGTGATTGCGCCATCCTCCTCGGTCACGATGAGCGGGCCAAACTGTGTATGAACATCTCGGTGCTGCAAGTCGCTAGTATCCAGCCACAACAGGCATCAGGACAACCCGAAACCTGCGCGTTTGCGATCTTCATCTTGCCAGGAAAACTCCCGCCGGAGGCTCCTGCACCATCAACTTGCGCCGTGCTCTGCGTCTGTAAGGCGCACTTGCAATGCGCACAAGCGCACATTCCCTCTCTCGCCTGGTCCGAAAAAAGGGCGTATGGCAGTTCCATGGTTCGTCTTGTTCGCCTTGCCGATGCATCTACGCTGCCCCTGTGGCGGCGGCCGATCTCGCTTTTGTTTCTCATGGCGTTCGCCATGCCGATCGCGTTTTCGGTGTGGTTGGCACTGCTCAACAACTTTGTGGTCGAAGCCGCGAATTTCGACGGGGCCGACATTGGCCTCTTGCACGCGATCCGCGAAATCCCGGGCTTTCTGGCGGTTGGCGTGATCCTCGTGATCATGTTTGTGCGCGAACAGGTGCTGGCTCTGTCGTCGCTGATCCTGCTGGGGGTCACCACGGCCCTGACGGCGCATTTCCCGCAATTGCAGGGCATCCTGATCCTGACCTTCCTCAGTTCCGTTGGGTTTCACTATTACGAAACGGTCAACCAATCGCTGCAATTGCAATGGCTGCCCAAGGACCGCGCGCCGCAAACGCTGGGCTGGCTGATGGCTGCGGGATCAATTGCGACCTTCCTCGTCTATTTCGTCATCATGATCCTGTGGGAACCGTTGGGCCTGACCTACAACATTGTCTACATGGTTGGCGGCGGCATCACGGTGTCCATCGCGCTCTTTGCCATGTTCGCCTATCCGCAGTTCGAAGCCCCGCATCCGCAGCTCAAGGCGTTCATTCTGCGCCGCCGGTATTGGCTTTATTACGCGCTGCAATTCATGTCAGGCGCACGTCGTCAGATCTTCATGGTGTTCGCAGGCTTCATGATGGTCGAAAAATTCGGGTTTCAGGTTCACGAATTGACTGCGCTGTACCTGATCAACCTGATGGTCAATATCGTCGTCGCACCGCTTCTGGGCAGGATCGTGGCGACTTACGGCGAACGCAAAGCGCTTGTCTTTGAATATGCGGGGCTCGTCGTCGTGTTCCTGTCTTATGGCGGGGTCTATTTTCTCGGCTGGGGGATCTTTGTGGCGGCAGCGCTTTATGTGATCGATCACATCTTTTTCGGCCTCGCGCTCGCGCTCAAGACCTACTTCCAGAAAATCGCAGACCCCGGTGATATTGCGCCAACGGCTGCCGTCGCCTTCACGATCAACCATATCGCCGCGGTTGGTCTGCCGGTGCCTCTGGGTCTGTTGTGGCTGGTGTCGCCTGCATCGGTCTTCTTCCTTGCGGCGGGCATGGCCGCGACGTCGCTGATGTTGGCCCTTCTAATTCCGCGCCATCCAGCACCGGGATACGAGACGCGCTTTGCCCGCGGCTTGCCGGCCCCTGCCGAATAGGATGGCAGAGGGGCGCTTTCTGACAGGTTCGACCATGGGGCATGTGGTGCGGATGACGGCTTCGGGGGCCGTCGGCATTACATTCGTGTTTCTCGTGGATGCGGCCAACCTGTTCTGGATTTCCCAATTGGGACAGCCGCAACTGGTTGCGGCCATCGGGTTTGCCTATGCCATCCAGTTCTTTTCTGTGTCCTCCGGCGTGGGTCTGATGATTGCGGGCACTGCGCTGGTGTCGCGCCGCATCGGCGAAGGGGACCGCGCAGGCGCGCGCCGTCAGGCCGGTGCATCCATCGCCATTTCGGCGTTTGTTCAGGCCTGTGTCGCGTTGGCGGTCATTCTGATGCGCCATGAACTGGTGCGTTGGGCCGGAGCAACGGGGGAGACGGCCGCGCTGTCAGCGCGCTACCTTGGCTGGACGATGCCGTCCTTGGTGCCTATGGCCGTTGCCTTGTCCACCTCAGCCACCTTGCGGGCGGAGGGGCTGGCGGCCAAGGCGATGTATGTCACCTTGTTCTCGGGGCTGTTCTTGATGATCGTTGACCCGATTTTAATCCTGTATCTGGGTTTGGGTCTGGACGGCGCGGCCTTTGGTTTGATCCTCTTTCGGTTTTGCCTGATGGGCCTCGCGGTGTTCTTTGCCGTTTATCAGCATGATCTGGTGGCGCGCCCGAATTGGGCATCCGTCAAGTCGACATGGCCGATTTATGCGGCCGTCGCTTTGCCCGCCATTGCCACCCAATTGGCGACGCCGGCGGGCAACTACATTCTGACCATGGTCATTGCACCCTTTGGCGATGACGCCGTGGCCGCCTGGGCCGTTGTCGGGCGTCTCACGGTGCTGGCCTTCGGCGGCATCTTTGCCCTCTCTGGGGCCATCGGTGGCATCTTTGGCCAGAACTACGGGGCCGGACACTATGACCGGCTGCGCAGCACCTACCGGGACGCCCTTATTTTCTGTGCGCTTTACACGCTGGTGATGTGGGGCGTACTGGTCGCGGCGACGCCGGTGGTCATCGACGCCTTTGGGCTGACGGGGCAGGGCGCCGAGGTTTTGCGGGCCTTTACTTCGGTCGGTGTCGGGGCATTTGTTTGCGTGGGCGCGCTGTTCGTGTCGAACGCGGCCTTCAACAATCTGGGCAAACCGGGGCGGTCCACCCTGTTGAACTGGCTGAAAGACGGAATGCTGAGTTGGCCCGCCGCCACATTGCTTGCGGGCAGTTTCGGCGCTGCGGGCATAATTTACGGTCAGGCTGTCGCAGGTATCATCATGGGCGGGCTTGCGGCGGTGTGGGGCTGGCACTATGTGGCGCGCCTGGGCCCGCAAAGTGAGATTATCCCGCCGCCGCCGCGCCCCTGGCCCAATTTCGACAGATACCGGAGACGATGATGCCCACCTGGACCGCCCTTACGACCCTTGACGGCAAAGCCGCCGCAACCGCCCTTGGCGAAGCGCTGGAACGGATGCAGCCCGAACCCACCGGTGTGGGGGTTTTCGAGGTCGAGGACGGTTCTGGCCTTTGGGAAGTGGGTGCGTATTTCACCGAAAGCCCGGATGACACAGCCCTGTTGATCCTGTCCACCGCATTGGGGGCCAAACCCTTCAGGGTCTCCGAACTGCCGGAAACCGATTGGGTCGCCCATGTGCGGCGCGAACTGGCACCGGTCGAGGCGGGTCGCTTTTTCGTCTATGGCAGCCACGACGCGGACAAAGTGCCGCCGGGCAAACACGCACTGCTGATCGAAGCGGCGATGGCCTTTGGCACCGGACATCACGGCACGACGCTGGGCTGTCTGCAGGCTCTGGACCGGCTGGCCGATGATGGTTTTCATGGCAAACGCGTCGTCGATATCGGCTGCGGTACTGCCGTGTTGGCGATGGCGGCGGCGGCGCTTTGGCCCGAACCCGTTCTGGCCAGCGATATCGATGCGCAAGCGGTCGAGGTGGCGGAGGCCAATTTGCGTGCCAACGCGATGGAAGCCCGGGTCAGCGTCGTTGAAGCGGCGGGATTTGATCATGCCGCGCTGGCCGGACCGTTTGACCTGATCTTTGCCAATATCCTCAAAGGGCCACTGTTGGCGCTCGCTCCGGATCTGGCTGCGCGGCTCGAGGATGGGGGATTCGCAATTTTGTCCGGCATTTTAAACGAACAGGCGGACGACGTGATCAACGTTTATGCGCAGGTTGGAAACAGTCTGGTCCACCGGGCGGAGATTGGTGACTGGACCACGCTGACGCTGCAGAAAAAGCGGTGAATAGGCGCGGTTTTAACTGCTTTTGATGTATTTGCCCAGATTTTGACAAAATTCAGATGCAGTCCTGTTGCATCGAACGGGTGGGGGCCTGTTTCGAAGTAACGAGGCTGTCATGGTTGACACGGAGGCAGATTTTCAAAAACGCTTGGCTTTGCTGGGTCGCAAACATGCTACGATGGCAAAAGGCTATGTGATGCGCATGCGTCCCGATGGGCTGGTGGTTGTTCACCTTACCCGCCCAAATGCGCGCCGTGTGTTTCCGCTCAGGGGCCTGATTTTTCTGGCTGTCGGGTTTTGCGTTTTTAAAGCGCTGATCCTCGTTTCGCTCGGAGACGCCACATATGACGCGCGTATAGACAAGCTGGCACAGGGCACGATCATTGAACAAAGCGGTGCCTGGCTCATGCATGTCGATCCTGTGACGGACCTCGTGGCAGGTGCCCTGAAATCGATTGCGCGCTAAGATTGATCGATAGTGTGCGGCATCTTGGAGGGAGGTTTCTTCCGTGACGCCAATCCCGAAACAAGAAAAAACCGCGACGCCTTGTTCAGGGTGTCGCGGTTTTGCCCGTACTGGGCCCCAGTCCGATTGGGAATGTGAATGGGTTCATTTGCCGATTGCAACACTTTCGATGTCGCCACGGACGAGGCCGATGTCGTTCAGTTCGCGGTCGGACAGGCCGGACAATGTGTTGCGGGTCACGCGGGCGTCGTTCCACGATACGATCGAAGCGATCAGCGATGTGAAAAAGCCGGAGACTTTGCCTGCAACAGGTGCAGCGCCATATGCGGAGTGAGTGGTGTCAAAAGCAGCCATTGCAATATTCCTCTTGGTTTGTCGTTTCCGCTGAACCATTCAGCGGGTTGAGGGGCATTTAGGCATAGTGCGAAAACTCCACAAGCCGTTAAATTTCATATGAGCCATGCGATTTTTGCATATCGATTTTCGGGCGATAACCTAAAGTAAATTAAACAAAAAGTTGTGATTTCGAGTGTCGTTTTCAGACCTTTCCGGACGCAATTGATCCATGCCGTGACACCTGTGTCGCGTTTGGAAAAGCCGGTGTCGGAAATTGGCTTTTGCGGTTAACGCTTGGCGGATGTTCGCCTTTCGTGCTACTGCGTTAAAAAAGCCACGAAAAGGCTGGAACGGGCAAAGGGCAGGTCACTTATATGCGAATTTTGGGAATCGATCCGGGGCTGCGCCATATGGGGTGGGGCGTGATAGATGCAGATGGCCCGCGATTGCGCCATGTGGCCAATGGGGTATGCCATTCGGTGGGGGATGATCTTCCGCTTCGGCTGCTGAGCCTTTTCGAGCAACTGACCAGCGTTGTAACCGCCTACGGTCCGGATGCCGCCGCGATCGAGCACACCTTTGTGAACAAGGACGGCGCAGGAACACTCAAACTGGGGCAGGCGCGCGGTGTGGCCATGCTGGCCCTGGCGCGGGCCGGGCTGAGCATTGGCGAATACGCGCCGAACGCCGTCAAAAAGACCGTCGTGGGTGTCGGCCACGCAGACAAACGGCAGGTGGCCCACATGGTCCGGGTTCAATTGCCAGGCGTCAGGCTTGAAGGGCCGGATGCCGCTGATGCGCTGGCCATTGCCATCTGTCATTCGCATCAGGCGGGCGGAGCATTGGCGGCAGCCGTTGCACGGGTGCGCATATGATCGGGAAGCTGACGGGCCGCATCGATTACCGCGCTTTGGACCACGTTCTGATCGATGTGCGCGGGGTCGGGTATATTGTCTATTGCTCTGACCGGACGATGGCGGGTTTGCCGGGTGTGGGTCAGGTCTGCGCGCTCTTTACGGATCTGGTTGTCCGCGAGGACTTGATGCAGCTGTTCGGCTTTCCCACACTTGCAGAAAAGGAATGGCACCGCTTGCTGATGTCCGTGCAAGGCGTGGGTGCCAAGGCGTCTCTCGCGATCCTCGGGACGTTGGGCCAGGATGGTGTCAGCCGCGCGATTGCGCTCGGAGACTGGAATGCGGTGAAAGCCGCCAAAGGCATTGGTCCCAAGATCGCGCAGCGCATAGTGTTGGACCTGAAGGACAAAGCGCCGTCCGTTATGGCCATGAGCAGTTCGGTGGCTGCGGCGATGGGCGATGCAGCGGCGGATGGCGATGTGATCGAGCCCGTTATCGCTCAGGCCGTCCCTGCGTCGTCTGCGCAGGCTGACGCTCTCTCCGCGCTCGGCAATCTGGGCTATGGTCCGTCGGATGCGGCGGCCGCCGTCGCGCAAGCGGCAGGCGAGACGCCAGAGGCCGAAACCTCTGCGCTGATCCGGGCCGCCTTGAAATTGCTGGCCCCGAAAGGCTGATCCATGTCCGAGCCTGACCCCACATTGCGTCCCGCGCCCATGCCCGAAGATCACGACCGCGCCTTGCGCCCACAAACTCTGGATGATTTCGTGGGACAGGCCGAGGCGCGCGCGAACCTGCGCGTCTTTATTCAGTCGGCGCGCCAGCGTGGCGAGGCGATGGACCACACGCTGTTTCACGGCCCCCCCGGTTTGGGCAAGACGACGCTGGCGCAGATCATGGCGCGTGAACTGGGCGTCAACTTCCGCATGACCTCCGGCCCCGTGCTGGCACGCGCAGGTGATCTGGCCGCGATCCTGACCAATCTGGAAGCGCGCGATGTGCTGTTCATTGACGAGATTCACCGCCTCAACCCGGTGGTCGAAGAGGTGCTTTATCCCGCGCTCGAAGACTTCGAGCTTGATCTGGTGATCGGCGAAGGGCCTGCGGCCCGCACGGTGCGGATCGAATTGCAGCCCTTTACGCTGGTGGGTGCTACGACCCGGATGGGACTGCTGACCACGCCACTGCGGGACCGTTTCGGCATTCCGACCCGGTTGCAGTTTTACACCGAAGACGAGTTGTTCATTATCGTGGATCGCAATGCCCGCAAGCTGGGCGCGCCGGCAGATGAAGGCGGCGCGCGCGAGATCGCGCGCCGTGCACGCGGCACACCCCGCATTGCGGGCCGGTTGCTGCGCCGTGTCGTGGATTTTGCCATTGTCGAAGGGGACGGGCGGGTGACACGCGCTTTGGCAGACAACGCGCTGACGCGTCTGGGGGTGGACGCCCTTGGGCTGGATGGGGCGGACCGACGGTATCTGAGCCTGATCGCTGAACATTACGGCGGTGGACCCGTCGGTATCGAGACACTGAGCGCTGCACTTTCCGAGAGCCGCGATTCACTGGAAGACGTCATCGAGCCGTATCTGTTGCAACAAGGCCTGATCCAGCGCACCCCGCGCGGGCGGATGTTGGCGGCGCGGGCGTGGCGGCATCTGGGGCTGGACGCCCCGCGGGTGGCGGGTGATCTGTTCGACTGAAGGCCGGAGGACGACGCGCGTTCTCCGGCCTGACGGCCTTGAACGACGCCCCGCCCGCCGTCCCATTCATGCGGCTATGGCGTGCAGAACCTGATCGAGGGGCCAGCCCTTCGGGCTGCCCCGGATGGTTTTGGCCAAGAGAAGCAGGTGGGGGCGATTGAGCTTGATTGGTCGGCGGGGTAGATCGATGTGCGGAATGGTTGGAGAAGCTTATGACAGCGGATGAGATCGAGGCGTTGTTTACGCGGGAAAGTGGTGACTATGTCTTTGCCCGATGGGGGCGGCCATTGGCGCCGGTGGTCTTTGGTGTCGAGGATCAGACCCTCGGGACCGTGAAAGGGGCGATCGAGGCGGTGTGTCAGCTTGCGGGCCATGAGGTGGTTGAAACCGACCCTGAATTGGGCGCGAATTTCATGTGGTTCTTTTTCACGGATTGGGCGGAATTGCCCGAAGTACCGGGGCTGGATCGCCTGATCCAGAATCTGGGACCCTTGGTGGAGCGCTTGCAGGCCGCCGATGCCAACCAGTATCGTGTGTTTCGATTTGATGATGCGGGCGCCATTCAGGCGTGTTTCGTATTTTTGCGGATGGACGCACATTTGTCGAAGGTGCCTGCAGAGACTTTGGCCTTGTCCCAGGTGGTGCAGTCCTTTCTGCTCTGGTCTGATCTGGCATTTCGCGCGCGCTCGCCTTTGGCCGTTGCAGGTGACACAACCGTTTTGCGCCCTGATATCGCCGGGGTGATCCGGGCTGCTTATGATCCGTTGATGCCCGTTGCGGCGATGGATGCGAGCCATGCCTTGCGTCTGGCTGCACGTGTCGCCCCTGTCAGTTGATCCACGCAGCGTTTCGGTGGGCCTGCATCGACCCGGCCGTTTTATGGGCCCCGTTGCGCCCCTTTTTCCCTGCGCAGCCGGCACGTATTCTGGACGTTGGCGCAGGCAGTGGGCGGGATGCGGCATGGTTTTTCCGTCTGGGCTATGCGGTCACTTGCGTGGAACCGGACCGGCGTTTGTGGCCGATTTCAGCGGATTGGGAGGCTGATGGCCTGCCTGCGTTGTCCGGTCTGAGCGGGCGCTTCGATCTGATCACGATCTCGGCGGTTTGGCATCTTCTGCCGGATCACGATTGGTCTGCCGCGTTTGAAAGACTTGCGGATCTGGCCAAGCCGGGGGCGCGGCTCATTCTGTCGTTGCGGCTGCCGCCCATGACTGGCGCCGACGACGTGGCTGCGCTTGCGCAAGGGGCAGGGTGGCAATTGCATGACGTCTGTCGAAGGGCATCTTTGCAAGCGGGCAACCGCACCGCTGGTGTCATGTGGGATTGGTGTGTGTTTGCGCGGGTTGCACCTGCATGAGGTCCGCGTAAACTCGATTCAGCATCCGGAGAACCGAAAGCATGGCGCATCTTTTTCCAATCACCGTCTTTTACGAAGACACCGATATGGCGGGTATCGTCTATTACGCAAACTATTTGCGGTATATCGAACGGGCACGCTCGACCATCGTGGAAGAGATGGGCGTCGACCAAAATGCGATGCGCGCGGAAGGCCTGGTGTTTGCCGTCACGCGGGTCGAGGCTGATTATATTGGCGCGGCGCGCCTTGGAGATCGGTTGGAAGTGGTGACGACACATCAGGCCGCCAGCCCGGTGCGCTGGACGTTTGACCAACAGGTGCGGCGGGGCGATGACCTGATCTTTCGCGCGCATGTTGTGGCAGTGTGTATGACGACAGCCGGAAAACCGACCCGACTTCCCGCGGAAATCCGCGCAATCATCGCGAAATAAAGCGGTTCTGACGTCGAAGTGATAGCATTCTGCGTGGTCGTCAGCTATGCTTTGACGCAATAAGGGCCACGAAATGCGCCCACAACAAAGAGCAGGCAAATGGAAGCAGAAACCCTCGCCCTGGCGCAGGAGATTGATTTCTCTATGTGGGGCCTTTTCGCGCGCGCCACCCTGACGGTGAAGTTGGTGATGATCATGTTGATCATCGCGTCTTTCTGGTCTTGGGGCATCATCATTCAGAAACTGATCGTCTATCGTCGGGCGCGGGCCGAAGCGGCACGCTTTGATCAGGCGTTTTGGTCTGGGGAGCCGTTGGACGGCCTCTTTGAACAGATCGGGCCAGATCCGGACGGGGCGGCCGAAAAGGTGTTTGCTGCCGGCATGGTCGAATGGCAGCGGTCGCATCGCGATGACGGCGGGTTGATTGCCGGGGCCACGGCCCGGATCGATCGCAGCATGGACGTGGCCATCAACAAGCAAAGCGAGAAATTGCAGAACGGATTGACCGTGCTGGCGACGGTCGGGTCCTCAGCGCCCTTTATTGGCCTTTTTGGTACCGTCATCGGCATCATGAATGCGTTCATCGAGATTGCAGAACAACAAAACACCAACCTTGCCGTCGTGGCCCCGGGCATCGCCGAAGCGCTTTTGGCAACCGGGCTTGGATTGTTGGCGGCGATCCCGGCGGTCATCTTCTACAATAAGCTCAGTGCGGACAGCGACGCGATTTCGTCCGGTTACGAGGCGTTTGCCGACGAATTCGCGACCATCCTCAGCCGCCAGTTGGACAGCTGAGCCATGGGCGCCGGGACCATCCAGAAGGACGAGAGCGGGGCACGGCGGCGCAGACGCGGTCGCACGCGCCCCATGTCGGAAATCAACGTGACGCCGTTTGTGGATGTCATGTTGGTGCTGTTGATCATCTTCATGGTGGCGGCTCCGCTGTTGACCGTGGGCGTCCCTGTCGAATTGCCCAAATCCGCGGCAGGTGCGCTTGCTGTCGATCAGGAAGAACCGCTGACCATAACCTTGACGGCAGACGGCGTGGTGCAGATTCAGACCACGGAAGTCGCACGCGAGGATCTTGTGTCCCGGTTGCGCGGCATCGCCGCCGAGCGAACAAGCGACAAGGTCTTTTTGCGGGCGGACGGATCCGTGTCCTATTCGGAAGTGATGCAGATCATGGGTGCGCTGAATGCCGGCGGTTTCGCCAATATCGGGCTGGTGACGGATATCGGTGGCCCGCCCCTGGATGGATCGCCTGACGGTGAAGGGCAGTAGACCGATGCGGGGCTGTCTGCTTTGAACACTGGTCAACTCATATCGGGTATCGGCCATGTGGGCTTGATTGGCTGGGTGCTCTTTGGCGGAGTATTCCAGTCCGAGCCGTTGCCGTTTGACACAACTGAAGTTTCGGTGATCTCGACCGAAGCCTTTGAAGCGCTTTTGACGACCGGGCCGCAGCCCGATATGGCGACAGATGTTGCTTTGCCCCTCGCCCCGGAGGTCGATCCGGACCCGGTGCAGACACCGACATCGGATGAGACAGTGACGACCGACGCGCCCGTTGTGGCACCGGAACCGGACACTGAAATTGCACCAACCGCCCCTGAGATCCCGACACCGCCTGTGCCGGAGGTCGTTGATGTCGCGCCCGAAGCGCCGCAACCACAGGATCTGGCGGCACTTGCGCCGGAAATTGCGCCTGTTCCCGTTCCGCGCCCGTCCGAACGCGTGGCGCCCGAGGCCGTTGCGCCGCCCCCGCCTGATGCCGCTCCCGATCCGGTGGAACAGGAGGCCGTAACGGCAGATGAGGGTGCCCAGACACCCGCCGAAGAACAGCAGGCGACAGCCCCTGAAGAGGCGGCCACAGAAATCGTAACCGAAGCAGAAGAGCCCGCGCGCGCCCCGCGCACGTCCCCGCGCCCGCCCAGTCAGAGGCCATCGCCCCCCACGCAGACCGCACAAACGCCCGCACCCAGCGCGCAGCCCGTTCCGGCCGACACGTCAAACGCCGTCAATGACGCACTTCGCGAAGCGCTGGCTGGTGGTGAGGCCGAAATCCCTGCCGGACCGCCTCTGTCAGCCGGAGAGAAGGATGCGTTGCGTGTCGCGGTATCGAGTTGCTGGAACGTCGGGTCCTTGTCGTCTGACGCGTTGCAGACCACGGTTGTCGTGGCCTTCGACATGTCCCGTGACGGGCGGCCCGTCGGATCGTCAATGCGCATGGTCTCAAGCTCCGGTGGCTCCACTGCCGGTGCAAATCAGGCGTATGAGGCGGCGCGTCGTGCAATCATCCGCTGCACCGGCGACGGATATCAGTTACCAATAGAAAAATACGGTCAATGGAAAGAGATCGAGATAACGTTCAATCCCGAAAGGATGCGTATCAAATGATGGTTCGAGTGCTTTGTGTCTTGCTGATGTTCATGGGCGTGGCCCCTGTTTTGGCGCAAAACGGCCCCTTGAGGATCGAGATTACCGAAGGTGTCATCGAACCCTTGCCCTTTGCTGTGCCTGATCTGGTGGCGGAAACGCCTGCCAGTGTGCAGATGGGTCAACAAATCGCCCGCGTGATCGCCGCAGACCTGACAGGCACCGGATTGTTCCGGGAACTTCCGGCATCCGCCCATATCAGTCGGGTCACCGATTTCGGCGCACCCGTTCAATATGCGGACTGGAAAGCGATCAATGCGCAGGCTTTGGTAACCGGGGCCGTGAACGTGCAGGGCGATCAGGTGGTGGTGAAATTCCGCCTTTATGATGTGTTTGCGGGCACGGAACTGGGCGACGGGCTGCAATTCGTTGGCACCGTCGATGGCTGGCGGCGCATTGCGCACAAAGTGGCAGACGCCGTGTACAGCCGGATTACGGGCGAGGGCGGATATTTTGACAGCCGGGTCGTCTATGTCTCTGAGACGGGCTCAAAAGCGGAGCGGCGCAAGCGGTTGGCGATCATGGATTACGATGGGGCCAATGTGCAATACCTGACCGGCTCCGAAGCGATTGTGCTGGCACCGCGCTTCTCCGCCAACGGCGATCGGGTGCTCTATACCAGCTACGAGACCGGATTTCCGCGCATCTACGTGCTGGATGTAGGCTCGGTTCAGCGCCGGGTGCTGGAAAGCCAGGAAGGCACGATGAGCTTTGCGCCACGCTTTGCGCCGAACGGTCGCACGGTGGTGTACTCGCTGAGCCAGAACGGCAACACCGACATTTATTCGATGGACATCGCCACCAGTCAGGCGCAGCGATTGACAAACGCACCGTCGATTGAAACCGCCCCCAGTTTCAGTCCGGACGGCAGCCAGATCGTGTTCGAGAGTGACCGCTCGGGCAGCCAGCAACTCTATGTGATGTCCGCAAGCGGCGGCGAGGCACGCCGCATTTCGTTCGGCGATGGCAGATACGGCACGCCCGTCTGGTCGCCGCGCGGTGATCTGATCGCCTTCACCAAGCAATCCAAGGGGCGTTTCCACATTGGTGTGATGCGTGTTGACGGCAGCGAAGAGCGCTTGCTGACGGCCTCATTCCTCGATGAGGGCCCCACATGGTCGCCCAACGGGCGTGTCATCATGTTCGCGCGCGAAACGCAGGGGGCCGCCGGACGCACGAGCCTTTACTCGGTGGATATCACCGGCCGCAACCTGCGCCCGGTGCGCACACCTGAGGGCGGGTCAGACCCCTCTTGGGGGCCGCTGCAACCGTAGCTACATTTTCAAGAGCCGCCGTTCGTGATAAACGGCAAGAAAAAGAACATAATCGAGATAGAAAGAGGCACTGGCCATGAAACTGAAAACTTCCATAGTGATGATCTGCGTCGCTCTAAGCCTTGGGGCTTGTTCCGGTGCCAACCGTTTCGGCAACGAGGCAGGTGGCACGGCAAGTGGCGCTGCGATCAACGGTGTCGTGCCGGGCAGTGCGTCTGACCCAAGATCGGCGGCGTATTTCCAGCAAGCGGTCGGTGATCGCGTTTTGTTCGCGGTCGACCAATCCACGCTGTCGCCTGCGGGCCAGGTCACGTTGGACGGACAGGCTGCGTGGCTTTTGACCAATACCGACTACACAGCCGTGATCGAAGGCCATGCGGATGAGCAGGGGACACGTGAATACAACCTCGCCCTTGGCGCGCGCCGCGCGGATGCCGCCCGGGCGTACCTGGTGAGCAAAGGGGTGGCGGGCAACCGTCTGCAAGTCGTGAGTTACGGAAAGGAACGTCCAATTGAGGTGTGCAGTGACGAAGCTTGCTATGCCAAGAACCGTCGCGCGGTGACTGTTCTTGCGGGCGGTCTGACGAGTTGATGTGACAGGATAACAGGTGTTTTTGATGATCCGTCTTTTTGCAATTGCCGCAGTGGCGCTGGCGCTGGTGAGCCCGCGGGATGCTTTGGCGCAGTCCGAAACGCTCGCCGATATCCGGCAGGAACTGACTGTGCTGAATGTTGAATTACAAAGGCTGCGCCGTGAATTGTCCACCACGGGGGGCGCGTCCGTTTCCACCGGGGGCGGCAGTACGCTGGATCGCCTCAATGCAATCGAGAGCGAATTGCAGCGCCTGACCAGCAAGACCGAAGAGATGGAATTTCGGATTGATCAAATCGTGAAGGACGGGACCAACCGCATCGGTGATCTTGAATTCCGTTTGGTCGAACTGGAGGGTGGCGACGTCACGCAGTTGGGGGACGTCTCGACCCTTGGGGGCGGTGAACTGCCGTCTACAGGGACAATCGCCCCCGCACCGCAACCGGTGACGCAACTGGCCGAGCAGGAAAAAGCCGATTTCGAGCGGGCGCAGGCGGCGCTCGCATCCGGTGACTTTCGTGCCGCTGCAGACCAGTTTGCGACCTTTAATCAGACCTACCCGGGTGGACCCCTCGCAGTAGAAGCCGAACTGCGTCGCGGGCAGGCTCTGGAGGGGCTTGGGGATGTGCGTGAAGGGGCGCGGGCCTATCTGGCGGCCTTCACTTTGAATCCGGAAAGCCCGATGGCCGCCGAAGTCCTGTTTCGGCTTGGGGCAGGGCTGGGACGACTTGGCCAAACCACCGAAGCCTGTCTGACCCTTCAGGAGGTTGCGCTGCGCTATCCTGCATCGCCCTTTGTTGCAGAGGCGGATGCTGCGCAGCAGAACCTCGCCTGCTCCTGAGCAGTGATAACCGCGCTGACCGATTGTGTGGCCGCAGTTCTGGGGCATGCACCCCCAAAACGGTTGGGCGTCGCCGTGTCGGGTGGTGGTGACTCCGTTGCCCTGCTGTCCGTTTTGGTCGCCTATGCGCGCGATCATGATATTGAACTGCATGTCATCACCATCGATCACGGCGTTCGGCCGGAAGCCGCACGGGAGATTGCGTTCGTCAGGGACCTCTGTGCGAAATGGAATTTGTCACACGATGTCGCGCACTGGACCGAATGGGACGAACAGGGCAATTTTCAGGCCGCCGCCCGCGCGGCCCGCTATGCCTTGATGGCTGACTGGGCACGTGATCGCAAGATTGCCCATATCGCGCTTGGCCACACCGCTGACGATCAGGCGGAAACCTTTTTGATGCGTCTCGCCCGCAGCGCCGGGGTCGATGGGTTGAGTGCAATGGCCCCGCGGCGGATAAGTCATGCCGTCACTTGGATCAGGCCATTTTTGCAAACCGACCGTGCGACATTGCGCGCGCACCTCAAAGCAAGTCAGTTGCAGTGGTGCGAAGACCCAAGCAATGAGAACCGGGATTACCAGCGTATCAAGGCGCGTGATGCCCTCAAAGTATTGAACACCTTGGGCATATCCGTCGAGAGCCTCGGTCAGGTGACGCAAAATATGGCAAGAGCGCGCGACGCTCTGATGTGGCAGACCTTTATTGCAACGCGGGACATGGTCAAAATTCGGCACGGTGTGATCGCGATCGACATACGTGGCTTTTTGGCGCAGCCCGAAGAGATTGGCCGCAGGCTGTTGACGCACAGCGTTCAATGGGTGTCGGGGAGCGTGTACGGCCCACGCGGCCCGGCCATCGCGCGCGCGCTCGCCTCAGTGAGGGCCGGAGCAACGACCACGCTGGATAGGTGCCAGGTGATGACGAAAAACGGGGTCGTGTGGGTCTTTCGCGAATACAATGCGGTCCGCGATACGGTTTGTGCAATAACGCAGAACTGGGATGATCGATGGCGCGTCACCGGACCACAGGAGGGTCGCGCGCTTGAAGTCCGTGCCTTGGGTTTTGAAGCGCTCAACAGGTTCGAGGACTGGCGGGGCATCGGCTTGCCCCGCGCGGCTCTCGCCTCTTCGCCGTCGGTATGGTACAAAGAAGAACTGATTGCCGCGCCCATCGTAATGCCTGATGCGGAATGGAAAGCAGAACTCGAATATGGCGTTGATACCTATTTCGCCGCACTATTATCGCATTGAACTAAGCCCGCTTATGTCTATCTTATGATAAACACTGTCGGCCTTGGGCCGTGGTTTGAAATTTATCGGGAGAGTTTCCTTGGGAAATGCACGCAATATCGCGTTTTGGGTCGTACTGTTTTTGCTGATCCTTGCGCTGTTCAACCTGTTTGGTGGATCGGGCAATACGCTTCAAAGTCGCGAAATCAGCTATTCTGAATTCGTCTCATCCGTCGAAGACGGCGCGGTGAGCAATGTGACGCTGGATGGGGAACAAGTGCGTTTCCGCCGCGGGACCGAAGACTTTGTGACCATCAAGCCCGAAGACGCCAAGGTGACCGACCTGTTGATCGCCAACGAGATCCCGGTGCGGGCAGAACAGCAGCAGCAATCAGGGTTCCAGACGTTCCTTGTGTCGCTGTTGCCCTTCCTGCTTTTGATCGGTGTCTGGATCTATTTCATGAACCGGATGCAGGGAGGCGGCAAAGGCGGTGCTATGGGTTTTGGAAAATCCAAGGCCAAGATGCTGACCGAAAAGCATGGTCGCGTGACATTTGACGATGTAGCCGGGATCGACGAAGCCAAGGAAGAACTGGAAGAGATCGTCGAATTCCTGCGAAATCCTCAGAAATTCAGCCGTCTGGGCGGCAAGATTCCCAAAGGTGCTTTGCTTGTCGGCCCTCCCGGGACTGGTAAGACACTGCTGGCCCGCGCGATTGCAGGCGAAGCGGGTGTTCCGTTCTTCACCATCTCGGGCTCCGACTTTGTCGAGATGTTTGTCGGTGTCGGTGCATCTCGTGTGCGTGACATGTTCGAGCAAGCCAAGAAAAATGCACCGTGCATCGTATTCATTGACGAAATCGACGCGGTGGGTCGCCACCGTGGGGCCGGTTACGGCGGCGGCAACGACGAGCGTGAGCAGACGTTGAACCAGTTGCTGGTCGAGATGGACGGTTTCGAAGCGAATGAAGGCGTCATCATCATCGCGGCCACCAACAGGAAAGACGTTCTTGACCCCGCGCTGCTGCGTCCGGGCCGCTTTGACCGTCAGGTCACCGTGGGCAACCCCGACATCAAGGGCCGTGAGAAAATCCTTGGCGTGCATGCACGCAAGACACCGCTTGGACCTGACGTCGATCTGCGCATCATCGCGCGCGGAACGCCCGGCTTTTCCGGTGCCGATCTGGCCAACCTCGTTAACGAGGCCGCTTTGATGGCGGCCCGCATCGGTCGGCGCTTTGTGACAATGCTTGATTTCGAATCTGCCAAGGACAAGGTGATGATGGGGCCAGAGCGCCGCAGCATGGTCATGACCACCGCGCAAAAGGAAATGACAGCCTATCACGAGGCCGGACATGCGCTGGTCGGGATGAAACTTCCCAAATGCGATCCGGTCTACAAAGCCACGATTATCCCCCGTGGCGGAGCGCTGGGTATGGTGATGAGCTTGCCTGAAATGGACCGCCTGAACATGTTCAAGGATGAATGTCACCAGCGTTTGGCCATGACCATGGCTGGCAAGGCGGCGGAGATTCATAAATACGGAGAAGATTCGGTGTCGAACGGCCCGGCTGGCGATATCCAACAAGCATCGGCACTGGCGCGGGCGATGGTCCTGCAATGGGGCATGTCGGATAAGGTCGGGAACATCGACTATTCCGAAGCCGCGCAAGGCTATACCGGAAACACGGGCGGCTTTTCGGTCTCGGCCAACACCAAGGAATTGGTGGAGCAGGAAGTGCAAAAGTTCATTCAGGACGGCTACGACTGGGCTCTGAAGATCGTCCAGGACAATAATGAGGAATTCGAACGCCTTGCGCAGGGTCTTTTGGAATACGAAACCCTGACCGGTGACGAGATTGAGCGCGTCATGCGTGGCGAGCCGCCCCAAGCGCCGGACGACGAGGACGGCGGTGCGACAGTCGAGGAGAAAAAACCAAGTCTCACGTCGATTCCGAAAGCCAAGAAAAAGCCGGGATCGTCTGGCGACGGCGGGATGGAACCGGAACCCTCCACCTGAGTGCAAAAGGCCCACCCCAGAGGTGGGCCTTTTTCGTTTCGGCACTGTGCACAAGTAGGAACGCCACATGGCCGGACTGGGTTTGGGCCGCGTTGAGGTGTGATTGTGTGCGGGTCGCCGTGTGCACGGCGGCAGTCTCCTTGCCCGGTTGGCAGCATAACCGCTTACTCGACGTCCTGACCGCGATTTGCCATTGGAAATCCCTGCGCTGGTGCATGTACATAGTTTCGACCAGCAGGAGAGTCTCATGCCCGCCTTGAAGCCCACAACGTCCAAAGCCCGGATTACATGGCTGGGCTTCGTGCCGGATCGCGACGCCAGTTTGCGCGCGGTTGCGACCGACGCCGTCGATGCGACGCTTGAAGGTTTTCCTGGCGAAGCACATGGCGGCGCGACGCGGCCGTCCTGCGTGCGGGTCAAGTCGCAGTATCCTCAAGACACAATCATACGAAATGTGCGGCAGCTCAGCGTCCTGAGCGCCGAAGAATTGGTTGCCACTGCGGCTGAGATGGGGATGGATGCCATTGATCCCGCTCTCGTCGGGGCATCCATGGTGATCGAGGGAATTCCTGATTTCACCCATGTCCCACCATCTTCCCGCTTACAGGCGCCGTCCGGGGCCTGTTTGGTGATCGATATGGAGAACCGCCCCTGTAACTTGCCTGCGCGTGAGATCGAACGCGAGGCCGTGGGCTTTGGCGGACGGTATAAACGAGCGGCAACGGGGCGGCGCGGGGTGACCGCGTGGATCGAACGGGCCGGGCGATTTGCTGTGGGGGACGTGCTGGTGCTTCATGTCCCGGACCAACGCGCATGGACCCATCTGGCGGATGCGCGGCGCTGAACAGAAACGGATGGCGCACCAAGGGTGCGCCTTACACTTCCTGCCTGAGCCAGCGCCTTTATCGTCTTGTTGGTCCAGTCGGCCAAACGCCGTTGATCCGCGTCCGATCCCGCATAACACCACTCTGGTACTGCGCCCGTAAGGCGGAGGCATCCTCCGCCAACCTGACAGGCTCAATCAGACATAGGTCGACCGCGCAATCGCAGGAACAGGCTCTCTTCATCATTATTCCTGAAATAGGGGACGCTGTCCGGCACAGCCCGATCTGCGACGCGGGCGTTGACCTCGCTTAGAACCACTTCGGTGATGAAGGGCATGTCAAAGGAGCGGACCTGGTCGAGATATACCCATTGCAGATGCGACAGCTCATCTGAGGCCTGATCGAAATTGTCCGGATCAGAAGCCAGATCCTCCGCATCAATCAGGAAAAAGCGGGCGTCAAAACGCCTTGGCCTGCCGGGAGGCGTCAGCGCACGAAACACAAATTGCAGGGGTTCGGCGTGAGGCAAATGCCCGGTGGCCGCGAAATCGCGCCAGTCCCGCGGCGCGTCCGTCCAGACCCCCGGTTGGCCCAGAACCTGCCCGGTTTCCTCGAACAGCTCGCGGATGGCCGCCGCGGCCAGCGCAGGTCCCAGGCCCGCCGGGCTGTCATCCTCAAGCCTTGCATCGTTCGGGGCCGCCAGTGGTGAGGCCAGCGGCACATTCTGGTCGGCAGTGTCCACCGCACCTCCGGGAAAGACAAACTTGTTGGGCATGAAGACGGCCTTGGCTCCGCGCTGTCCCATCAGGATGCGCGGGCGCGTTTCACGGTCCCGCAGAACGATGACCGTCGACGCATTGCGTACTTTCGTTTTGTCGATGTCAGTCATCGCTGTTTTTGCCCCTGTGATATGGGCCTGCGGCGCGGATATTATCCGGGCTGACCAAACCCACCCATTTGTCGCGCCCACTGAAAGGCGACGATCGCCCCCTTGAGCCTGGGCAGAAGGTAGAGCGACAGGGCGACGCAGCCAACCGCAAATATGGTGAATAGAACCAGGGGCTCGGGCCGCCACGTCACGAAGGTCAAATGCAAGAGCGGCGCCATCAGGTGCCCGACAATCAAGATCGTCAGGTAGGCGGGCCCATCATCTGCACGGTGATGGGAGTAATCAAGCTTGCAGACCGGGCAAGACTTGGCAACCTTGAGATAGCTTTTCAACAACGGCCCTTGTCCGCAGCGCGGACAACGGCGCCGCCATCCCCGCAAGAGCGCAGGCCGCATCGGGCGCGTGTCATCATTTTCGGCCAGCGTGGCATCCTGGGATGTTTGGTTTTCTGATAGCATAGCCAGATCCTTCGCGCGTTTGTAGTTAGATGGGCCTATGTCGCCGGAAACGAAATGGCGCAAACCGTCCTTGCGTCCCGATGTCGCGCCATTTCAGTTTGGGTGCTTTCCAAAAAATTTATTCGACGGAAAGTTTGGCATCTCTCGTTTGATGATCATACGGCGCCACAAAACAACGGGTCGCCGTGAGGCAATAACGGAGTACATCTCAATGAAACGTACAGCATTTATCATCACCGTCTTCTCCACCGCGCTGGCTCTGACCGCTGCGGCGGCCATCGCGAAGAACCGCGGGCCCGATTTCTCCATATTGGATATGGACGGGAATGGCGAAATCACCATCGAAGAAATGCAAGCCAGCGCGCAAAGCCGCTTTGACGAAGTTGATACGGATGGCGACGGGTTTGTGTCGCAGGCCGAGCTTGCCGCACACAGCAACGCCCGCGCGGCGGAGCGGGCAGAACGCATGATCTCGCGCATGGATGCCGATGACGACGGCAAGCTGTCGCCCGAAGAGATGATGCATCGCCGCAATCCCGAGCGTTTTTTCAGCCGGATGGACACGGACGACAGCGGCAGCATCTCGGCTGAAGAATTCAAAGAGGCGCGCGGCGGGATGAAGGACCGGGGTCGCCACCGCAAGCACGCGGACTGATCCGACATTGCCCCTTCCCCTTGTCAAACGGGGTAGGGGCACGTTAGCCCGCTTGCAGGATGACCATGCCCTTGGATGATCAGAACACGGTGGATGATGCGGCGTTGCTTGCGCGCTATGCGCGGGGTGATGCTGCGGCCGCGCGCGCGTTGACCGCGCGGCTGGTGCCACGGGTTCACGCCCAGGCGTTTCGCATGCTCGGAGACAGTGCGGAGGCCGAAGACGTGGCGCAAGAGGCAATGATGCGCCTGTGGCGGATCGCGCCGGAGTGGCGCAGTGGCGAGGCAAAGGTGACCACATGGTTATACCGTGTGGTTGCGAACCTGTGTACGGACCGGTTGCGCAAACGCCCGCGCGGCGCTGTGGCGATTGGTTCGATCGCAGAACCAATGGATCCGGCCCCATCAGTCGAAGCAAAGATGCAGGCCGATGCGCGATCTCATGCGCTGCGTCAGGCGTTGGTCGCGTTGCCGGAACGTCAGAGGTTGGCCGTGATGATGCGCCATTTCGAAGGGGCCACGAACCCGGAGATCGCGGTGCGACTGGATATTTCGACCGAAGCGGTCGAAAGCTTGACCGCACGGGGCAAACGGGCGTTGGCCACCGCTATGAAGGGGCAGGCAGCTGCTCTTGGATATGAGGATGAGTGACATGAGACATGAGTCAAAGAACGAGTCCGAAGACTGGCTGGACCAGATGCTGGACGACGTGGCGCGGATCCCGGTGCCGGACGCGCCGCCGGAACTGATGGCCCGCGTTCTTGCAGACGCGGAGCATTTGTTGCCGCAGCCCGGTGGTGTGCCTGTGCAGATGCCGCTCTGGCGACAGGTCGTAGGCGGGCTTGGCGGGTGGGGCGCGTTGGGCGGTCTGGCCGTCGCGGGCGTTACCGGCCTCGCCATTGGTCTCGGCGCTTTTGATGCAGCTGGCATCGACGCATTATGGTCTATCGCGCCGTTGGATGAATATGACAGCCAGGCAAGCCTCACGGCCTTTGGCTGGGATTATGAAGAGGGATGAACATGACCGATTCGACTGCCTCCGAGACACGGTGCCCCCGTTGGCTCAAAATCTTGTTGGGCCTGTCTCTCGCCTTGAATTTTGTCATTGCCGGAGTGGTGGCGGGACTCATGTTGCGTGGCGGCCCTCCGCGGGAAGGGCCTTCAGGAATGGGCTATGCGGCGCCGTATGTCATTGCCTTGCCGCGGGATGTCCGTCGCGATGTATTTGGTGCGATCCGCGCCGACGAGTCTTTGCCCAAACGGAGCGCGCGACGGGCGCGCTATGCCGATATGATCGAAGCGTTGCGCGCTGAGCCGTTTGATCGCGACCGCGTGCAGGCGATCCTGAGACGCCAGGGCAGCGAGGTCGGGCGGATACAGGATGCGTCTCAAGCGGCGTGGCTGTCTGCGGTGACCGAAATGGATGCGGCCGAAAGGTCCGCCTATGTCGCGCGGATTGAAGAGGTTTTGGAGCGTGGCAGACGCGGCAAGACTGGCGATCGGAACTAAAGCGGTCGTCCGGTACAAACCTATCTGTTTCAAATAAACATCGTTGGCTCGAATAAGCTCGACCTGCGCGGTCGAAGGCCAACAAGAAAGAGCCGACCCCAAATTCTTCGACTTGATCCGCGCCTGTTTGCACGCGCTACAGGCGACTTGTTCACGCTGCAGGGCGGTGAAGAACCACCCGATTGCGTCCGTCCGCCTTCGCGCCGTAGAGTGCCTTGTCCGCTCTGTCCAACAACGCTTCTGCGGTTTGCGGCAGGGTGGTTGTCGCCCCGGTGACTGGATCGCACACGGTCAGACCAATGGAGATTGTAGCGGAAAGGCTCACACCCTGGCCCGGCACCTCAAAGGGCGTTTTTCGGATGATGTGACACAGGCGCGTGGCCGCGTTTCGCGCATTGGCCAGGTCAGCACCGGGCAGCACGATCAGGAACTCCTCGCCGCCAATCCGGGCCAGGAGGTCAACCGCACGCAGGTTTTCTCGCAACCGTTTGGCCGTTTCCACCAGCACGGCATCACCGGCAGCGTGCCCATGAACGTCGTTGATTTGCTTGAAATGGTCCATGTCGGCGACCATGACGGCAAACGGTTTGCGATTGCTGGCCGCACGTTCGGCAATGCGGGCCAGATGTGGCATGGCATAGCGGCGATTGTGCAGTCCGGTGAGTGGATCACTCACGGCGGCCTCGACGCCCGAACGCACGGTGTCGCGCAACGCGTCACCCAGACGCTTGCGGGTCAGGAGTGTTTCGAGGCGTAACGCCAGTTCGGCGGGGTCCGGATCGCTGCACATCAGATCATTTGCGCCCATATCCAGCATTTGCGCACCCGAGGCCGCATCCGCCTCGACCTGCACCACCAGAATTGCGCTGTGGCGTGTGCGCGAATGGCTCCGGATCGTGGCAAGCAGACTGAGCATTTGGGGCCCTTTGCCCGGTTCCACTACCAAAACGAAAGCATCCGTTTCGTCGACATCTGTCTGATTGCCCACAGCGTCTGCGGGAGTACAGGTGGATATGTTCGCCGTGGAACGGGCGCAAAACGCAGGCTGCCACGGGCCGAGCTGATCGGGGCGGCTTGCCACAAGCTTGACCGTCTGAGCTGGACCGAAATGCACGCTCGGTTCGGCAAATCCAAGCGCGCGGGACGTGTCGTCGCGCAACTGCCATTCACTGGCCGAGGCATAGGCGCGAATGACACTGCGCGCCCGCGCGATCAACAAGGCATCGTCCAGCGGTTTTTGCAGCACATCCTCAAGGCCCGCCGCAAGCAGGCGCATCCGTTCGGCCGGGGCGGCCGAACAGCTGAGTGCGATCACCGGAACCTTGCCCGCTGCCTTTGTCTTTTGCAGGCGTGACATCAGGCGCAGCGGCCCGCCGTCCGGCATCTTGGTGGAACACAGGATCAGATCGGGCAATCCCGTGCGGATCACCTGCATGGCTTCGGCGATGCTGTCAGCCTGCACAACCTCATAATGGCAGGCGGCAAACTTGACGCGCAGGACAATGCGATTGGTTGCAATCGGATCTATAACCAGAACCTTTCCGTGCATCGCCCTCTTCCATTTTTTCAAAAAACCGTGCATTCGTTTTTTGATGGTTTAGGTTAACAAAGCGTTTCCAAGCGTCAGCAAAGGCAGATTTCCATGGCAATGTCGCAAGAATCCGCCGAGTTGGTCGGCCTCAAGGCCCTGACATGGATGGCAGGCAACGATGAATTGCTGCCGGTATTCCTCGGAGCGACCGGCGCCAGCGAGGCGGATATGCGCTCCGGCCTCTCGGACCCGGCCTTTCTCGGTGCACTTCTGGACTTCATCATGATGGACGATATCTGGGTCACCGCGTTTTGCGATGCCCAAGGGCTCGGATATGCTCAGCCCATGATGGCCCGCATGTCTTTGCCGGGTGGGGGCCAGGTCCATTGGACGTGAACGGAGTGCCTATCCGCGGTATCATCTTTGACAAAGACGGGACGCTGTTTGATTTCGGCACCACATGGGAAGCATGGGCAGCCGCCTTTTTGCTGCGCGCCGCCGCCGGAGACAGGGCGCGGGCCGCGGAACTGGGCAAGCAGATCGGCTTCGATTTCACTACGCAGGCTTTCGCGCGTGACAGTATTGTCATTGCGGGGACGCCGAACGACATCGCTGATGCGCTTGCGCCTCATTTTCCCGGACAAAGCCATGCCGCGTTGGTGCATCTTCTGAACGAAGAGGCCGCCAATGCACCACAGGCTGAAGCGGTGCCGCTGGTCCCTTTTCTGGGCGTGTTGCGGTCCCGCGATCTCAAGCTCGGGGTTGCGACCAATGATGCGGAAGCTCCGGCATTGACGCACCTGCATGCGGCGGGCGTGGTCTCCTTTTTTGACTTTATCGCGGGATCCGACAGTGGATACGGTGGCAAACCGGCGCCGGGCCAATTGCTGGGCTTTTGCGCCGAAACTGGCGTTTCACCGGATGCGGTTGTCATGGTGGGGGACAGCCTGCATGATTTGCGGGCAGGGCGTGCCGCCGGGATGCGCACATTCGGGGTGCTGACAGGATTGGCGACTCAATCCGAACTTGCGCCTTTTGCAGACGTTGTCCGGCCAGACATCGGGCACCTGCCGACATGGCTGGATCAGCAAAGCTGAACTGCTTGCTTCCCAAAACACCTGATCCGGCGATTTGGACCTGAAAAACGACATAGATCGTCGCAAACGGAAAGGCCAATGTGAGGGCGCTGCTGTGTCTTGGATATGAAATCCAACGGAGACTCAGATCATGGCAGACCAGGCAATCGCACGCAGATCCCGCGGTGGTGGTCGCGCAGGTGCCGCCGCCCGTCGGGGCGGGGCCGTGATCGAGCAGATGCCATGGAACCCGCCGATCATGACCGATCCCCCGGTAGAGCCGCTGCGCCCCGAAGGTGTCGAGGCCATTCATGACGGCGCGATGCGCATCCTCGAAGAGATCGGTGTGCAGTTCCTGAACGAAGAAGCGTTGGAGATATTACGCGAGGCCGGTTGCGCCATCGACGGCGACATCGTGCGGATGGATCGCGCATTCGTGATGGAGATGATCGGCAAAGCCCCATCTGAATTCACCCTGACGCCACGCAATCTTGATCGCAAGATCACCATAGGGGGACGGCACCTGAATTTCGGCAACGTGTCTTCGCCGCCCAATTACTGGGATATGCAGATCGGCACCAAAGTGCCAGGCAACCGCAAGATGTGCGCGGACCTGCTGAAGCTGACACAGTACTTCAACTGCATCCACTTTGCGGGCGGTTACCCGGTCGAGCCCGTCGACATTCACGCTTCCGTCCGCCATCTGGACGTCGTTTACGACAAGCTGACGCTGACCGACAAGGTCATGCATGCCTATTCATTGGGGAAAGAGCGGGTCGAAGACGTGATGGAGATGGTGCGCATCGCCGGAGGTCTCACCGATGAAGAGTTCGAAGCCACGCCGCGGATGTACACCAATATCAACTCGACCTCACCGCTGAAACACGACCATCCGATGATTGACGGGTGTTTGCGGATGGTGCGCAAGGGGCAGGCCGTCGTCGTCACGCCCTTCACACTGGCGGGGGCAATGGCCCCGGTGACCATGGCCGGCGCGGTTGCGCAATCGATCGCCGAGGCACTCTGCGCCATTGCGCTCTTTCAATATGTCCGGCCCGGCACGCCCTGCGCGATTGGAACGTTCACGTCGAATGTCGACATGAAAACCGGAGCACCCGCCTTTGGTACGCCTGAATACATGCGCGCCACCCAGATGACGGGGCAGTTGGCGCGATTCTACGGCTTGCCTCTGCGATCGTCGGGCGTTTGTGCGGCCAACGTACCGGACGGACAGGCGATGTGGGAGACGTCCAATTCGCTCTGGGCCGCGGTGCAATCGGGAACGAATATGGTCTATCACGCGGCCGGTTGGCTTGAGGGCGGCTTGATTGCCTCCCCCGAAAAGTTCATCATGGATTGCGAGATTTTACAGCAAATACAAAGGTATATGGACCCTTCCATTACGGCGACCGGCCCGGATGAGATCGCGCTGGACGCGATCAAATCCGTAGGCAATCAGGGGCATTTCTTTGGCATTCAGCACACGCAGGATCGCTACACCACCGCATTCTATCAACCGTTTTTGAGCGATTGGAAGAATTACGAAGGCTGGGAATTGGCAGGAGCGGTCTGGACGCCGGAACGCGCTCACGGATTGTTCAAGGAAATCATCGGCGCGTTCGAAGCCCCGCCGATGGATGAAGCGATTCGCGATGAATTGGCGGATTTCGTGGCGCGCCGCAAATCCGAAGGTGGCGCACCGACGGATTTCTGAACGGGCCAAAACGCGTGTGCGGCAAAATCTTTCAAATTGCATCTGTTATGGGATTATTTAGGCCTCAACGGGCACAGTGTTGACGTGGAATTGGGAATGATACGTCATGCATGGGCTGATAAATCGAGCAATACAGGGCTTTGTCACGGACAGTTACGGGGCCGATAAATGGGTCGAAGCGGCGCGCGTTGCGGATCTCGACTTTGTCGAATTCGAAGCGATGCTCGTCTACGACGATGCCGTAACGCCGCGTGTGCTGGACGCAGTGAGCACCGTATTGGGCCGCCCCCGCAACGACATCATGGAAGATATCGGGACCTACCTCGTGTCGCATCCCAATGTGGAAGCGTTGCGACGCCTGCTGCGGTTTGGCGGCGTCACATTTGTTGAATTTCTGCATTCGTTGGATGATCTGCCGGATCGGGCGCGGCTTGCGGTGGCAGATCTGCACTTGCCGCGCATTGAGTTGCGCGACCACGCTCCGGGTCGGTTCAGCCTTGTCTGTGAAAGCCCGATCGAGGGGTATGGTCATGTGATGATGGGCATTTTGCGGACGCTGGCGGATGATTACGGCGTGCTGGCCTTGCTTGATCATCAAGGCAGCGGCGGTGGAATCGAAACTGTTTCGATTTCCCTGATCGAAACCGAATTTGCGGAAGGTCGGGTGTTTGATCTCGGGGCGCGGGCAACATGAACGGCGATGATAATCTGTTGCAGATGCTGGACGTCCTCTGCCCGATGCATGTGGTGGTTTCGTCCACCGGTCATGTGTTGCATGCCGGGCCGACTTTGCGGAAACTGCGTCCGGATACGCCGATAGAAGGACGTCGCTTTCTCGAAGTCTTCGACCTCAAACGTCCGCGTGGGGTTTCGGACATGAAAAAGCTCCGGACATTGGCGGGATCCAAACTGCACTTGCAATTGCGCAATGACCCAAAGACGGAAGTGAAGGGAATATTGGTCCCTGGACCGGACGATGGGACCAGCATCATCAATCTGTCCTTTGGCATTTCCGTTGTCGATGCGGTGTCAGATTATGCGTTGACCAGTGCCGATTTCGCCGCCACCGATCTGACCATTGAGATGCTCTATCTGGTTGAGGCGAAATCAGCCGCGATGGAGGCGTCGCGTACGTTGAACCTGCGTCTGCAAGGCGCCAAGATTGCGGCTGAAGAGCAGGCCTTTACCGATACGCTGACGGGCCTCAAAAATCGTCGTGCTATGGATCATATCCTTGACCGGCATGCGGCCTGGGGCACCCAGTTTGGCCTGATGCAAGTCGATCTGGATTGGTTCAAAGCCGTCAATGACACCTTGGGCCATGCAGCTGGCGATCATGTCTTGCAAACCGTGGCCCGGGTCATGGTCGAAGAAACGCGGGAAAATGACACTGTTGCGCGTGTTGGCGGCGACGAATTTGTCATCGTATTGCCAAACGCCCATGATCGCGCAGCGCTGCGCAGTATCGGAGAGAGGATCATCAGCCGCCTGTCGCGGCCAATGCCATTCCAAGGACAGGAATGCCGCATATCGGCCAGTATTGGGGTCGCGATTTATGATCCTGGCGCGGGTGTGTCGATTGCGGATCTGATGGATGATGCAGACGTGGCGCTTTATGCGTCCAAGCATCGCGGTCGGGCGCAACAGACATTTTACACCCCGGATTTGCGCGCCTCCTCAGAGAATTTGGCACCGCCTACAGGCCGCGCAGAGCCCAAAAGAGCTTGAACATCAGTTCCGCATCAAGCGGTAAGTCCCGAAGGCGGAAATCCGGCTAAAGCAGATCGGCTGAAACCTGATCGGTCCCTGTCCAAATTCGATGAGAAGGCTATGACGCCAAAATGAAATGAGTATTCGCGCGAGGCAATCCACGCGCAGAATTCTTATTTCAAAGTGTAGGAGGCCAAATGGCATCCCGTAGGGGAATCGAACCCCTCTTTCCAGGTTGAAAACCTGGCGTCCTAACCGATAGACGAACGGGACACTTGGTGTGTGCGGTTCTTTAGGCAATCAACCTATCCTGCGCAAGCAGAAAAGACATATGGGGGCACAGAAAAAACGCCGCAAGCCATGGCTGTGGGTTTCACGCGGGCGCTGCGTCTTCCAAACGCAACTGCACGGATTGCTTGCCACGGAAGCTGTTGATTTCAAGACGACCAGCCAAATGAAAGGGGGCACCGCCATGATCGCTCAATCTTGGCCCCATAGCCCCGTCAAAAGCACCAAAGGCGATCCCGTCCAATCGTGTGCCACCCGGCGCGCCAAAGGTGATCTTAAGATGCGTTTCGCCAACCCGTCGGGCATTCAGAATACGCATGCCGGAAAATGCGTAGCGCGGAGCGGGGGCACCCGCGCCAAACGGCCCTGCGGCCTCGATCTGTTCGACCAGATCGATTGTCGCTGCATCCGGCATCAGCAAACCATCCAACCGGAGATCGGACGGGCCAAGCGCGTCTGCCCCCTGTTTGGCAAGCAACTCGCCCAATCGGGCCATCGCGGATTCGATCTTGTCCTCGGCCACTGTCAGCCCAGCAGCCATTTTGTGACCGCCACCCTTCAGCAACACACCTTCGGCGGCAAGCCGTTGAATCGGTGCACCCAGATCAATGCCCGATACGGATCGGCCTGATCCCTTGCCAATCCCATCCTCGACACCGATCACAACCGCCGGGCGGTGGGTGGCCTCCTTCAGGCGGGCGGCGACAATGCCGACAACGCCGGGATGCCATCCTTGACCGACAGCCCAGGCCAATGGGCCATCACTGCCGCGTTCTTCGCACTGCGCCAGGGCTTCGGCCCGAACCTTAGCCTCGATTTCGCGGCGTTCGGCGTTCAACTCATTCAAACGCTGCGCCAGGGCGTCCGCTTCGTTCGGATCCTGTGTCGCCAAAAGCCGAGCGCCGAGATCGGCCTGGCCAATCCGACCGCCGGCATTGATTCGCGGCCCCAGCAGATAGCCAAGGTGGTAAGGCGTGGGCGCTGTATCCATGCCCGCCAGATCCGACAGGGCCACCAGTCCGACGCGGTTTCGGCGGGCCATGATTTTCAAGCCCTGACGAACAAACGCGCGATTGATCCCGATCAAGGGGGCCACATCTGCCACCGTGGCGAGGCCCACGAGATCAAGCATGTTCATCAGATCAGGACCCGCTGCGCCACTTTCACGCAACTGACGGCCCGCTTCGACCAACATCAAAAACACCACCGCTGCGGCACACAGATGCGCCAACGCGCCATCCTCGTCCTGCCGGTTGGGGTTGACGATGGCATAGGCGGGCGGCAGGTCTTCGGCCCCAAGGTGGTGATCCAGAACGACGACATCCGCTCCAACAGCAGCTGCGATTGGGTCATGAGACAGCGTGCCGCAATCCACGCAGATGATCAGATCATGGCTGGCCGCCAAGTGCGCCATGGCGGCGTCATTGGGTCCGTACCCTTCATCGATGCGGTCGGGCACATATAGCGTGGCGGCCGATCCCAAATCACGCAACCAGGTGAGAAGAAGCGCCGCAGAGGCGCCACCGTCTACATCATAATCTGCAAAAACAGCGATCCGCTGGCGCGCAGAAACCGCTGCCAAAACGCGCCCGGCCGCTTTTTCCATATCTTTCAAGCTGCGAGGATCTGGCATCAGGTCGCGCAATGTCGGGGAGAGGTAAGCTTCGGCGCCGACGGCTGGGATACCCGCGCGGGCCAGAATCTGGCAGACGGCGGCGGGTAGCTGTGTCTGTTGCACCATCGCTTCGGCCTGACGTGCCGTTTCGGCATCCGGGCCGACCCATGCACGCCCGTTCAGCGATGCCTCAACTCCCAAAAATGCCACGGCAGTCCCCATTTCTTCCGGCGATAAATATCCCCGCCGGAGGCCAAAAAGTCACGCTCCGAACGCGAAAGCGCGCGCAGTCGCCGGAGTTCAGGCCCGTAAGGCGCACCCATGGTGCGCCCTGCCAACACCTATCATACGGTGTGGGTCGGCGTGCGATAGCTCATCCGGCGCACAGAGCCCGTCTTGGACCGCATAAGCAATGTCTCGCAGGTCAACCAGCCGGGCTCACGCTGCACGGCCGCCAACAGCGAACCGGATGTCACGCCCGTGGCTGCAAAGATAACGTCCTGGGTCACCATATCGTCCCGGCTATAGATGCGGTCGAGGTCGGTTATGCCGGCCTTGGCCGCTCGGCCCTTTTCGTTATCATTGCGAAACAGCAGCTGACCGTAAATCTGGCCGCCCATGCATTTGAGGGCGGCTGCCGCCAGAACCCCTTCGGGCGCGCCACCTGATCCCATGTACATGTCGATGCCGGTTGAGGCGTCGGCACAATGCATGACGCCGGCGACGTCGCCATCCGTGATCAGGCGGATCGATGCGCCGGTCCCGCGGACCGCTGCGATGACCTGTTCGTGGCGCGGGCGTTCCAGAATGCAAACTGTAATGTCGGATGTGGTGCAGCCCTTGGCCTTGGCCAGAGCCTGTACGCGTTCGGCAGGGTCCATGTCCATCGTGACGGTGTCGGGCGCGTAGCCGGGACCAATCGCCAATTTGTCCATGTAGACGTCGGGCGCATGCAGCATCGACCCTCGCGGCCCCATTGCGATCACTGTCAACGCGTTCGGCATGTCCTTGGCGGTCAGGGTCGTCCCTTCCAGCGGGTCAAGCGCGATGTCCACGCCGGGGCCGTTGCCTGTGCCCACTTCTTCACCGATGTACAGCATCGGCGCTTCGTCGCGTTCGCCTTCACCGATGACCACGACACCTGCGATATCGAGCAGGTTGAGCTGTTCGCGCATGGCATTGACGGCGGCCTGATCCGCGGCCTTTTCGTCGCCGTGGCCGACCAGACGTGCCGAGGCCAGGGCCGCGGCTTCGGAAACGCGGGCGAGGCCCAAGGACAAGAGGCGGTCTTGGAACTGGGCTGTGGCTGTCATGGAAATAGTCCTTTTGAGGTGGGGTTCTTTGAATGAGATAACTTAAACGGCTTCGATGCGCAGCACGACGGGCTCGGAGGCGAGAACGCCGGTGCCTTGCATCGCCTCCAGTGCCTGATCGACGGCAGTGCGGGTGCAGGTATGGGTGACAATCAAAACGGGGGCGGAGCCTTCTGCGTGCCCATATTGGCGCATCCGGTCGATGCTGACGCCAGCATCGCCCAAAACAGTGGCTATTTTGGCCAATGCGCCGGGTTTGTCATCAAGCGACATGCGCAAATAGTATGGGGCAGGGAGAACCGATTTGGCGGGCGTGCTGTGATCAAGGCTGGTCGCCGGTTGGCCAAAGACGGGCAAGCGTAACCCGCGCGCAATGTCACAGACGTCGCCCATCACAGCCGAGGCTGTGGGCCCTTCGCCAGCACCCGGGCCGCGCAGCACGATCTGTTCCACGGCGCTGCCTTCGATGGCGACCATGTTGGTGCCACCCTGAAGCTGTGCCAACGGAGAGGTGTCCGGTACAAGACAGGGCATCATGCGTTGCTCCAGTCCGCGTCCGGTCTTTTGAGACACGCCCAGAAGCTTGATCTTGTATCCCATGTCGGCTGCATGGCGGATATCTTCGATGCTGACGCGCTCGATCCCTTCAAGCTCGATCCCGTCGAAATTGACGCGCGTGCCAAAGGCAATCGCAGACAGGATTGCAAGTTTGTGCGCGGCATCGATGCCGCCCACATCAAGTTGCGGGTCCGCCTCGAGATACCCGAGCGCATCGGCTTCGGCGAACACTTCGGCATAGGTCAGGCCTGCGCTCTCCATCCGGGTCAGGATATAGTTGCACGATCCGTTCATCACGCCGACGATGCGTTTGATTTCATTGCCTGCGAGGCCTTCGGTCAACGCCTTCACTACGGGAATGCCACCTGCGACGGCCGCTTCGAACCGCAGTGACACCTGCGCGGCCTCAGCGGCTTCGGCCAAAGCCTGGCCGTGGATGGCCAGCATCGCTTTGTTGGCTGTCACGACATGTTTGCCAGCGTCGATCGCGGCTTCGGTTGCGTCCTTCGCGGGACCTTCGGTGCCGCCCATCAATTCAAGAAACACGTCTACATCATCGCGCCTGGCCAGTGCGACAGGGTCGTCTTCCCACGCATAAGAGTTAAGTGAAACGCCACGATCCTTGTCCCGATTGCGCGCGCTGATGGCTGAAATGGTAATGTCCCGCCCGGTGCGGGACGCAAGCAAAGCCGCATTCTGGCGCACGATCTTGACCACGCCAATGCCGACGGTGCCCAATCCTGCGATGCCGAGGCGCAAGGGAGTGTTCATGTCGCGATCCTTATGAGAACATGGCTGTCTTGGGCGATGTATCGGGTTCTGTCCAAGGGTGCAATTGCTGGGCGTGCAACAAGGTTCGGTTGGTGCCGTCGGTCATGATACACGGCAAATTTCTGTGCAAACCCTAAAGCGTTTTGTGTTTGATCTGAATCGAAAGGGATTCACAGGAAGCTTTTTGTCTGATTCACTTCCGTTGGGAGGTGGATCATGGGCAAACCATATTCTTTGGACCTTCGGGAACGGATTTGCACGTATGTGGC